>JAUYIQ010000035.1 GCA_030688205.1 Candidatus Curtissbacteria bacterium | reverse complement strand
CCTTGCAGAAGATGTTGCAGACGGCCAGTCCGTTGCCGTTATTCTTGGCGATAACTGTACGGATGCAGACATTTCCGGGGAAGTTAAAAAATTTAAAAATGGAGCAGTAATTTTTCTGCACCAAGTGGATGATCCTCACCGCTTTGGTATCGCGGAGTTGGACAAAAGAGACAAGACGAAGGTAGTCGATATTGTGGAAAAACCGAAAAATCCTAAAAGCAATTTAGCCGTAACCGGTGTTTATATTTACGACAATCAGGTCTTTACATTTACGAAAGAAATAAAACCATCTGCCAGAGGACAGTTAGAAATAACCGACGTCAACAACCTATATATAAAGGAAGGAAATCTACACTGGGCAAAGCTGGATGGTTTTTGGAACGACGCTGGCACTTTCGATAGTCTTTATCGAACCGGCGTTTACTGGGCAAGGAAAAATCTAGGATCCGAAAAAGAAAAAGAACTCACAACCTTTTGATGAAATTATTGATTACCGGCGGAGCCGGATTCATCGGCTCCAATTTCATTCATTACTGGCTCTACAACCACCCCGAGGACCATATCGTAAACTTTGATGCTCTGACATACGCCGGCAATCTGGACAGTCTAAAAGACATTGAAAAAAGCCCGAATTATACTTTTATTCATGGAGACATCGGAGATGCACACGCGATAAGTGCAACTCTAAAGGATGTTGATACTGTCGTTAATTTTTCCGCGGAAAGCCATGTAGACAGGTCGATTCTTGATCCTGCACCGTTTATAAAAACAAATGTTAGTGGAACTCAGGTTCTTTTAGATGCCGCGGTAGACGCAAAAGTAAAACGCTTCCACCATATTAGTACTGATGAAGTTTTTGGCGCGTTGGAATTAAACTCGGAAGATAAATTCAAAGAAGACACAAAATACAACCCCAGGAGTCCGTATGCAGCCAGTAAAGCTGCATCCGACCATCTCGTCCGCGCTTATCACTATACTTACGATTTACCAATAACTATTACCAACTGTTCCAACAATTTCGGCCCATATCATTTTCCGGAAAAATTAATTCCTCTTGCTATAACGAATCTTCTGGAAGGCAAAAAAGTGCCGGTATATGGTGATGGTCTATATGTCCGCGACTGGCTTTATGTCGAAGACCATTGCAGCGCAATAGATCTTGTTCTGTCACGCGGCAAAGTAGGGGAGACGTATTGCATTGGAATCGACATGAATATTCCAAACATAGATGTAATCAAAAAGATTTTAAAAATACTTGGAAAATCTGAAGATGAAATTGAATTTGTTAAGGACAGACCGGGACACGATAGGCGTTATGCCATAGATAGTACTCACATAAAGAAAGAACTCGGCTGGCAGCCAAAATATGATTTTGATACCGCACTGCAACTGACGGTGCAGTGGTATCAAGAAAACAAAAACTGGTGGCAGAAGCTTAAAAACAGGGAGAAAGAGTACTACGAGAAGCAGTATGATAAGAGATAACACAATATACAATTTTCAATTATCAATTTTCATTGAATTTTCAATGTTTTAATTTTTAATTTTGGAAATTGTGTCATTGTAAATTGATTGTAAATTGTAAATTTTAAATTGAAAATTATTGTATGATCTACCAATACTTTAACCTAAACAACCAACAAGACCTCATCGAAGGGACTATAATTCGCAAACTTGTCCAGCACACCGACCCTACAGGATCGCTTGTCGAAACCATGCGGAGCGATTGGACAGATGTCTTTGGTGACCACTTGCCATTTATCATGCAGTACATGTCAAAAACACCTAGCGGAATTGCCAGAGACGAAGACAAATGGCATGTTCACCAGAAACAGGAAGACCGCTTTATTTGCGTTTCGGGGAGAATAGTCACAGCACTTTGGGACCCGCGTCAAGACTCAAAAACGAAAGATAAACTAAACCTATTTGTAATGGGTCCGGAAAAAGAAGAAGAAATGTATATGATTGTTATTCCCAAAGAGGTCTATCACGGTTTCATGGTTATCTCTCAAAAAGAAGGTTATCTTCTTAATTTTCCAACCCAGCTCTATAACGTTGAAGATGAAGGACGCATAGACAACACACAATTCTCCTGGCAGCAGGTAAGAGAAGACTTCGGTTTAAAATGACAGAAAAACTCGGAATTGTTGGTTCCTCATCAATGATCGCAACGCAGGCAATAGAACAATTCGAAAGAATGCCTGATGTAAAGCTGCTCACAGCAGATCTTAATGGGTACCCGGAAATAGACATTACAGACCCGGAATCGGTAGAGGCATTTTTTTCTGAAAATGGTTCTAAGTTGGAATGGGTAGTTTTGTTTTCTGCATACACAGATGTAAACGGCGCAGAAGCTCAAAGAGGTGACAAAAATGGTTTATGCTGGAAAATAAATGTTGAAGGTACTAAAAATGTTGCAATTGCCTGTAAAAAGTATGGCAAAAAACTTGTCTTTTTCTCTACCGATTTTGTTTTCGACGGTTCCTCCGGTCCATACAGCGAAGAAGATCCGGTAGGACCTGATATGGATAAAGTTTCCTGGTATGGGATAACAAAAATGGAAGGAGAAAAAGTGATTAGAGAAACACTCGGTCCAAAAGACTATCTTATTTTAAGAATCGCCTACCCTTACAGCGGGGTAGATACGGGTAAAGAAGATTTAGCACTTAGAACAATTCACTACTTTGAAAAGATGGGTAAAATGTATCCGATGTACGACGATCAGGTAATAACTCCCACCTACATTGCAGACATTGCGCCGGCCATTATCACTTTAGTCGGCGACAACAGGCGGGGAATATATCATCTTGTCAGCCCCAAGCCCACAACCCAATATGAATTTGCCAAAAAATTGCTTACCCATTACACCGGGGTTGAAGTAAAACTCGATCATGGAAAACTAGAAGAAGCCCTGAAGCTTAAGGGAGCAACCCCCAGGCCTTTGAATGGGGGATTAAAAGTAAACAAAATAACATCTGTTGGTATTAACCCAACGAGTTGGGAAGCCGGAATTGAAAAAATTCCTACGTCAAGAGATTGATTTTGTATGTTAAATTTTTCTAAAATTACCAGATTATGACAATAACCGTAGTTGGGGCCGGATATGTAGGACTGGTAACTGCCGCCGTTTTTAGTGAGCTCGGTAATAAAGTTTACTGTGTGGATGTTGTCCCCGAAAAAATAGAAGGATTAAAAAAAGGAATAGTCCCCTTTTTTGAACCATCGCTTTCCGAATTTATTACCAGAAACATTAAAGCAAAAAGATTATTTTTTACCACAAGCTACAAGGAATCAGTCCCCAAATCCCAAATAGTATTTATTTGCGTAGGGACCCCGCCAAAAGAATCAGGAGAAGCAGACCTAACATATCTTTTTGCGGCAGTAGAAGAAACTGCAAAAAATTTCAACCACGGTTACACGTTAATAACTATAAAAAGCACAATTCCAATTGGTTTTGAAGACCAGCTGGAAGCAACTGTTAAAAAACACGCTTCATCTAAATTTGAGTTTGCATCGTGCCCGGAATTTTTAAGAGAAGGAACTGCAATTGAAGACACTATGCATCCTGACCGGATTGTCATAGGGTCAACCAGTCAAAAGGCCCAAAAGATTCTACTAGAGCTGCACGCCTCGATTTCTGGAGAACGAATAATTACGGACATTAGGAGTGCCCAACTGATTAAATACGCTGCAAATTCCATTCTAGCTACAAAAGTTTCTTTCGCCAATGCAATTGCAGTTCTTTGTGAAAGAATGGGTGCGGATGTTGAAAAAGTGCTTGCCGGAGTTGGAGCAGACAGGCGAGTTGGCAGGTCTTTCTTATATCCGGGGATTGGATACGGAGGGTCATGTCTTCCCAAAGATGTTCTGGCTTTTATTGCAATTGGCAGACACTTCGATTACGATTTCCAACTGCTTCAGGCAGTCGACAGTATCAACAATGATCAGATTGAAAACTTCATAAATAAAGTTAAAAGTGCGGTAGGGGGCAAGGAGGGGAATTTGAAAGGCGTCAAACTTGCCATGCTTGGACTGGCATTTAAACCAAACACAGACGATATGCGGGATGCCCCGTCTATTAAAATCGCAAACCACCTGACAGATCTTGAAGCCACCGTAGTCGCTTACGATCCTCAAGCAATGGATAATGCAAAAAGAGTAATCAAAAACATTAAATTCGCAAAAGACGCATATAGTGCAATAACTGGTGCAGATGCAATGCTCATTATTACCGAATGGCCCCAGTTTCGTGAAATGGATTTGAAAAAAGCCAAAAAACTTCTTAAAAAACCCATTATTGTTGACGGACGGAATATTTTTAATCCCAAAACAGTCAAAGAAGAAGGATTTACATACTTGGGAATGGGTAGATGAAAAAAGCATTCATAACTGGAATCGCCGGTTTTGCCGGAAGCCATCTCACAGAAGCATTACTTGAAAAAAATATCTCAGTTTTTGGTCTCTTCCATCCCAAACATCCGATCGAAAATTTAGAACATATCAAAGATAAAATTACGCTTGTTGCCGGAGATATTTTAGAAGCAAAAAAGCTTAAAGCAAACCTCAGGTCTGAATCCTGGGATTACGTTTTCCATCTGGCTGCATTTTCGTCTCCTGCTCAAAGTTTCAAAAATCCCCAAAAGACTCTGGAAAACAACATAGTAGGGGAGATTAATCTACTAGAAGGCTTAGTTAGTGCAAAATCAAAAGCAAAAATACTTATCATTGGTTCCGCGGATGAGTACGGTAGGGTAGAGCCAAAACATTTGCCTATAGACGAAAACACGCCCCTGTCCCCCACCTCGCCATACGCAGTTTCAAAAGTTGCACAGGATTTATTGGGTTTGCAGTACTTTATAAACAACAAATTACAAATCGTGCGGGTAAGGCCATTTAATCATATTGGTCCAAGACAATCCCATCTTTTTGCCATCGCATCGTTTGCCGCCCAGATAGCGCAGTGCGAGAAAAAAGGCGGGGGGACAATTAAAGTTGGTAATCTGGACACAAGCCGGGACTTTACAGACGTGCGGGATATGGTAAAAGCATACATTCTTGCTCTTGATGAGGGTGAATTGGGAGAGGTTTATAATTTGGGTTCTGGACAAGCAGTTAAAATGGCTGATATTTTAAAGACTATGGTTTCACTGTCCAATGCAAAAATTCGAATCGAAACCGACAAAAGTCGTTTGCATTCGCACGATATTAAAACAATATATTGCGATTCGAAAAAGTTTAGGGAAAAAACAGGTTGGGCTCCTAAAATTCCACTTGAGACTACACTTTCTGATACAATTGACTACGAACGAGAGAAGTTACAAGTTAGAAATACTAAGTTATAAATTGAATTGTGTCTTAGATTTATAACCTATAACTTGTCACTTATAACTTATTATGAAACGAGCTTTAATTACTGGTATTACCGGACAAGATGGTTCATATCTTGCAGAATTTCTTCTTTCAAAAAACTATAAAGTTTTTGGTTTGACCAGAAGAACTTCTACACCCAACTATGAAAGGATAAAACATATCCAGGACCAGATTGAACTTATTCCCGGAGATCTTCTCGACCAGCAATCATTAACAAGCGCCATTTCTCTTTCAAATCCTGATGAAATTTACAACCTTGCAGCACAAAGTTTTGTTGCCACTTCATGGTCACAGCCTGTTCTGACCGGAGAGTTTACTGCTCTTGGGACAACCCGCATGCTGGAATCCATGAGGCAAGTTAAACCCGATGCCAAATTTTATCAGGCATCATCTTCCGAAATGTTCGGCGAGGTCCAGGAAACTCCTCAAACCGAAAAAACACCCTTTCATCCCAGAAGTCCATATGGCGTTGCCAAAGTTTATGCTCATTGGATCACAATCAACTACAGGGAGTCTTACGATCTTTTTACGGTTTCCGGAATCCTTTTTAATCATGAATCGCCACGCAGAGGGTTAGAATTTGTGACCAGAAAAATTTCTCATGGAGTTGCCAAAATTCATCTCGGACAGCAGGACTCTCTCATCCTCGGCAACTTAGATGCAAAAAGAGATTGGGGTTTTTCCGGTGATTACGTTGAAGCCATGTGGCTTATGCTCCAGCAATCAAAACCCGACGATTATGTTATTGCGACAGGAGAAAATCATTCAGTGCAGGAATTTGTAGAAGCGGCTTTCAAAGTTGTCGGTATAACAAATTGGAAAAAATACGTAAAAACCTCAAAAGAATTCTACCGCCCTGCCGAAGTAGACTTTTTAATAGGGGATGCAACAAAAGCAAAAAAGGCTCTTGGCTGGAAGCCAAAAGTTTCATTTGCAGACCTGGTTAAGCTCATGGTCGAAGCCGACATTAAGCTCCTGCAAAAGAATTCACAATGAAGTTAGTAGTTAATATTCCAACTTATAACGAAAAGGAGAATATTGAAGAGGTTATCAAAAAAGTACTTGCTCAAAGTAAGAATTTAAAAAATGTAGATCTTCATGTGTTGGTTTCCGACAGCCATTCCCCCGATGGTACGGGAAGTATAGTTAAGAAAATTTCCCAGACTAATCCCAGAGTCCATTATTTAGACGTTGTGCAGATGGGTCTTGGTGTAGGTGTTTACAAAGGCCATCGTTTTGCAGTAGACAGGCTAAAAGCAGACGTTCTTGCCCAAATGGATGGCGATCTTTCCCATGATCCATCTACTCTGCCGCAAATGTACGAATATATTAAAAAAGGAAACAGCTTAGTTAACGGATCACGGCTTATGAAGGGCGGAAAAAATATGCTTGGCTGGCACAGAAGACTTTTTACACGCGGATCAGCAATATATTGCAAAGTTTCTTGGGGTACATTTAACCTCACAGAATATACTAACTCATATAGGATGTTTACCAAAAAACTATTCGAAAGCATAGACTTTTCAAAAGTCCCCTGGAAATCAAAAACTTATATTATCCAGCCTGCATTTTTGCATGCAGCCATTGTTGCCGGTGCAAAGATTAAAGAAGTCCCAATCACTTTTCAGGACAGAAAAAAAGGATATTCAAAAGCAAAAATTGTCTCATATACTTTTGAGGTTCTAAAATTTGGTTTAAAAATAAGAATTTTAAAATCAAAGGTGATCATCAAATTTTTAATAGTCGGTGCTACAAGTTATTATCTTTCAGCTGCACTTTTGGGAATTCTAAACAGGGGCGAAGTGTATGCTGTTCCATTTCTGTCAAAATTCGTGATCTTTTCTCTTTCAAAACCACTGTTTTCGAACAACCTTTTTCTGTCTTCTGTGATTGCAATAGAATTCGCAATAATATACAACTTCATCTTCCACGATAATTGGACTTTTAAGTCAAGATCTCACCACGATCCCAAAATAGTAAGGCTTTTAAAATTCAACTTTTCATCAATATCCAGCCCCTTGATTCAACTGGTATCTATCCACTTCGCTGTTCAAGTTTTAAAACTCCACGAACAAGCCGGGCTGGCAGCAGGTGTATTATTCGGTTTATTCGTTAACTACTTCGTTAATATACTCTGGATCTGGAAGGACAAACCGGCTCACCAGAAAACCGCATAAAATGTTTACGTCAAAAAAATTACAGACTTGCCTTATTGTTGTGGTTATTTTAATTGCTGCCTTCTTTCGCTTCTGGCAGATAAGAGATTATGTGGTGTTTCTTGGTGATGAGGGCCGGGACATGATTGTGATGAGAAATATGTTTCTTGAAAAAAAACTGGTATTTTTAGGACCGACTGCCTCAGTTGGAGGTTTTTATCTTGGCCCGATCTATTACTGGATGGCGGCGCCATTTTTACTCTTAAGCAGGTTCGATCCGGTTGGACCATCTTACATGGTGGCTACATTCGGGGTTGCTACTGTTTACCTGCTTTTCCGATTTTTAAAAGAGACTGCAGGTTTTACCCCTGCTATTATTATAAGCCTCCTTTATGCAACTGCGCCCCTAATAGTTAGATATTCAAGGTCTTCATGGAATCCTAACCCACTGCCGTTTTTTTCCCTTCTTTTGATATATTTCCTTTACCTGGCAATATCCAGAAAAAAATACATTTATTATGTTTTGGCAGGGGCAAGTTTCGGGATAGCTATTCAATTGCATTATTTGTCAGGTGTACTGTTGGCAATTACAGCAGCAATTATTCTCACAAACACGAATATTAAAAAATGGATTCCTCTTGGTCTCTCTATTCTTGTAGGTGCACTTGTGACATTTTTCCCATTTTTGGCTTTCGAATTTAAAAACAATTTTCCGAACTTCATAACAATCAGGGAATTTGTAACAAGAGGCACTACTGTAGGATTCAGATCCAACAATATTATCTGGACAATTTCAAACTTGGGCAACATTCTTATTGAAGAATTATCAAATTACAGGGGAAAAGTTTACACAAAACTTCTCTTTTGGATTCTTACAACGGGCGGTCTATTAGGTCTCTGGAGAAACTGGAAAAATGAAAAACAACGGTTAGCTTTTTCCATTGGTCTACTTTGGTTTTTAGGCGGGCTAGCCGGTTTAAGGTTTTATTCGGGACAGATTTTTGATTATTATTTCGGCTTTATGTTTCCTGCGCCATTTTTTCTCGCGGGCTTAGTTATTTCTCTTTTTTGGAAAAACAAAATTGCAAAAGTCGTAACGGTTTTAATTGCAGCATTGGTACTTTGGTACTTTATGACTCATTCCTTCTACAATAATCCGCCGAACCGCCTAATCAATCAAACTGAAGATGTTGCCGATTTTGTGATCGAAAAATCTGGCGGAGCGCCATTTAACTTTGCACTTATTACAGATCACAATAGTGA
>JAUYIQ010000034.1 GCA_030688205.1 Candidatus Curtissbacteria bacterium | reverse complement strand
GGCAGAAGGCTTTTTCAAAAAGCTCGAGAGTTTCCTCACGGATGCAAAAGTTTCTAATCTAAAGACAGAGAGACTAGGAAAAAAGCCCTTGGCGTATCAGATTGCCAAACAGGTGGAGGGTGAGTACGCTATTTATACTTTTTCTGCATCTTCAGATGTTCCACAGTCACTTCTTACAATGATAAAGCTTGAGCAAGATCTGGTATTAAGGTATCTTATAACAAGAGTCAAAGAATCAAAGGGCTCAAAGGGTTCAAAGGTAACAAAGGGGACAAAGGTTGAGGAATCAGAAGATAAACCTGAGGTAGAAGAGAAAAAAGTTTCCCTTCCAGGGTCAGGGCAAGCTAAAGTTAAGGTGGAAGCAAAAGTAAAAGAGGTAAAGGGGACAAAAGTATCACTTCGAGACTCAGTGCAAGCAAAGGGAATAAAGGCAAAGAAAAAGTAACATATGGGAAGTCGCGCGAGCTTAAATATCAGCCTTTTAATTTCATTAAAATCTGATATTAAGTTCAGCGCTAAGAAAGGAAATTTATAATATGGGCAGTCGTGCTTCGCTTAATAAAGTACTTCTAATCGGTAACCTCACTAGAGATCCGGAACTTAGATACACACCCTCAGGTGCTGCCGTCTGTTCTTTTGGTCTGGCAACAAACAGAACTTATGTGGCTTCTGATGGAACTAAAAAAGAAGAAGCAGAATTTATTAAGATTGTCTCCTGGAATAAATTGGCAGAACTTTGTTCGCAGCTTTTGACAAAAGGACGCAAGGTTTACGTAGAAGGAAGGCTTCAGACGAGGAGTTGGGAAACACCGGACGGGCAGAACAGACAGACTACCGAAGTTGTGATTGATGACATGAGGATTTTGGATTCGAGAAAAGAAGCATATGGTGAAGAATATGTGCCTCGTACGAGTGATGATGATACAAAAGGGGTAAAGTCAGAGAAGAGTTCCCCCCGAGACTCGGGGTTCACCCAGAAGGTTCACCCTGAAGGGCAAGCAAAGCCCGCAGTCAAAGCTGCTGAAAAGGAAGAAGCACCGGTTGTTGACAGTGCAAAAGAAGATATAGATTTGGAAGACTTGCCATTTTGAGGAATTGAAAATTTAAAATTGTAAATTGAAAATTATTTGATATGCCAAGACCAACAATCAGACTAGGAAGAGCCAAGAATTGTCCTTTGTGTAAGGCAGATATAACTGTGGATTACAAAGACGTGGTTTTGCTGCGGAAACATCTTTCTGAAAGAGGGAAAATATTGGGTCGTGCAAAAACAGGTGTTTGTGCCAAGCATCAAAGACAAGTTACAAAAGGAATCAAAAGGGCAAGATTCATGGCTCTTTTGCCTTTTAGTCAGACGTAAGGTCAATTTTCAATTATTAATTTTCAATTTTCATTGAATTTTTAATGATTAATATTTAAATTATTGAATTTAAGAATGCCCATTATTCATAAGAATTCGCAAATTCCTACAAAATCCTCCGGTGGAATATTTTCTTTTGTCATTCAATTTGCAGTAGTTGGAATCATTTTCTTTCTGATAGGGTTTGCAGTTGGCCAAAAGAAGGTTGAGATTATTGGAAACGGTGCAATTCCCAAGCTTTCAATTCAAAATCAAACTCCTAAAAATTCAAATATTGACTTTACCCTTATGTGGGAAGTGCTGGACAAAATTCCTGAAAAATATATTGATAGAAGTGCAATTGATGGCAATAAACTGCTGTATGGTGCAATTTCCGGGATGGTTCGTTCGTTGGGGGACCCATATACAGCGTTTTTGGATCCTAAACAAAACGAAGCTGTAAAAAGCGAGTTGGCAGGAACTTATGAAGGTGTTGGCATTCAGATAGGTTTCAACCGCGACAGGCGACTTGTGGTAATTGCGCCACTTTCCGGCACTCCGGCACAGAGGGTAGGGCTTAAGCCAAAAGATCTAATTTTAAAAATCGAAGACAAAGAGACCTTTGATTTAGCTCTGCCTGAGGCAGTAGATCTTATTAGAGGTCAAGCAGGGACGAAAGTTAAACTCTTGCTGCAGCATGAAGGAGAGGACAAGCCGTTTGAGATTGAGGTAGAGAGAGCTAAGATCACAGTTAAAAGTGTGGAAGTAGATTATAGAAAGGTAAATTCCAAAAACGTGGCAATAGTTAAGGTTTCCAGATTTGGCGATACTACAGACAGTGAATGGGATCAGGCTGTAGGCGATGTGAAAGGCCGAAATGTTGACGCAATTATTGTTGACATGCGTAACAATCCAGGTGGATTACTTTCTTCGAGCATCCACGTTGCAAGTGAATTTATAGGCGGTGTTATTGTTAAGCAACAAGATTCTGCCGGAAGAATCTCTTCGCTCTCTGTAGATCACAAAGGTGCATTTTTGAAAACGCCAATGGTAGTTTTGGTGAACGGTGGAAGTGCATCTGCTGCGGAGATTTTTGCAGGCGCAATTCAAGATAACGCAAGAGGTAAAGTCGTGGGAGAAAAAACATTCGGGAAAGGTACGGTTCAGGAACCCTTAGATTTAACTGGTGGCTCCAGTCTGCACGTTACTGTTGCAAAATGGCTAACGCCGGATGGTCATTCGATTCACGGAGTGGGGATTGATCCGGATGTTACAGTTGAGGATACGGAAGATGGTAGTTTGGAAGATGACCCCCAGCTGCAAAAAGCCTTGGAACTCATCGGGTAATTTGTGATGTTTAATCAATTTAAGATAAAAGCTTTAACTATTGTTTTGGTAGTTGTTGCGCTTTGGATAATTAGTGTGGTTGCGGTGCTTCAGATGTTGGGGAAATTGCCTGAGGGTTCTACTGTTGTTGACAGACTAACGGAAAAGCAAAGGGTGGTAGACGAGGAGTCGGTGGTTATTGATGTTGTAGAGCGAGTTTCTCCTTCTGTTGTTTCAATAGCCGTAGAAAATCGACAGATTTTCGATCCGTTCGGTTCGTCACAAGGGAGTCAGGAATCCGGAATAGGAACCGGTTTTGTCGTTTCCAAAGATGGATTGATACTGACCAATAAGCACGTAGTTTCTAATAGTGGTGAAAAGTATATTGCAATTTTGAAAGGTGCAGATGGTAGTGAGAAAAAGTACGAAGTAAAAAAGGTAAATCTGGACCCTTTCAACGATTTGGCCCTAGTGAGAATTGATGCTTCCGATTTAACACCGATGGAGCTAGGGGACTCTGATCATTTGAAAGTTGGGCAAAAAGTAATTGCCATCGGTAATGCTTTGGGGAGATTTCAAAACACAGTAACCACCGGTGTTGTTTCAGGTTTGGGTAGGGGAGTTTCCCCGGTTGATCCAACTACCGGAATTGCTGAACGGCTTGATGATTTGGTTCAGACAGATGCTGCTATTAATCCGGGAAATTCCGGTGGACCGCTAGTTAATACCGGTGGGCAGGTAATTGCTATAAACAGCGCAGTTGCTTCTGCTGAAAACATCGGTTTTGCCATTAAGATTAATATTGCAAAACAGCTTATTGATGATTTTCAAAAATCAGGCGGAAAAATCTCCAGACCGCAACTTGGAGTTCGTTATACGCACGTTTCGCGCGACGTTGCCATTTTGAATGAGGTGCCGGAAGGGGAATATGTAAGGGAAGTTGTTAAGGGTTCAGGCGCTAACAGCGCAGGTGTTAAGGTTGGAGATATTATTACTCAGCTTGATGAACAAAAACTTACCGAAGAAAATTCACTGGTACAGATAATAAGGGGGAAGAAAGTAGGAGAAACTATTAAGATTAGAGTTTGGAGAGACGGTAAAACTATTGATATGACGGCATTGCTTGGGGAAGCGGTAACAGAGTAGCAATTAGCCACTAGCCACTAGCCACTAGCCACTAGCCACTAGCGTCAGGAGTTTAGAAAGAATTTCCCCAAAGAATTTCCCAATAACATAGTATATATTTGCCCAGATGAATGCGGCGAGTGAACTGTAGAGCCAAAATGTTTTATAGTCTACCTGGAAGAGTCCTGCTGCAAATGGCGTAATTGTTCGAAGTCCCGGAATTAGTCTTCCTATTACAATAGTTGCGCCACCGTATTTTTTAAACCATTTTTCAATTTTAGTGATTTTTTCCGGAGTGGCTTTGATATGTTTTCCATATTTGATGAGAAGTTTATAGCCGAATTTGCGTGATAGGGTAAAGAGTATTGTTGAACCTGTTAGAGTGGCAATAGTTACTGTTGCGACAATTAAAAAATAGTTAGAGTTTGGAAGTGCAGCTGCAGTTGCGATAAAAAGATCGCCGGGGATAGGGAGAGGAATACCGGTCTCTTCTATAAAAAGAACGAAAAAAAGTCCGAAGTTTGAGTAGTGTTGGATAATTTCCATTTACTTTTCGGTTGCTTGGTGAAGAGCTTGAAGAACTTTATCTAAATTTCCATCCATAATGCCTTCAATGTCGTGGAATGATTTGTTGATGCGATGGTCGGTGACACGGTCTTGTGGGAAATTGTAAGTTCTGATTTTTTCACTGCGGTCACCGGTTCCAAGTTGAACAGATCTTGCACCGCCGATTTCCTGCATTCTTCTATCTTCTTCCATCTGATAAAGTTTGGCACGTAGAATTTGCATTGCTATTTCGCGATTTTGCGCTTGGAATCTTTCGGTTTGCGCTTTTACAACCAAGCCTGTTGGAAGATGTTTAAGGCGTACGGCTGTTGAAACCTTGTTTACGTTTTGACCGCCGTGGCCACCGGAACGGAAGGCTTCAAACTCAATGTCTTGGGGGCTTATGATGACTTCGGTAGGAGATACTTCCGGTAGCACGGCAACTGTTGCAGTTGATGTATGAATTCTCCCTGAGCTTTCAGTTTTTGGCACTCGTTGAACTCTATGTACTCCAGATTCCCATTTAAGTTTGTTGTAAACGTCACGTCCTGAGAGTTTGATAATTACTTCTTTTAAATTACCAATACCACCCTCGTTTTTATCGATTTCCTCGATCTTCCACTTTTGAGAAGTTGCATATTTGGTATACATGCGTAGTAAATCGGAAGCAAAGAGTCCTGCTTCATCTCCGCCGGCTGCTGCTCTTATTTCGACTATTGCAGAGTTGCCATCCGCAAGAGGGTCATTGCTGATTTCGACTTGGGGATTCAGAGATTTTTCTAAAGCCGATTTTTGCGTTTCAAGCTGGTTAATTTCCTCATTTGCAAGATCTGCCATAGACGGGTCTGAAGCAATGAGATCTTGTGTGTCTTTAATCTTCTGTTCTATTTCGGTAATTTGTTTCTGTAAATAATCTTTCATTCTTTATATTATTAATTTTCAATTTTTAATTTGCAATCAATTTTTCAATGTTTCAATTTTGAAAATTATTTTATTGAAAATTCAATGAAAATTGATAATTGTAAATTGTAAATTTTTGCGAAGCTAAGAGGATGCTTGCTTTTTGGCAAGATCAAGCATTTCGCGAAGGGAATCCGGGCGTTTTCTTTCAATGCGCTCTTTTGCGACCGCCTGTTTAGTTGCTTTGACTTCCTGCGCTTTTTTGCGCGATTGTTCAAATTTCTCTACTTTTCCAAGAGTGTCTACAAATTTCATTTCGCCGGTAAAAAACGGATGACATTTATTACAAACATCGACACGTATTTCCGGCACTGTTGCTCCGGTTGTGAACGTGTTGCCGCATGCACAATTTACCTTGCAGTCGTCGAAATATTGCGGATGTATATCTTGCTTCATGGACTGTATTTTATCATTTAGGTAGGTTTTGATCAATCTCGGGCGAGTGCAACAGTGCGTTTGCGTCTAGTCGGATAAGCTTTGTGCGTGAGTACCTTGGAGTTGGAGGATAGCCCGTTTTTTCAATTGGCCGATTCTTACTTCTGATAAGCCGTGCTTTCTTGCGATTTCTTTCAGCGTTTTCGGTTTTGTGTCACCAAGACCAAAGTACTCCGCAATTATCAGTCTTGATCTTGGGTCGAGTGTTAAAAGCATTTTTTGTACAGATTGTGCCTGGAGTGTTTTCAGCGCCAGTCTTTCGGTCGGATTTTCTTCGGTGGAAACCGAATCGCCCAATTCTGTTAGGTTTCGAGCAGGTTGGTTAAGGGAAAGGATATATTTGCTTCTTATTATTATGCTAACTAGTTCTGGTTTTTTGTCTGTTGCTTCTGCGACTTCTGCTATTGACGGATGTCTTTCCAGCGCTTTTAGCAGTTTTTTTCGGGTAGATTCGATGTGGTATGCAGGTTTTGCCAGATGTATTGGGAGTCTGATTATTCCCTCTTTATTTTCAATTGCACGTTTTATTGCCTGTTTTATGTTCCAGAATGCGTACGTTGAAAATTTAAAGCCAAGCCTTGGGTCAAATTTTCTTAGAGCTTTTATCAGGCCGATATTCCCTTCCTGGAGTCTGTCAGGAATCGGCATTGTAGACTGGCCGAATACGTCTCTGTTTATTGCAATAACCAGACGGAGATTATGGGTAATAAGATCATCAAATATTTCCTTCCCCTTTATTATTTCTGCTGTTAATTTTTGCCTGGTTAGCTCTTTGGCTGGACGGCTTTTTTCTTGGAATTTTCTTTCGATTCGAGCAACCCATTTTTGTTGCATATTTTCGAACGCCTGATACGATTCGGATTCTTTTTCTTTGTCGATTCGATTGGTGAAGACGGTTGGGCCGTTTAGACTTTCATATTTGGCAAGAATCGGGTTTTTTTGATCGATAATTTTTAACAGTGCATATGCAAAACGGGCTTTTTTCAGTAATTTTAACCGTTGTTCCGATTCGCTTGAGGAATAGGCGTTTGGCAGGTTTTGCATGTATAGATCCAGAGACGGGGAGTATTCTGAAGTTAGTCGACTCAGATTACTGCGCTGGCCAGCCCATACGCCGAATCTGTTCTGAGGTTGTGGCTGTTCTATTTTTGGACCAGGGATTACTTTAAGGGCTTCGACCGCCATTTGTATTAGATAATGGTATTTCAAGTGCAAAGATATCCGTGATCAAGGATGCTCCCTGAGAGGGTTTCGATTAGACGGTCGATGCCGAAGGAAAAACCGACTGCGGGGATTTGTTTTTGGCCCCCTCCTTTGTCGGGGTAAACAAACATGCCAATAAGATTATCGTACCTTCCACCGGAACCGATTGTTAGGGCTGCGGGATCTTTTGAAGGTTTCATTTCAAAAATAGCTCCTGTGTAGTAATCCAGCCCGCGGGCAAGAGTTGGGTCGAAGGTGAAATCCACATCAGTTTTGAGTGAGTGTTTTGATTCAAGCAGTTCAAATATTTTTAGAAGATTTTCCGTTGGTTTTGAATTTTTAATTTTGAAAAGGTGGTTTTCAATGTCATCGTGGGCCATGTTTTGTGATTTTAATTCTTCTTTGACTTGCTCTTCTCCGATTTTGTGTAGCTTGTCAACTGCCCGAATTACTTCAACCGGGGTCTCGGCAAAATTTGCCCTGTCGTTAATTAGGAGGGTTGCTTCTTTTAAGCCGACTTTTCTAATGCAGTTTATAGCAGTGGCTATTATTTTTGCATCGTCTTCAAAATTATTTGAGCCGACTGTGTCAAAATCGAATTGGGTAAACTCCCGATACCTTCCGTGTTGAGGATTCTCGCCTCTGAAAACCTGACCAATCTGGTAACGGGAAAAAGATGGTTTCAAAAGATTTTGATTGTTTGCAATAAAGCGGGCTAGGGGAACAGTCAGATCGTAGCGCAGAGCCAGGCTTCGGTCTCCGCGGTCTTTGAATTTATAGATTAGTTTTTCTTCCTCACCATATTTGCCAGTCAGCGTTTCTGCAAACTCGATAGTCGGAGTTTCCAATGGAACAAAGCCAGCTTCTTGCAAAACACCGGCGATAATATTAATTACTTCGCGGCGTTTTTTGGCAGTGTCCGGCAGGATGTCACGAAAACCTTTTGGGGTCGGTGGCGCTTTTTGCATGGTGATTTAATTGTATCAGATTATATTAGGCGGATTGTGTCTACAATATTTTTATCACCTTCTATGTGGTAGAAAATAAAACCTCTTTTGTCTTTTGTAATTTCTTTTGTCGTTGTGCTTTTGTCCTCTTTTGTAATAGTGGAGTTGTTGTCCAAGGCAAATTGAATGTTTTGGCTGTCGGCAATATTTGCAGCTGAGAAACTGTTTTTGGCAACCGGGCCTAAAATTTTGACTGAGACTAAACGTTCGCTGTTGTGAGGCGTGGTTCCTCTTATTATTTCTATGCTTTTGGCATCGAGATTTTTGTTATTTTTTGAGCTGCCGATGGCAATTATAAAATCTCCAACCCTTACCAGGTCTTCGGCTGTTGTTGTCGCTTCCACCTCTTCGTCTTTTGGCGTTGTAAACTGCGTTGATTTGGTGGTTTTAATGTCTTTATCGGCTGTGCCGGTGGCAATTGTTATGACAGTATCAAAAATTGTTTTGACAACTCCTGCCTGGACCTCATCGCCATTTTGATTTCCGGAAATAAACATGGTTAAATCCTGATTTTTATCCGGTGTGAGGTCGCCATTGAAAGACTGGGCGCGAATAAATTGCAAACCGGCGGGTACTGAAAGTTCTTTTTCAAATTTTCCCAAGTCATCTGTTTTTAAAATGACATACACGTCGTTGGTGTAAATCGAAAAGAAAGTATTGGGCAGAGATTGCCCTGAAAACTTAATGTTTGTCGAGGACGATATTGAATTATTTTTTGGACTATCGATAAGCTTTGGAGTATTGTCGCTTTCAGCTTCCTGCGTTGCAGGCTCAATATCCGGTTTTCCCGGCAATTGTCCTTTCGGTTGCCTTTGCCATAGCAGGTATGCGGACACAATTATGAGAGTGGTAAAAAGGAGACTTACGATGATCTT
>JAUYIQ010000027.1 GCA_030688205.1 Candidatus Curtissbacteria bacterium | reverse complement strand
AAAACAAATTGTTAAAAATGCAAAAGCCCTTGCGGAAGAATTGTCCCGACTTGGTTTCGATTTAGTTTCCGGCGGCACGGACAACCATTTAATTTTGATTGATTTAAGAAATAAAGGTGCCAACGGAACCATCGCAGCCTACGCTCTGGAAGTTGCCAATATTGTCGTAAATAAAAACGGCGTGCCGTTCGACACCGAACCCCCGTTTTATCCTTCCGGAATTCGTCTTGGGACTCCTGCAATAACTACTCGGGGTATGGGTGAAAATGAAATGGTCAAAATCGCCAACTGGATTTCACAAGCAATCGACGCAGTCAAAGGCGAAAGGCTTCCAAAAGATCGCGAAAAGCGATCTGAATTCGTAAAAGCTTTTCGAACCCGCGCCGACAAAAACAAAAAACTTTTGCAAATTGCGTCAGAAGTAAAAACCCTTACCGCAAAATTCCCAACCCCCTAAATAGTATTTAGTATTTTGTATAAAGTATTAAGTATAATGAACTCATGGCACAAATACTCGACGGTAAGACATTACGTGACGAAATCGAGAAAGATCTAAAATCTAAAATCCAAAATCTAAAAACGAAGCCTAAACTCGTCATCATTCAGATTGGTGATGTTGCAGAATCTAACACTTATATCGGGCAAAAAGTAAAATTCGGTGAAAAAATTGGCGCAATCGTAACTCATAAAAAACTCCCGGAAGATATTCCAGAACATGAGCTGATTGAACAAATCCAACTTGCAAATGAAGATAAAAACGTCAACGGAATTATTGTCCAGCTCCCTATTCCCCAATCTGTAAATAAAGAAAAAATAATTGACACAATTAGTCCCGAAAAAGACGTCGACGGTCAGACTGCAATTTCCATTAAATCCCTAGTCGACGGTTTGCCGACTTTTATTCCGGCGACAACAAAAGGCGTACTAACGCTTTTGGGAAAAAATAAAATCGAATTGTCCGGAAAACACGCAGTTGTCGTTGGCAGATCCACTCTGGTCGGCAAACCAACAGCGCTTGCACTATTAAACCGCGACGCAACGGTAACTATTGCCCACGCCAAAACTCAAAACCTGCAAGAGATAACAAAATCCGCAGACATTCTAATAGTTGCCGTTGGCAAACCAAAAATGATAACACGTGATTTCGTTTCTGAAAATCAGGTCGTTGTGGACGTTGGCATAAATGTCATTAACGGAAAATTAATTGGAGACGTAGATTTTGACGAAGTCTCAAAAATAGTTGCAGCAATATCTCCTGTCCCCGGCGGCGTCGGACCCATGACAGTCGCCTCTCTTTTCCAAAACCTCATGGACGCTTACAAAAGACAAGAAAATTAACTACTCACAAATTTCTTGACCATGAACAATAAACGATCTACGATTAACGCGCTATGTACGCAAACGTAGTTGTCTTGACCTATCAATCTCCGGATATTGATTCTTATACTTATGAAATCCCCAAAAACGTAGAAGCAGAAATTAAAGTCGGACAACTTGTAACTGTTCCCTTTGGGAATCGCAATCCGACTGGACTAATACTGAATACTGAAAACATATTACCGGATACTAAAATTCAAATCAAACCAATCTCTTCAATAATCCTTAATAAACCAATTCTTCTTTCTCACCAAATCAAACTTCTTAAATGGCTCGCAGCATACTACCACGCTCCAATGGTTAACTGCCTCCAGACTATGCTGCCCCCAATCCCTAAGGAAATTTCCAGTTTCCACTTCGCGAAAGCGAACGAGACCTTTCCAGTTTCCAGTTTCCAGTTTGATAAACAAACTTTAGTTTTGGTTCCAAGCATTAACCAAATCCCGGAAACTCTTGCCAAATATCCAAAGGCAAAAAATTACGTTGTCTATCACAACGAACTTAAGACTTTTGAAAAATTTGCAGCCTGGCAAAAAATAAGTTCGGGAAATGTTGACTATATTTTCGGCAGCCGTCTTTCCGTTTTTGTACCAAGTCCAAATCTTTCTCAAATAATAATTCACGACGAACACGACGGCGCTTACAAAGACGAAAGGTCTCCCTATTTTGACGCACTGACAGTTGCAGAAAAGCTAAAGCAATTAACAGGCTGCAAAATTAAAATAGTAGATGATTCCCCAAAAATCACAACTTATTTTAACCACCCAAATGATATTCAAATTCCAAAAATACCAACCAAAGTAGAAATCGTTTCAATGCTCAGCGAAAAAGCGTCGGGCAACAAATCACCAATTTCGGATATTCTGGCAAATTACTTAAAGTTAGGGTATCAAAAAAAGAAGAAAATATTACTTTTCTTGAATAAAAAATCCGACTCGGGTCATGTATATTGCAAAAACTGCAAGTATAGCGAATTTGCAAATACTCAGCCCGAAATCTGTCCCGAATGCAAATCGCCAAACATTTTTTTTAATTCACTAAATATAAACTCGTTAGCTTCGTTGGTCAAAAAAATAATTCCCGATGCAGAAATTAACATTTTATCCGAAAACCGTCTACAGTCTACCGTCTACAGTCTACCAACTATAGATATTGCTACTTCTGCCGTCTTTTACAAACTAATGCCTAAAAAATATGACCTCGTCGCACACATCAGAGCGGACTCGATTCTAAACATCAACGATTTCACTTCACAGGAACGTTTGTTCTGGCAAATTGTAGATTTAAAAAAATTAGCCCGGGGGCTGTTACTCCTGCAAACATATAATCCCGAACATTTTGTAATAAAGGCGGCTGCACAAAACAACTATCGGGAGTTTTTTCAAAAACATCTGGAGGAGCGAAAAATGCTTTCTTATCCTCCATTTTCATTGCTTGTCAAACTCTCACTCAAAGGTAAAAAGGAAGAAGCGCTAGATCAAAAATCCCAACAACTTTTCGAAGACCTAAATAAGTTTCTAGTTTCAAGTTTCAAGTTTCCTGTTACGGTCTTAGGACCGTACAAATCATTCTTTACTAAAAGTAATATCAAATATAATATAATTCTAAAAGTAAAAACTGACGATTATACTTTGGCGACAAGAGAAAAGACACTCAAAAACCTGGAGCCGATTTTTGAAAGAATACCAAAAGACGTACAGATTACTGTAGAACCAAGTAATTTAAATTGAAAATTATTAAATTATGGTCCAACCTTTTGTAGCATTACCGGACACAAGAATCAGACAAAAGTGTCAAATTGTAGTGGCATTCGACCAGTCGCTAAAGAATTTAATTGCAGACTTAATTGAAACGTCGGAGGTTCAAGAAAATCCCCCGGCTTTGGGAATGGCAGCGCCGCAAATTGGAGTTTTCAAAAGGGTTATTGTGGCAAAAATAAGAAATAAGTTTCGCCCGTTTGTTAATCCTAAAATTACAAAAGTGTCAAAAACTCATGGTGCTTATCTGGAAGGATGTTTTTCAGTCGGCGGCAAATACGGACAAGCAATCAGACCTTTGGAAATAGACATCGAAGCCCAAGATGCCTCAGGCAAAAAAATTTCCAGACACTACAAAGGCATTGCAGCCAGAATTCTCCAGCACGAAACAGATCATTTGGATGGTATTCTTTTTGTAGATCATGTCTACAAACAAAACGGAAAAATATTTAGAGTAGAAAAAGATAAAGGCGGGAAAGAGTTGTTAGTAGAAGAAAGTTATGCATGAAGATTGTTTTTTTAGGAAATACCAAATATTCGGCAATTGGTGAGGAAATCATTCATAAGAAATTTCCCCTTTCTCTTGTCGTAACTACAACAGACAGACCTTCAGGCAGAAAAAGAGAGCTTAAACCTACTGCAACAAAACAATTTGCAATTGATAATAATATCCCGGTTTTGGAAACTGATAATTTAGATGAAAAAGCAATATCGGAAATTGCAGAAGTTAAACCGGATTTTATAATCGTGGAAGATTACGGTTTAATTCTTCCGGAATCACTTTTGGAAATTCCCCGCTACGCTCCTTTAAACATACACCATTCCCTACTTCCCAAATATCGGGGGCCATCACCCGCACCATCAACAATTTTGCAAGGAGAAAAAACATCCGGTGTTACGATCATTTCTATGACAGAACTCGTAGATGCCGGCGACATTTTGGCCCAAGTTAAATACGAGCTGAAAACAGATGAAACAACTCATTCTCTACTAACTTCTCTCAACAAACTCGGCGGAGAACTTGTCTTAAAAGTAATTGAAGATTATATAAATGGAAAGCAAAATCCAGTCGCGCAAAATCATAAGCAAGCATCAGTTACAAAAAGATTTATAAAACAAGACGGTTTCGTAGATTTGGAAAAACCACCACAACCTGAAACTTTTGACAGAATGGTTCGTGCATTCTTTCCATGGCCGACTGTCTGGACCCAGCTTGATGGAAAAATAATCAAGTTTTTACCGGAGGGGAAAATCCAGCCGGAAGGGAAAAAACCAATGTCAATCAAGGAATTTTTAAACGGCTATCCGCAAACAAAAGAATTATTAGAAGGACTTAAGCTGTAGCTACCAGAGCTGGTTCTTTAACTTTTGGGACAATTAAGGGTTTCGTCTGTTTTTCTTCACCGGCAACCCGTTTAGGCATAGCTTCTTTCACCCTTCTCAAACATTTCGTGCAAAGCCTCATCGTTCTTCTTACACCCTTATATGTAACTTTAGCCGAGTGAAGATTCGGCATCCAGACTGCACGCTTTTTGGTTGCCCTCATAGCCCAGCCTCCCCCATATTGGTGGGCACCGGACTGCTGTATCATTGAACCTTTATCGCAAACTTGGCACTTACGCATATTTCCTCGCTTAACGCTTAAAGCAAAACGACTAACGTCCATTCCGGAATGCGTTAGTCCTTTGTCGTTCGTCGTTAGTCAACGATCTGCTAAAATATACCATACGTAGCTAAATTTTGAAAGTCATGAACAGGAACATTTTGCTTTACATTCTGGCATTTATGATTCTGATGAGCTTTGCCACAGGAGGTCTGCCGGATATTCTTCAGACCCTGATCAACCAGCCACTTGTGGGCATATCGCTCATTGCAGGTCTGGTAATCGGCATTAGTCTTCACGAATTTTCCCATGCGCTTGTTGCCTATCGCC
>JAUYIQ010000018.1 GCA_030688205.1 Candidatus Curtissbacteria bacterium | reverse complement strand
ATTTCTGCCGGTCTGCCTCTTACGGATTCGCTGGTAATTCTTGAAAAACAATCCAAAAATGGATATTTTGCCAGAGTCATCGGTGAGGTTGTTGCAGATGTTGAGGGAGGAATGTCACTTTCTTCGGCTTTAGCCAAACACCTAGAAGCTTTTGACATCGTTTATATCAAGTTAGTTGAAGCCGGAGAAACGGGAGGAGTACTAGACAAGATTTTAATTAAGCTTGCAGATACTCTTGAAAAAGAGAGAGAGTTCAAAAACAAGACTAAAGGTGCATTTATTTACCCTTTAATAGTTGTTGTAGTTATGGTTCTTGTCATGAGTATTATGATGATTTTTGTAATTCCAAAGCTAACGGGTCTTTATGTCGAGATGGGAGTTACTCTTCCTCTTCCGACAAGAGTGCTTATTTTAATCTCTGACATAATGCGCGGTTTTTGGTGGCTTATCATTATTATGATAGTTGGCATTTTTTACGGGTTTCGTGCTTTTGCAAAAACCCAAAAAGGTGCACAGCTTTTATCTAAACTGGTTCTTAGGCTTCCGATATGGGGGAAGATAAGAAAAACCCTTATTCTTGCCCAGTTTACAAGAACGCTTGGACTCTTGATCGGTGCCGGCATCCCTATTATTACTGCTTTGAAGGTGGTTGCAGATTTGTTGGCAAGCCAGTCTTACCGTGAGGGGTTGGATTATGCAATTAGCCGGGTAGAGCGTGGCTCCCCTCTTTACCAGCCATTGGCCACGAATCCTATATTTCCTCCGATTTTAGGACAAATGCTTCGGGTTGGCGAAGAAACAGGTAAGATGGATGAGGTTTTAAACAGACTATCCATTTATTTCGAAAACGAAAGCGAAAACTTTATCCGTAATTTGACTACTGCTTTGGAACCAGTGATTTTGGTAGTTTTGGGTTTGGGGGTAGGAATTCTGGTTCTTTCGGTAATACTGCCAATTTACAATTTGACTAGCCAGTTCTAAGACTATTGACAAGTGAATGTGTATTCAGGATACTTAGTAAAGAACGGTAAAATGTATATCGTGCGAAGGAGGTGAATAAAATTTAATGATAAAAACTGCCCAAAAAAGATTTCTTCGAGGTTTTACCCTTATTGAGCTTCTTATAGTTATTGCAATTCTTGGTATTTTGGCAGCAGGGGTTCTAGTCGCTGTAAATCCGGGAAAGAGACAAAGACAGGCAAAAGATGCAAATATTAAGGCTGACATCGGTTCAATCGCGACTGCTGCCCAGGCTTATTACACTTCTCCCGGCCAGGGTACTTATATTCTTGCTCTTGTCGATCTTGTTACAAATCAGGATCTTAAGACTTTGCCTAAACAACCAGATGGAGTAACTGAGTATATCTACGTTACCTCGCCTGCGCTTTGTGATGGAACACTGACAGCTCCTTGTACTGAGGTGGCAATATCTGCACCACTTTTAGATCCATTAGTGACTACTAACGTTTGGTGTTGGAGGTCATCTACGGGTAGAGCAGCGGAAGTTCTTCCGGCAGATTGTACTGCTCCGTAAGGAAGAATGCGAAGTTAAAAATTAAATTATGAGCACAACGGGAATTTGGTTGTGCTCATTTTTTTGCCAACTAACAGCATAAGTGTTTCCTCAAATTATTTAAGAACTTTTATTATTATTGAGGTGTGTGTAAACTTAGGGTGCTTGTCATATATCTTCTTTGTGTTGTTAAATATTTGAGCAGTTGACGAAATATGTACAAAGAAATACTGAATCAAGTTCCTTCAGGATATTACGATCGTGGAGTAAAATCTAACCCATTTCAGTGGATTTGGCACAGTTGGAAATGGTATTCACTCAAGAGCTTTCTGGTTAATTTTTCAGGCGAGGTTTTGGATGTTGGATGCGCAGACGGACATTTAACTTCTAAAATCAAAGAGTTGCTCCCGACTGTAAATTTAACAGGAGTTGATTTACACAAAAGGTCTATAAACTATGCGAAGAAGAAGTGGCCGCAGATAAATTTTGTTATAGCAGACGCAAGAGAGCTTCCTTTCGGAGATCGCGAATTTGATAATATTATTTGTGTTGAAACATTAGAGCATGTTCCGGAGAATGAAAAAGCGCTGGATGAGATTTATAGAGTTTTGGTAAAAGATGGTACTTTGGTGGTCTGCCAGGATACGGATAGTTTTCTTTTTAACTTTATTTGGTTTTTTTGGGTAAGGTGGAAGGGTAAGGTTTGGGAGGGAGCTCACATTAATTGTGTAAAGCCGGACAAGTTGGAGAAACTTTTGAAAAAGCATAAGTTTAGAATTGTAGACAAAAAGTTTTCCCATTTGGGACTGGAAGTTACCATAAAAGCAAGAAAAGTATGATATATCTGCTTGTGCTTTTTTTTATAATCGGGTCTGCAGTCGGAAGTTTTTTGAATGTTGTTATCGACAGAAGCACAAAGCGGGAAAGTTTTACTTTTAAACGTTCCTATTGCGACTGGTGCCACAGGACTCTTGGCGCTTTTGATTTAGTTCCGATTGCCAGTTTTGTTGCTTTGGGAGCCAGGTGCAGATATTGCCACAGAAAGCTTTCATGGCAATATCCCGCGGTCGAGACCTTGTGCGGTTTACTTTTTGTCGGAACTTTTTATTCGTTGGCAATAGGTGGGGTTTTAACGCCTGCAACACTTATTGTTTATTTATCTCTAATTGCCATCTTTATTATTGTTTCAGTCATTGATTTCAAGTTTTCGCTGATTCCTACAACGCTTGTATTTTTTGCAGCTTTTGTTGTACTTTTTTACAATTATTTCACAATGACATCTTTTGAGTTTGTAGTTTCTGTTTTGACTGCTTTTTTACTGGCTCTGTTTTTTATTCTTTTGATAGTTGCGACTCGAGGACGCGGCATGGGAACCGGTGATGTGCCGTTGGTTTTTCTGATTGGACTGATTCTATCGTGGCCGCTTGCTGCAGTTTCTATGTTTGTCTCATTTTTTACCGGTGCTGCGGTTTCTTTACTTCTTTTGGCTTTTGGAAAGAAACGAATTGGACAAACTATTCCGTTTGGTCCTTTTCTGGCAATGGGAGCAATCACCACCATGTTTTGGGGACAGGCAATTTTGAAGTGGTATTTGCGCCTGCTGTGATATATTGGAATTAATGCCCTTCCGTTTAGATAATAGATGTTGGACTATAGATGATAGAGAAAAATCTAAAGTCTATAATCTAAAATCCATAATCTTCAAAGAAAAACATGGTTTTTCTTTGATCGAGCTTATGGTTGTAGTTTCTCTTTTTGGGATTTCGGCTTCATTGATAACTGCAAGCTACCTCTCGTTTGAGCGAAACCAAAGAATCAAAAGTGCCGCAAATAATTTTAAGAGCAATTTAAGGCTGATTCAAAACAGTGCGACAAGTGGAAATCATGGAGCAAACGATGAAACTTTTGTAGAGGGTGGATCAAATAACACCTATTGTCCTGTTGATTCTACCCACACACTTGGTGGCTGGTATTTAAATATGATTCAAGGAGGAACTAGTTACACAATTGGTGGAGATTGCATAACAGGAATAAACGTTTTTCCAGAAACAAAGTTTGCTGAAAAAACGTTCAGTTTGCCAAAAGATACTCAGATTCGGAAGATGTTTTATAGTGGAAATACAGGTGTTACAGAACCTGTTGCAATTTTTTACCGTCCGCTTTCAAAGGATGTTTCTTATCATTTTAGCAGTACGGTTATTGGAATTTCTCCTAATCTGGATTTTCTTGATGACACTTCGGGCGCTTCTAAAGGGCATCTTCAGAATCCGCCCCAGTCGGCTGCTTTAATAGTTGAACTTTCCAACACTGCCGGTAATAAATGTTCAAGAGTTACAATAGAGTTAACCGGAGAGGTCAATGACGATAATTCAACTGTATGTTCATGAAAAATCGGTCTGGTCAGTCACTTATTGAGGTTGTTATTGCTCTGGCAGTTGTGGTTGCTCTTGCAATTTCTTTGGTGACTGCGAGTTTGGTTACCCAGAGAACTTCAAGAAGTGCAACCAGTAACACTGAGGCCACGAAGCTCGTGCAACAGCTAATTGAGCAAGTTCGTGTTATGCGCGACAGACAAGGTTTCGTCTCTTTGGTTAATAACACTTATTCATGCATTAAAAATACGAATCTAGATCCACAAAATTGGGCTTTTGAAACAATAGCAAGCAACTGCCCAAATAGCGGCTTGGTGACTTTAGCTAATGTAGTTTTTACGCCGTCTATTGTAATTTCAAACGGTACGGATCCTGCCAAGCAAAAAAAGATTAAGGTGACTGTTTTCTGGACAGATTCGGGTGGTATACAAAGTGTTTCCAACGATACTGTGCTTTCAAACTGTGTAAGCTCGACGACCTCCTGTTGATGCCCAATTTGGTGTATATTGGAATTAATGCCCAAGTTAGTTGACAGTTTACAGTTTACAGTTTACAGAAAGAAACATTCAGTCTACCGTCTACCGTCTACCGTCTACCATTCCGGCTATACCCTCATTGAGTTTCTTGTTGTCCTAGGTCTTCTGGTGCTTGCTGTGGGTTCGACTTTGGTGTTTTTAACATCGATTCTTCGGGGTTCCAACCAGGCAAATATTTCTGCAGAAGTAAAGCAAAACGGGCAAGCTGTTTTGGATTCTCTTGAGCGGCAAATAAGGGAGGCCAAGTCAGCTACGCGTATTACCTCTTCTTTGCCTCCAGGTGTTTCAGATGAGCTCTATTTAGTACTTAGTGATGGTAGTAATTTATATATCGGTTGTTTAAATTCCGTTTCTGGGCCGACTGTTTTGAACGCTGCCATTGGGACAAAAGCGGGTAGTGCTCCATCTAGTGCTAGTGATTTTCAGACTATGACAAACAGAGATTCTGTTTCGGGGGTAAGTATTTCTGATTGTCAACTTGCCGCGACTACTGGATCCACATCAAATGGAGACGTGGTTACGATTAGTTTTACTGCTGGCAGAGCTATCAGTGCACCAACCAGAGTTGATTTCGATGCCAGCGCAAAATTTAATACCACAATTTCACTTAGAAAGTATTAAGTTGGAATATTGTTGACAATGATGTGTAAACAAACCTAAACTGGAGATAGGCTGATGAAAAGACGATCTGGTCAGATTTTGATATTAGTTCTTTTGGTTGTTGTAGTTGCTCTGGCTGTTGGCCTTTCTGTAGCTTCCCGAAATATTACAAACATTCGTACGTCTACCCAGACTGAACAAAGCCAACGGGCATTTAGTGCTGCAGAAGGAGGAGTTGAAGACGTTCTATCCAGATTGAACGATGTAAATAAGGTAATAACGGGGACAGGGACTAGTCCTAACTGTACTGGTTCCGATGGCAAGGCGAACTGTAATGTAACTGTCGGTAGTTTGCAAGCTACCGTGACTATTGCCAAGTCTATTCTTCCGCAAGTTATTGAAGAAGGTAACGTTGCGCAGTTTGACCTCGCAGGTGCAGCAGGAACTATACAAATCGAATGGGCCCTGACTACTGATGGAGAGCCTGCATCCATTGAGGTTACACGGATAAACGGGCCTGCTCCATATTCTCTA
>JAUYIQ010000013.1 GCA_030688205.1 Candidatus Curtissbacteria bacterium | reverse complement strand
TTTTCGGAAAAGTCAGGACCGATTATTTGCATGCCAACTGGAAGATTATCCACAAAACCAGCGGGGACAGCCAGACTAGGTACGCCTGCAAGATTAATGTTCGTGGTATAGATATCGGAAAGATACATGGCAAGTGGGTTGTCTATTTTTTCGCCAAGTTTGAATGGGGGAGTCGGCGAAACAGGACAAATAATCGTATCAACCTTTTTGAATGCTTCTGTGAAATCCTCCCGAATAAGTCTTCGAACCTTCATAGCTTTCAGGTAATAAGCATCATAATAACCTGAGGAAAGCGTAAAGGTTCCCAAAATAATTCTTCTTTTGGCTTCCGCTCCAAAACTACTCCTTTTGTTCCCAAATCTTATTCCATCATATCTGGCAAGATTAGATGAAACTTCGGAAGGCTGGATTATGTAATAGACTGCCACTCCGTACTTTGTGTGGGGAAGACTGATGTCTACTACTTCTGCTCCTAGTGATTCAAGTTTTTTGACAGCTGTCATTATTATTTCTTTTATTTTTGACTCGAGACCGTCAAAGTATTCTTTTGGCAAACCAATTTTTAATCCTTTAACTCCCTTTTCAATTTCTTTGGTGTAATTTTCAGTTTTTTGAGGGGAAGAAGTCGCATCCATATCGTCCCGACCTGCTGTTACATTCAGAACAAGTGCGTTGTCATAGACAGTTTTTGTAATGTGGCCCATTGTATCCAGAGAGGATGCCATGGCAATTACACCGTAACGCGAGACACGTCCATAAGTAGGTTTGAGACCGACTATGTTGCAAAAGCTTGCAGGCTGGCGGGTAGAACCACCGGTATCTGTTGCGGTTGCAGCTAAAACCTGATTTGCAGCAACGGAGGCAGCAGAACCAGATGAAGAGCCACCCGGAACTCTTTCTAATTTATAGGGATTTTTCGTCGGGCCAAAATCGGAGTTTTCTCCGCTTGCACCATGTGCCCAGGCATCCTGATTAGTTTTTCCGATAATCACTGCGTTCGCGTCTTTCAATTTAGAAACAACAGTGGCGTCATAGACAGGAACATAATTTTCCAAAACTTTTGATGCTGCAGTGGTTTTTATTCCCGATGTAGAAAATAAATCTTTTATTCCAAATGGAATTCCCCCAAGAGGTGAAAGTCTTTGTTTGTCTGCAATTAATTCATCGACTTTCTTCGCTTGATCATGCGCTGCTTCACCGGTTATTGTGATGAAACTGTTGAGAATGGGGTTTAGCTCGACAGTCCTCTTGTAAAAAGCTTCAGTTAACTCTGTTGCTTTAATCTTTTTTGAAGCAAGCATTTCGCTTGCAGTTTTGATTGTGAGATTTGTTATGTCCATCATTCTTCAAATATTGCGTCTACTTCGAAAAATCCATTGTGAATTTTGGGTGCGTTTTTTAAAGATTCGTCCGGGTTTAGTGAAGACTTTGCTTCGTCGGGTCTCGTAACGTTTGCGAGGCCGGTTATATGTCCAATTGGTTCAACTTTTTTTGTGTCTACTTCGTTTAACTTGGAAATATAAGAGAGTATTTCTTGCAGTTGTTTTTCAAATTTTTGTTTTTCTTGTTCGGTAAGCGGCAGATTGGCAAGCTTAGCCAGATATTCAATGTTAATTGCGGGGCTTTTGGCAGATTTCATTGCATCGCTCTTAGGGCTTTGACACGCTCTTCTATTGGCGGGTGGGTATTAAATAGGTTGGAAAAAGCAGCTTTGGCTCTTTCGCCTTTTAGTGGATTAACAATATAAAGATGAGCAGTTGCACGATTGGCGGCTTCTAATGGTTCTTGGTCTTTTGATATTTTTAAAAGAGCATCTGCAAGACTATCAGGATTTCTAGTTAAAAGAGCACCTGATGCGTCTGCTAAGTACTCGCGCTTTCTGGATATTGCCAGCTGAATGAGTGTTGCGATAATCGGAGCCAGGATTGCCATAATAATGCCAATCACAAGAAAGATCGCGCTTGAAGAATTGTTATCATCTCTATCCCTTCCCCCATACCACTGGATTCTAAAAAACCAGTCGGCAAGAAGAGCAACAGTTCCAACAAGAATTGAAACGACTGTCATAAGTCTTGTGTCCAAGTTACCAACGTGTGATAGTTCGTGTGCAGCAACACCTTCAAGTTCGAGTTTTGATAGTTTATCTAAGATACCGGTGGTAAAGGCAATCGATGCATGTTTTGTATCCCGGCCTGTCGCAAATGCGTTTGGAGCAGTGTCTTCTATTATGTAAATTTTTGGCAAGGGAAGACCGGCAGCAATCGTTAGATTTTCGACGGTTCTAAAAAGTGTGGGGTTGTCTTTTTTTTGAATTTGTTTGGCGCCGGAAATCGCCATTACCATTTTATCGCTGTTGTAGTAGGTGACTAGGTTCATGATGCCGGCAATAATTAGGGCAATACCGGAAAAGCTAAGAGCCGATGGACCCCGGAAGCCAATAGCGGTAGTAAAAACGTAAACAAGAAAAGTAATAAAGAAACCAAACCCAAGCATAATAAGCCATGTTTTGAGCTTGTTTGATGAAACTTGTGTATAAGCGCTCATGCAGTGGAATTATACTATTTTTCTTTAGTCCAGAGTTTTAAGTTTTCCGCGGAAGTCGGAGAGTTTGGCGTAGCCTTTGCTTTGCATTAAATCGCGGAGTTCGTTTTGAACTTTTTCAAAAACCTGGGGGCCTTGCTGAATAAAGGCTGTACCGATTTGGACTGCGGATGCTCCGGCAAGAATAAACTCAAATGCATCAGTTCCGGTGTAGACTCCGCCTGCCCCGATTACCTGAATTTTGTCTTCAAATAGCTCGTAGAATTTGCGGACGTTGGCGAGTGCATGGAACTTTGCATAGTGTCCTCCGATTCCGCCTAGGCCGCCTTTTGGTTTAATAAGCGTCCTCTCGGTTTTCGGGTTGATTGCCAAGCCATTACCGATTGAGTTAATGCATGTTACAAACTTCACAGGATATTTTTTGATAATATCAGCTATCTGCTGATAGTGCCCCAAGTCAAAATAAGGAGGAAGTTTTACTCCGAAAGGTTTTTTACTAACTTTGGAAACGGCTTTCAAGAGTTTGTCCATTGCCTTGGTATCGTATCCGACAATTGGCTTACCAATTGTATTTGGAGAACCGGGATTAAATTCGATTAAATCAACTGGTGTGTCATTGAAGGCTTTAAACATAGTTATATTTTCCTCAACATTCATTCCGCAAATACTGGCAATAATTGGTTTTTTGGTTTCTTTTCTCAGAGTTTCTGAGAACTCAAGGTAGGCTTTGTAGCCTTGGTTGGGCAGGCCCATGGAGTTTATTGATCCATATTCCAAATTAGCGTAACGCGGGGCAGGATTTCCCTGGCGGGGTTCAATGGTACAGGATTTCATCATAATTGCCGATGAGGCGGAATTGTTGAGATTTCGCAAATCCCTGAGAGTTTCGTCGAGCGGACCGGAAGCATTAAAAACACAGGTTTCAAGTTTTACTCCGGCAATTTTGGTGGAAATATCAGTTTTCATTCAAATCCCATTTTGTGGCCCCAGTTTTTGGGGTCACGTGCCCAATCTAAAACAACGTTGACTTGGTCCGGTTTCAAGAACTTTTTTGAAACTGCAACTTTTGCAGATGTTTCTAAGTTGGTAAGCGGGTGCAATTTCACTTTAGACTTTTTTAAATTTTCTTCCGATTCTTTTAGGCCATATGTAAAAATGCAGATAATGTCTTCTACTTTAGCACCCATTTTTCGAAGTGCTTCTACGACTTTGGTGGATGAACCTGCAGTAGAAATGAGGTCTTCTACAACAACTACTTTTTGGCCTCTTTTAATTAGTCCTTCAACTTGGTTACCTTTTCCATGTTCTTTCGGTTCGGAGCGAACATAGACCATAGGTATTTTAAGCTTTTGAGCAATGAATGCAGCATGTGGAATTCCTGCAGTAGATGTTCCGGCGATAACATCCGGTATTCCTACTATTTTAAGTTTTTGAATTAGAAGGTCGACTATTTTTTCTCTTTGTTTTGGGTAAGAGATAATCAGACGGTTATCCGAATAGACTGGGCTAAGAATTCCTGACGTGAATTTAAAGGGTTGCTTCGGACGAAAAATTACTGCGCCTATTTCGTAAAGAATTGTTGCAACTTCAGTTGCGGTATTTGTTGATTTCATCTCTCAATTTTTGAGCAGCTTCTTTTGGATTTTGTGCATAGATTATGCCGCGCGAGGAACTTATTATCAACCCTTTCTTATCTTTAGTTAAACCATTATTTAACGTTCCTTCTAAATCTCCTCCTTGTGCTCCGATTCCTGCAATTAAAAATGGCATGCTAAACGCAAGTTTCCTTAAGCTTCCAATCTCTTCAGGCCATGTAGCGCCTATTTCCAAAAAGACGTTTGGATATCTTTTGTTCCAATCAATAATTTTTTGGGCTACTTTTAGATAAAGGGGTTCGTTGCCAACCAAAAGATCCTGAAAATCACTTGCTCCTTGATTGGAGGTCCTGCATATTACAAATACTCCTCTATCACTTCTTTGAAAGAAAGGTTTTATGGAGTCAAATCCGCAATAAGGAATTACAGTAACTGCATCTGCATCATAGAAATCGAATACTTCTTGTGCGTACATTTCACTAGTATGACCAACGTCTGCTCTTTTGCCATCTAGAAGAACCGGGATTTTTGGATAATTCTTATGGATGTAATCAATTGTTTTTTTTAGATCTTCAAAACCCTTTATGCCTGCCGCACCATAAAAAGCAATTTGAGGTTTATAACAACAGATAAACTCGGCTGTTTCGTCTACAACTTTTTTATTGAACTCAAATTGGTCTTTTGCCCCACGAAGATTTTCTGGATCAGGGTCAAGACCAACACATACAAGACTGTTATTTTTCTTTTGAGCGTTTTCCAGTTTGTTTTTAAAATCCACTAGAGTTCTTCTTTGAGGCTATTTGCGATTAGACTGGACACGGAAACTACTTCAATTTTAGGGCTTTTAATCTTTTGTTCAACGCTGTCTGTGACAAACACTTTTTCGATCGGGCTCTCTTCTATTCTTTTTATCGCATGGTCTGCAAAAACACCATGACTTGCGGCAACAAATATTTTTTTAACACCTTTTTCTTTCAAGGCTCTGGCGTTTTCAATTATTGTTCCGCCGGTGGAGATAACATCATCAATTAATATTGCCGTATCTCCTTTTACTTCACCGGACATAGAAAGAATTTCTACTTCATCATGCTTTTCAATTTGCCTGTGTTTTTCCATTACAGCAAGTGGAGCTCCTAGAAATGCGGCGAAATTTCTGGCTCTTTTAACTCCACCTGTGTCAGGGGAGACAACAATCGGATCGGTTAACTTTTCTTTTTTAAGTCTTGAAGACAAAACTTCGAGTGCCGAAAGATAGATCACAGGAACATTAAAAAAGCCGACTATTGCATCGGCGTGGAGGTCAAGTACAACAACCTTGTTGACTCCGCTTGCGATTATTAAATCGGCAATTACTTTGGCGGAAATTGGCTCACCGGGACGGGATTGCTTTTCTTTTCTGCTGTAGCCAAAATACGGAATTACTGCTGTTATTTTGCGGGCGCCTTCGCGTCTTACTGCGTCTGCTATTAAAGCAAGTTCGATTATATGATTGTTTATTGGTTGAGAGCTCGATTGGATTATGAATACATCGGAGTTGTTAACTTTTTCTTCAACCCAGACGTCTATTTCCCCGTCTCCGAAGACGCTTAGCTGGATTTTACCTAGTGGAATTGTTGATTTTTTTGAAACTGAGAGGCTAAGACTTTTGTTGGAGGATCCGGCAAATATCTTAGGTGAGTTCATTTACTCAAATTTTACCTTGATATCTTTTTTTGCTTCGTCGTCTGCTTCAAAGAATTCTTCTTCTTTGAAACCGAACATGTTTGCAAAAATTATGTTGGGGAAAACCTTTATTTTGTTGTTGTAGTCCAGAACATTGGCGTTGTAAAACTGGCGGGAAGCTGCAATTTTTGTTTCTGTATCCGAAAGTTCTTCTTGGAGTTCTTTAAAATTTTCAGAAGCTTTGAGGTTAGGATAAGCTTCCGCAACTGCAAAAAGCGTTTTGAGCGCTCCGGTTAGCATATTGTCTGCAGCCGCTGCTTCTTTCGGATCTTTTGCGCCAAGCATTGCAGATCTGGCTTTTGTAACGTTTTCGAACACAGACTTTTCGTGTTTTGCATAACCTTTAACTGATTCAATTAAATTGGGGATAAGGGAAGATCTTCTTTTAAGCTGAACTTCAATTCCGGACCA
>JAUYIQ010000101.1 GCA_030688205.1 Candidatus Curtissbacteria bacterium | reverse complement strand
CATTGGCGCACTTTTGATAGGCGCTCTGATCGTAATCCCTGTACTTACGGCATCACAGATGTCCAAGAGCTTCCGAGAGAATGTCATATTCTCGGTAATTCTCTCGATGGTGTCCGTCTTTCTGGGTCTCCTTCTTTCCTATTCGTTTGACCTTGCGAGTGGTGGAAGCATTGTTTGTGTTTCATTGGCTTTCTTTTTGATAAGTCTTCTTGTAAAACGAAAATAGCGAGCTATTTACGAAATAAAAAAAAAGGCCTTTATTCAAAAGGTCTTTTGTTGTTCAGATTTTTCTTTTATTTTCTGAACGAACAGTTGATGATCTTCACGGACTTCGTGAACTTGGAGTGATGGGATCCCTCTGGAAAAATCGATGATATATTCCTGTCCACCTTTGCAGACATATCGGATCTGCTCTGTTTCTCCATCATAGACTCCGACATGGCGCAAATCCAAAGATCTCCCACTCGGAATCAAAGCGATACCGCAGGTACAGACCGGTGTAGGATCGCCTTCATGAACGGCCACTCCCGGCTTTGTCATAACTCGAGTAATACCTTGACCTTTACGAACCGCAAAGTCATGAGCGGCTCTCGGTTTGAGCTTCATATCGATCGCCTCTATGACGAATTTGAAATACGAGCCGATACTCTCGAGAAAATTCCGATCAAGATCGGAAAGAGCAATATTAAAGTCCACCTTTATCTCCTTTTAAAAAAATACATTACATAGCCAACACAGAAGAATAACAAAGAATCTTAATCCTGTCAAATATCCACTCAATAATTCGCTAACATAACTAACGTCTTCCTCACAAACTGTCCCGCCCAAATGATAATGTCATAGGGCGGGCAAAGTAGAAATGTCATAGTAAAAAAATTCATGGCATAATTGGTCTAAATTAATTAACGTTAATTTAGACCAAATTATGTTCAAGAATCCTCTAATAACTATGACCCCTAAAGAAGCAAAACGTTACGATGTCATGTGCAAGTTAATCGCAAAAAAGATAGACGGCACAGAAGCAGCGAAGTCGCTCAACTTGTCTGTTCGACAAGTGAAGCGAATCAAGGCAAAGGTTAAAAAGAAGAAAATCAAAGGAGTAATTCACGGCAACAGGGGGAAACCAAGCAATCGACAAACTGACAAAAAAACAATCACCGAAGCAAGGAAACAATTAAAAAAAATCTACCATGATTTCAATCCGCTTTTAGCGCAAGAAAAGTTACTTGAAATACATAAAATAGTGTTAAGCAAAGAAACTGTGAGGCAACTTATGATAGCTGAAAAATTATGGATACCCAGAAAGAAAGGGGTGGTTAAAAAATTCTTTTGGCGGGAGAGAAAAGATAACTATGGGGAGATGCAACAGTTCGATGGTAGTTACCACAATTGGTTTGAAGGTCGTAACGAGAAAGAGCTTGGAACAGAACAATGTTTGCTGGTAGCTGTTGACGACGCCAACGGAACAATAACCGGGGCTCAATTTGAGACGAACGAAGGTGTGGATGCGGTATTTCGTTTTTGGAGGGAGTATTTAAAAGCAAGAGGATTGCCCATATCCATATATTTAGACAGATTTTCTACATATAAGGTGAATCATAAAAATGCCGTGGATAATAAAGAATTAATGACGCAATTTGAACGCGCTATGAGACAGCTTGATATTAGGGTTATCCATGCCGGTACTCCTCAAGCCAAAGGTCGAGTGGAGAAGATGAACGGCACATTGCAGAGAAGATTAGTAAAAGAATTACGTTTGGCCAAAATTAACACCATTACCGAGGCCAACACATTTTTAAAAGAAACCTTTATCCCTAAATTTAATAAACAGTTCCAAGTGGTCGCAAAAAAACCGAACGATTTGCACCGAGACTTAACGGACAAACAAAGGAATAATTTGGATAAAATATTCTCGATTCAAACAGAGAGAAGAGTTAATAATGATTATACGGTACGGTTTAAAAATAATTATTTTCAACTCAACAAAATCCAACCAACAACGGTATGTAAAAAAGATCGGGTAATCATCGAGGAACATTTGGATGGTGAAATAAAAATTGCTTGTGGGAATAAATACCTGACGTTTGTCAAACTACCGGAGCGTCCGAAAAAAGTAATCGATGTTAAGCTTATAGCCCTAACAAAGCAAGCTCCATCCGAATGGAAACCACCTGAGAATCATCCTTGGAGAAAGGAATTCTTAATCAACAAAAAACAGCCTGTTAAAATGGCTATTAATTAATCATTCTGCGACAAGTATGACATTTCTACTTTGCCCGCAGGTATGACATTTCTATTTAGCCTTTACAGTCTTCCTCACAAACTTGACTTCCACCACGAAATTTGATGAGATGCCTATAATGATATTTTCTAAAAAGGAGCAAAGAAATGAATACGTTGATGCTTATCATTGGCCATGATGCCGAGAACGATGAACGCTTGGCGGATGTTTTGAGGGGACTTGATATTGTTCAAAAATGCGGCATTCAGATCATAAGAATGACGGCGAAAACGCATTGGGTGAACATGTTTGCGAAAACTCTGGAAGAAATACAAAAAAAATTTCTGCTCATTGTTTGTAACCGATATCACGATCATCCGGAGGCAAAACACATTGAAGCTTTACTTTTAAAAATCTTTCCCCAAAGCCAGCTCCACTTCACCGATGATCTTGTACAATTCGCAAAAGAATTGGAACCCGCGTCATAGAGTCTTTTCCAGGGCTCTTTTTTTTTATAAGCATTGCATGGTATAAATACAATACATTATTTATGTTATATATTAGACCTGTTGCATTTTAAGCAACTATGTTAAAATTCAGTTATCTTAAAAACAAACCTAAAACCAATGATAAACGTTTCTCGAGTACTAAAAAGTCCAAGAACCATGTCGGCATTAACAGGTGTAACACCTTTGGAATTCGAGCAACTATTGCCGGAATTCATTAAGGTTTGGACTCATTCGAAGCAGTCTCAGCATAGGCGTGGCGCAAATATCAGAGCAATCGGAGCCGGCAGGAAAGGATTTTTAAAAAGCATGGAAGCAAAATTGTTTTTCATCCTTTTTTACTACAAATGTTATCCTACCTATGATCTTTTGGGTGTCATCTATGATTGCAACCGTTCCAACTCATGTCGCAGACAGTTTGAACTCAGCGGCCTCCTGGAAAAAACTCTTGGCAGAAAACTTGTTTTACCTGAAAGAAAAATGCGTATGCCGGAAGAATTTTTCAAGGCGTTTCCTGAAGCCGGAGAAGTTTTTATTGATGGAACTGAGCGTCCGGTTCAAAGACCGAAAGACAAGGAAAAGCAGAAAGAAAACTATTCCGGCAAGAAAAAGAAGCACACTCGGAAAAACATTGTCATTACCGAGAAAAACAAACGAGTGGGATTTCTCAGTAAAACTGAGGGCGGAAAAAAGCATGACTTTCCCATGCTGAAACAATACGCCTCGCCTGATAATATGCCAAAGAACATCAAGAAACATTTGGATCTGGGTTTCAAGGGTTTCGATAACCAATTTCCAGGGCACAAAATGTCTATGCCCAAAAGAAAACCGAGGACCAAAGAGCTTACTGAATTTTCCAAAAAACAAAACAAGAAAAAATCAGCAATCAGAGTCTTAGTTGAAAACGCTCTTGCCGGTGTAAAAAGACTAAGAATTGTTACGGATGTATTTCGCAACAAGAAAAAGAATTTCGATGACCAAACAATGCTCATCTGCTGTGGACTCTGGAATTACCATTTATCGATAAAGTGTTAATTCCGGAATCTCCAGGGAAATTCTAACTCATTTAAGTTGCAATTAAGCAACAGGTCTAATGATTTATTTGAGTTTGAGCGTGCTTAGAAAAGATAGAAAGAATATTACAAATATTATTTTTTTTGTAATTGGTTGCGCATTGAGTTTTTGGATTTTTTCGGCGTCGATAACCGATGCAATGCTGAACACGCGTGGGGCACTTTTTTGGTCGCGGGCGGCAATAGTGGGTTTTTTATTTCTGGCACCTTTTTTTCTGCTATTTTCTTACGCATTTCCGAAATTCAATCAAAGAGTTTCGACGTTGAAAATATTTCTCATAATGCTGCCACTCGGGATTGCGTTATTATTTGTACCAACCAGATTTA
>JAUYIQ010000097.1 GCA_030688205.1 Candidatus Curtissbacteria bacterium | reverse complement strand
GCCAATGTTTGTTGCCGAAGCCTTCACCGGCCGAAAAGGCGCCTACGTTCCAATCGAAAAAACTGTCGAGTCATTCGAAAGAATCCTAAAAGGCGAATACGACAGTGTAGATGAGGGCGAGTTCTATATGGTAGGAGATATTTCAGATATTAAGAAGTAATTCAAAAATGATTTTTGAACTAAGAATAGATGACTAATAACCATACATTATTGTGGTATTTCCTAATTCCCGCCTTGTCCACTGTGGCAATGTTAATTCCAATCAGTATACTTTACCTAATTCTTTACTTTTTATTGAGAATATTCAATAAAAGACCGAAGGCTATCTATCTGCTTATTTTTTCTATTATCTTCTACATTTTTGTTGGCGCTTCATTGGAGATATTATCATTTATCCAACGTCCAGATATTTATAAATTCTCATTTAACAATTTCATATTTTGGCCTGCGTTACTCGCTTTTGGAATTCTTACTCTTTTAGGATTTGGCGGTGATTAAAACAAAAAAAGCAATAATTTTGAAATTTTAAAATAATAATATGTTGCACCTTCAAATCATCACTCCCGAAAAAACAGTCTTTGACGACGAAGTCGATCAGGTCACCCTACCTACTTCAACCGGACAAATTACCGTCCTTCCTCACCACGTCGGCCTCGTAACAGAAGTTGAACCGGGAGAGTTAACCTTTAAAAAACACCAAAAAGAAACTCTGATGGCCGCCGGCTTCGGCTTTGCTCAAGTCGGGAATGACAACGTTAAGGTGTTAGTCGATCTCGCAGCGCCGGAAGAAGAAATTGAAGAAAGGAAAATTGAGGAAGCCAAAAAGAAAGCAGAAGAAGCAATCAAAATGAAACACACACTTTCCGAAGAAGAATACGCAACCGCAGCAGCCAACCTCCAAAAAGCCCTCATCCAGCTCAAAATCAAAAGGCGCCATAGACGAGTTTAGTTTAAAATTCAAAGTGCAAAATTCAAAATTACAGTTCAAAATCAAAAGTCAAATAAAATTTGACGTCCACAACTTTAAACTTTTAACTTTAAACTTTTAACTTTCTATGTATCGTTCCATCGTCATATCCGGTCCCATTGCTTCAGGCACATCAACAACCGCCAAAGCGCTTACTAAAAAACTAAATCTAAAGTATGAATCTGCCGGTGAATTTTTCAGAAAATACATGCTGGAAAACAATATCCCTCTTCACGACAAGGCCAAAATCCCTGATGAATTGGACCAGGAAATTGACCGCAAGCTTGCAGACCTTGCCGACCGTGGTGGAATCGTCGTTGATGCCCATTACCATGGGTATTTCACGCGCGATATGCCCCACGTCCTGAAAGTTTTATTGACCTGTGACTACAAAACCAGAATAGATCGTGCACTCTTGCGTACACACACTCATAACGAAACCGAAGAAGAAATAAGGCTGCGCGAAGAAGGCTTAGATAAAAAATTCCGCAAACTCTACGCAGACGAAAACTTCCTCGATCCAAAGTTTTTTGATCTAGTAATTGATACCACAAACACCACCGAAGAAGAAGTTACAGGCAAAATTATAGAAAAATACTCCTCGTCATCCTGAATTCATAGATTAGCGTTATTGCAATTCAAAAACATGACCCTTTTTCAGCAAAGCCAGATCAGGGTGAACTTCGTGAGAGTAGCATTTTGAAAAACATGACGAAGCGAGCCCAATATAAACATACGGGCTTAATTTAAGGTTTTGGCGAGCGGAGGCCTGAGTGAGGTCGGGGAAATTATTCAAATTTTAGAAAATGATTGACCGAACGTTTTTTCAAAATGTGAACCGAACGAAGTACATAATTATCTCTAACTAATCTACATCCCAATATTTATATCCTGTGCTTTGGTAACTACAGCAGATACAAAAGAAAGTTGATGCACACCTGCATAAACCTGTAAGAGTAAAATCACAGTCATCAAGCTTATCCAAATCAAAGAAACCGTCCCCTCTTTTTTACCCTTCACCCTAAAGTAAATCCCGCTACTAATTCCACCTACCGTAAGTATTATTGCCATTATTTTGTCGAACCCCGGCGCACTTGCAACTTGTTGATTTAGATAAGAAGAAAACGCCCCGGACGCAGAAAACATTAACATGCTCCATAGACCAAATAAAATAGAATAAACTATTATCATGTTTGGCATCAGTTTGTACAAAACTCCCTTTTTCCAAGCGGAATACATTACCCAAAAAGTAGTAATCGGGGGTATTGCGAGGCTCCAAAGCAAATAGCCGACCGTAGACGTCTTGGGCAACTCTTGCGCTGTCTTTACATCAAGCTGAGCAATCGCTTGCTGATACTCAGCATTTTTTATTTCATCAGTCACTTAACAAACCTTCCAACTAGTCCGAACTTTCCATTCAATGCTTTTAGAAAATGGTGTTTATCAAAGTATCCAAGCCTTACTCTGTATCTCCCTTTTGTTACTTTTACATTCTGACCGGATTCAATTTTTGTGTGTTCCTGACCATCAATTATCAATGAAATATCATGACCGTCCTTAACCTTAATCTCTACTTCATCATCCGGCGACAAAACAACTGAAGGAACCGGCAATCCATGAGCATTTACAGGTGTCATCACAAAACAGTCGAGTTCCGGGTCTACAATTGGCCCTCCGGCAGAAAGAGAGTATGCCGTCGAACCCGTTTGAGTTGAAACAATTAGTCCGTCTCCGGACACTTCCATAAATTTTTGGCCATTCACCAGAATCTCAAGATCAACCACTCTGTACATACCTTTAACTACAACCTCATTTACAGCTCGATAGCTTACTGCTGACTGCTTACTGCTGATTGCTGTATGCCGTTTGCTGTTAGCAATTTCAGCTTCCAGCGTCAGTCTTTCGGAAACGATGAAATCCCCGGCTATAATCTTCACGACAGCTGTTTCCCAACCGTCTTCCTCCTCCGCAGTTAAAAAACCCAAAGTTCCAACGTTAATCCCAAAAAAAGGAACATTAAGCTCGATGTATTTGCATAAGGAGTGAATTAAAGTTCCGTCTCCTCCAAGAGTCAAAACAACATCAGCGCCCTTAAGTTTTTCAACCAAAACCACATGGCCCTGACTTTCTAAAAATTTTTTTACTTTGCCCGAAAGCTTTTTAGCTTTTTCCGATTCAGAAATAACGAGTCCGAAACGCATGGGGTAATTTTAAATCTTACCTGGAAGCAATACAAATCAAACTTGTACCAAAATGTGTGGGGAAATTAAGGACGGGTGAACCTAAGTTATCTTACTTCGAACTAAATGACATTGTAGGTGAAGCTAAAAATTGGGTCAATCTTTTTAGGAAGTTTGAATTACAAATCCCTGCGTATCAGCAAAAAGCTATATAGATCATATTTATTCTTCATAATCATACATTTCAACAAATGGCTCACCCCAATTATCGCCATATACCTCTCCTATAGTTTTTAAGTGTTTTTTACTGGCTGCTTTTTCAATTCCATCAAGATACTTTATAAAATCATTTATATTGCTTTGAGAAAAAAATGCTGTGTCCAGTTTCAACTTCGTTTTTAGCGGCTCCTCAGTTAACATTGCTCGACACTCATTATCGATTAACATTGCATCACAGTATGGTGCTAATGAAGCTATAGTTTTTACATCAGTCACCATTCCCTTTGTGGGAAGCGTTTTTTTACCTAACGAAGCTTTTCTTGCGAGTGAGGCGAATAATCCAGCAGATATCATGACATAAGGAGTGGTAATCAACCTGCCTGATTTAAAATAGTCAGTGATTCGATCAGAACTTTCAGCCTCAGACATACCTATATTTTCTAGATCACGAAACATCGTTGTCAAAATAAGTCTAAATGAGTAATCCTTCATAAGGGTCGGCAAATAGGCATCGGTTTCTTCCCTGTACCAATCATTAAATGTTTTATTTTTTTCTAGTAGCCATCGCTTATAAACTGACGCTAAAAACTGATGGATTTGACCACGTTCCTTCTTAATATCATCTACCAGAGCATTGTCAAAACTTCCCATCTCAACGGATATACGGAACCTACCTAACCATGCATTTATATCGTCAGTAGTAATATCGTGAACAGATAATTTCTTGTCGTCTTTTATTTGTGCGAAATCTTTGAAATTCTTATCGATTTGAAATCGTTTTATTGTATCTTCATCATAAAAAGAGATGCCATTTGATAAGTGTTCATACATCATTTTTAGTGCCTTGTAGTAAGGTTGCCATAGTAGGGATTCTTGATAATGAGAGTTAGAATCTGGACAAATAATTAAGTTTAATTTCACTAACTTATCGAGTTTGTTAAATAGCGCTAACCAAATCGATTTAACCTTAGCCTTTCTTTCCGGTGTAATTTTCGGATTAAGCGATTTCATCATCTCACTTATCCCCATTTGATCAATGTAAATTACTCGTTTATTTAATCGAGGGAGCTTGAATGATTTATGATGTAAACAGAAACGACACTTTCGAGAGTAGCCATCACGATTAAAAATTGTTGATACTCCAAAGCCTATTTTTGTACATTTTGGACATTTTATATAAGGTGGGTTTATGAAAGTGTCCGGACCGATCGTTATAGTTTTATAAGCTCGTTTTTCCATGCTTAAATTGGCCATAATTATAGCAAGCGGTTATATAAAGTGCTTTAATTTAATCAAATGACTGTGAAAAGATATAAAAAATTATTCATTTTTTTTGGCAGCTGGATATTAACAATTATTACTTTTATAGGTATTCTCTGGCTTGTTGACCTCAAGGCTGGAGTAACGGATTTTAGCAAAACTGAAGGAGCGTTAGGAAATGTATTTGTTGGGGCTTTTTTAGTGGATATAGTGCTGGGTATTCTTGCATTCATCCTCCTATGTGCTGAACTATTACATTTAGTAGTTTTCAAAAGAGAAAAAACCTCTGAGCTCGGAGAAAAAACGCATTCAAAGTTTGAGAACCCTTTAGAAAAGATAACCTTAGCTCGTTTCGTATCCAGATTTTCTTTCGCAATCCTTTTAACTGTAATTTTTGGCTTAGTATCCCTCCCTTTCATGAGAGATGCGTCAGGTTTAAGTTTTGAGCAGAGAGCCAACATAGGGGCTTTAAACATTTGGAGAACTGCACTTATATTCGGCCTGTTTATTGCATTATTTTCTGTATTTGCATTTATCAAAAAGAGATTTCGATTAACCGCTTCAATTCTGCTCTCCTTCTTGGTTATGGGAATTGGAGTAATAGGGCTAATGGATTATGTTGACACTTCTAGGCAAATAGCACCATCCTCCTCAGATACAATTTCCAGTTCCAGCGAGGTTTGTGGCAGATCGAATTGTCCAGAGACTGGATTGAATGACGCAAAGATGTGCACTGTTCTTGTCGTTAGGGATGACGGGGGTCATGGCAGTGCTTTCTCAATCAGGAACGGATACCTTGTAACCAACAAGCACGTCATTGAAGGGGCTAAAAAGTTATCCACATTCATAGATGGCGAAAAAGACTTAACTCTTTGGAATTATTCGCCTACATTTGATGTTGCAGTGTTGAAGTTGCCTGTGAACATTCCACCTTGTCGCTGGTTCGATTCCTCACAGCTAACACTGGCAGAGCAACTTTTTACTACGGGTTGGCCTAATCAACCGTTTGGTGATTCAACAGTTACAGCTGGGATTTATTCAAGAACCAATCTGTTTGAAGGAGGAATTGAGTTTATACAAACTGACGCCCCTATTAACCCTGGGAACTCTGGGGGCCCACTTGTGAATAAGTATGGCATTGTAGGCATGAACACTCTAAAGGAGGTCTGGGCAGGCGAAGACATACCACTAGAGGGCCTTGGAAACGCCCTCTCATCTAAATTTCTGATTCCTGTAGTAGATCAACTAATAAAGGACGGAAAAGCCACAGCCGACTATCCAAAGAGCCCGTCTGCCTATACGTCTGAGCCAAATGTGCCAGCACCGAAAGTTACCCCTTCCATAGATTTAAACGAAATAAACCAGTATCTTTCTGAACTTAGGGTTGTGAGAGAATCCTGGATGAATTGCGGCAAATGCCCTAAGGAGGAATTAGACAGGCTTATTGACTCTTTTAATAGGCAAATAGCTTTTTGCGAAACACTCACGCAGAGATTGAGTGGAGGTAAAGCCCCCACACAGGACGATCTTACCCTTTGGGATCAAGTAGTTAAAATGAGCTACGAAAGCTCGGCAATTGCTAAGAGCTTAAATCAACTTTGAACTGTGGACCCGGAAAGAGTCGAACTTTCGACAAGGCTTTATAAGAGCCCCGTTTTGCCGTTAAACTACGGGTCCAAGCACCCCAAAGTATAACAATTTTTATATTTTAAGTGAATAATGATCAGAAATTGCTTTAATTCCCATCATGATAGATTCTTTTAAAAGAGTGTCATTCACCAACAAACCACATGTCCCATGTCCGTAACCCTTATGAGTCAAATTCTCCCTAGAAAGTATTTCAAGCAACGGATTAAACATCGACTCAGATCATGCAGAATCTATCCTCGCTTTTGAAAACAGTTTTGAAAATTGGAATACGGGTAAAGTTACTCCGGAACCACCGCAAAACGAATAGTTCGCGCTAATTTAGTTTCTTATTCTCTAAATTTTCAACTTCTTTCTCAAGCTTATCCAACTTATCTTCAACAACTTTATCTTCTACCGCCAACTCTCCCTCAATACCCTTCTCAACTTTATGCAAATCCCCTTCAATTATTTTTAAATCATGATCCAAATCTTCACGAACTTCCTCCTCTGTAAAAATGGAAGCAATTTTGGCGGTAATCACGCTAAAAACAATAACTCCTACAACCATTAAAAATATGGTCAAATATCTTCCGGAATCGGAAACAGGAACAATATTCCCTATACCAATAGTGGAAACTCCAACCGCAGACCACCAAATAGCATCATTTACCGTTTTTATTTGTGATTCAGAATAACCGGATTCAAACTTTAAAATCAAAGATGAGGAAATTATTACGGAAATGACAACAAAACCTGCCAAATACACGTAAAGATGTGTACGGATTACTTTTACAACTTTTGAAAAACCGGAAACAAACCCCACTAAATTAATAGTACGCTAAAGCCTTGCCCTATGCACTATCTCCGCATCTACAACATTCACATCTCGTCCGTAGCGCAGCCTTGATAACTGCTTGATCATCTCCTTTTAGTAATATCATGAACGCCTATACTCCTCAGGATTATCTCATCATCGCTGATCTCGAAAGTAAATCGATGGAACTTATCAACTCTACCTTCCCAAACATCATGCACGCCTTGTATTTTTTTAGCTCTAATTGATGGATGTCGTAAATCAACCACGAGCTGAAGCAAGATTCGATCAGTTTTCTTTTGTACAAATTTTGGTAATTTTTTGTAAGAACGCTTAAAGGAATCAGTATACGTAAAGCGCATTACTTATGGAGATCACGAATCAGCTCATTGACAGAAGAAAAAGTGTGCACTTTGCCCGCTTTAATCGCCTCATCCGCCGCTTTTTCTTTCCTTTGCCAACTCTTTGACCAAAACCAGGCTTGAGATTTAGTAATCTTCACTGCTCGACTAATTTCTTTTTTGACGGCAGCAAGTTCTTTTGAAAGTCTCTCCACTTTTTTAACAATATTTGTAGGTATTACTATCTGCTCCATGGCCAAATTATATCACAGCAGCATCCAACACACGCTATGGCTGGCAATCTGCGGGAGACGCGACCTCTTGAGCTTGAGTTGCTGAGGATTTCCAACACCAAATAGAATTTTTACTAACTGTTCCACTCTCTAAAAATGCATAGACAGCCGCATTTGAACCGTCCACAGAGACACTATAATTGTAATCAACACCAAGAGGATCTTTGAGTCTAAGATTTGCGCTACCGGATGCCTCCAACTGATCTAAAGTCTGAGGATATCGATTATTGTTAACAGTGTAAAAAGAATTCAACTCAGTTGAAATTAATCCAATATCATTCTTCCTTGCTGAATCCTTAGCCTGATCCACTCTCTTTGCAGGATTAACTGCCACCAAAACAACAGCAGCAAGTATTCCTAAAAGTGGAATAGCAAAAACAAGAAGAAATCCCATCAAGAAAACCATTACTTTTTGAAACCCCGCAATTGGTTTAGTCAGAATTACATGAGTACCCGCAATTTTGTCATGTAACCCTTGCTTTTCCTTATCAATACCAACCCAAAAATAGCCTAAATTTAAAATCAGGCCAGAAATAATTTTACCTATCACCTCTCTTAATATCGCTGTTTTAATATTCGGGAAGGATCCATCTGACCGAATAACTTTAAGACCATAAAGCATTTTTCCAGGAGTAGCACCAAATCTTATTATGAAATAAACATCAAAAATTACGAAAATAAGACCTAAAACTGAGTTTAAATAACCGTTATCTTGTAAAAGCTTACCAACTAGAAACATATCGATTACACCTAAAACAAGGAATATGGGAAATATCAGCAATATACCATCAATTATTGCCGCCGCAAGTCTTACCCAAAAGCCAGCATAAGTTATTTGGTGTTGAGGCTGAGAAGGTGTTTGTACCTGGACAGGTTGAGGCGTTTGAGCAGGTTGAACTTGGTCGACGCTTGGGGCAACTTGAGGTAAAGATGAATTTTGGTTTGGATCTTCTTGCACTAATTAAATAGTATCCTAAACCTTCTCTATTTTCCAAATGTGCTTCGTAAAAGGACTGTATTCGATATAAACTTTGTCGCCTTCATTCCATTTGTCCCAAAAGTTCTCAATATCTCTATTCTCTTCACTATCAAATGGCACTCCTCTAATAACAAATTTCTTGATTTTCCTTTTTCTTTTAGTTGTTAAAAATTTTAAGAGACTTCCTGTCACTCTAAAAACTGGCGATCGTAAATCTTTGTACATGCTATTTTCTTTAAAAATCAACCCAATCTGAGCAAACAAGGCGAAAGAAAGATAAATTACTATGTCAACAAATAAGTCTGCGTTGAGATAATTTTTAAAAACACCAAAATATGCTGTAATCCCAATTGCAAGTGCGTTCAGTGGAATTAAATAGTGATTGAGCTTAACAAATCTATATGCCCCAATATGTTTCTCCTTCAAAACATGCTGCTCTAATAGATCCAGATCCCGTAAAATATGTGGCTCTCCAAGTGCATTATCGTTTATATTTTGTACAAATTCCTTTTCTCTTTGAACTTTGATTCTCCTATTCACAAAAAATGAGTGGAAAAACATATACCCGAATCCAATAAATATAATAATTCCTATAAAAAAATAGGTGAAGAAATCAAAGTCTGGCACGGTGCACTATTTCTGCATCTACAACGTTCACGTCGCGCCCGTAACGCAGTCGGGACAACTGCTTGATCATCTCCGCAATTCGCACGTCATGTTCCAACTTTGAAAGGTCCCGCGTCGTATCCAAAGAAAAAGGCGGTACCGGTTCATTGTGCACAATCGTCTTCATAAAACATTGAAATCTTTCAACATTGATAAGATCTGTTTCGTTAAATACCGGCGAAAACTCGTGCTGCAGATAATTGGCGTCAGTTACTCCAATTCGGAAACTAATAATGCTTCCAACGTTTCCGAAAATGGCGTTTTTGACTTCCTCTTCAATCTGTCCGATAAATTGGTTAGCAACAATCAGGTTCAAATGGAATTTTCTGGCCTCTGCCAGAATGTCCGCAAAAGTCTCTGTGGCAAAGTTTTGAAACTCATCAACATAAAGGAAAAAGTCCGGCCTTTGGTCTTCCGGCACATCCTGACGACTCATTGCAGCAACCAGAATTTTTGGAACGAGTACCAAACCCAAGAAGTTAGAATTCTCCTCCCCCATCCTTCCTTTTGAAAGATTAACAATTAAAATCTTTTTATTATCCATAACATCACGAATGTTAAATGCACTCTTCGATTGCCCGATTATGTTTCTCATCAACTTATCCGTAACGAACCTGCCGAACTTGGAAACGATGTAGTCCAAAACTTCGGATTTATGAAAGTCTGAAGTCTGCGCGATCTGGTCTGTCCAGTAACGCCGCACAACCGGATCCTGCACTTTAGGCAATAACTCCTGTACAAACCTTGCATCGGTAAGTATCCTGACTATCTCCACAAAGGTATTCCCGGGTTCACACATAACAGTCAGCATTGCGTTTCTAATTGCGTGCTCAAACCTGGGACCGATAATTCCTGTTTTATGAGGGTCGTAAAGCTTATACATAAGTCCAACTATGTTGCTTACAATAAAATGCTTTTCCTGCTCGCTTGAAGCCTCAAGCATATTCATTCCCAAAGGTCTTTCGGTGTCTGACGGATTGAAGTAAATAACGTCCTCTGCCCTCTCAGGTGGAATCTGGGCAAGAATATCCTCTGCAGCGTCACCGTGAGGATCGATAAATGCCACACCATGCCCGGCACGAATGTCCTGCATCACTAAATACTTCAAAGTCTCTGTTTTTCCGGTACCTGTTTTACCGATAATATACATATGACGTCTCCTGTCATCATCTGAAAGATAAACCTCTTTCGTAGTTCCCCTATAAACACTCTTCCCTAAGTGGAGACCCGAAGAAGGAATCTGTGCCGGTGCAGGAGCACGTTTTGCATAGACCCAAAAAATACCGGGGGTTTCTACTGATTTGTTCGGCAAGTGGTAAAGTGTTGCCAATTCTTCCGAGTTTAATACTCCGGTTTTACCCCACAGGGGCTGATATCTGTAAACAAAATCGAACAAAAACTGTTTTTTTGATCTTATGTTCTGACCGGAAAAACCATTGTATTCGGAATTAAACTGGGCGAATGTTGATTTTATATTGTCCAGATGTACTTTTGCCTCTGCATCTGTTTTTGAAGAAACAACTATGCGAACGAGTACTTCGAACCCCGGCTTGCTTACTTTATTTTCAATAGCCTCCATCTTTTTAGGATCAGGCACGCTTTTCCCCTCACTTTTCATTTCATCCTGTTTAGTTTTGGAAACAAACTTACGACCGGAGGCTTTCCATTTGCCACCGGCGGGAATAGCAATAATCTGAACTGCAGCCCCCTCTCCAAGCTGCATTTTGGCCAATGCCGACGTTATTTGCGCCAAAGGATCTGTCGGAAGTTCTTTGTAAGTCTTAATGGGATAATAGCTGGAACTTTTTAATTTCAAGCAGGCAAAAGCAAGCTTACCTTCTTCCGCAAAAATGTTATATTCCTCAACCTCGTGAACATCTGCACCCGGATACGCACCATGAATCTGCTTCTCCACGAGATCCTGTAGAGATTTCGGGCATGAAATATAGAACCTCATCTCCTCGGGTAACGCCACAATTTCAAAAGAAAAATGCTCTTGAAGTTTCAAAAAAGAAAGCGTTCCGCCGGAATGTATCGAGTAAAGCGAAGCAAACATTTGCTCCGCTGCATCAATTTTGGTTTCGTTATCCCGTGGGACTGCAACTTGCAAAAGCACAAAGTCCAGAGATTTCTCTTCTCTGTCTTTGTTTCTCATCCAAAGAACCCAAGCCCAACCTACAAAAAACGCCAAAACTCCTAAAACCGCAAGAATGACCAATAAAAATCCAAGGGACGAAAGAAAAAGCCCAACTCCCGCAAAGAAGTCTATTTCTCCGGCTGTTCTTGCAGCCTGCTGTTCAATAGGCATATCAAGACCCCTTTCCCCTAAACACAATCTTCATTGCGTGTTTGTGAGCTAGTTTAAAAAGCCTCCCGATCCATATGGCCAAAGCAGCCACGCTGGAAACACCAACAACAATTTTTTGCCCCGGTGCACCTTCAATTTTTCCGGACACTTTCGTCTGTTGGCCCCTTTTGTATGCTTCTTCAGAAACTGGCAGGCTCAATGTACTTCCTTGCCTAATTACATTGTCCGCTTCTTGTTCCGGAATTTTTACACCTGCATCCTCAACATCCGGCTTAAGCTCAGGTTGCGGCTGAGATCTTTTAATCTCCGGCGCTTCTTTTTGAAGCCTCTCAATTGCCGCAGCATCCATCGCCTCAGAAGTACTGGTGATTTCTGCCATCAATTTATCTTCTTCGGCCGCGGCTACAGTAGCACTAACCGGTTCCTGCTCCTTGGCTTTTGTGGATGTGGTTGGAATCGGTGGCAAAGGAACAACCTTTTGATCCGATTTAGGTTGGATAACTTTTTGGGACTTAGGTTGAGTGTTCGTATCAGGCATTGAAGTAATTTTAGCAGAAAGGTACATAGAGCGCGACAGTCTTCGTACTCTAACATATAGTTCCATATCACCGATTTTTTGTTGTTTGTGAAGTCGGCGTCTTTGAACTTTCTAAAAAATGTTAGGGAAACAGGAAACGCAACCGTTGTAGAATTTCCGAGGGCCCTGACGTTTTTTAGAACTAGTTCAACAGCCGACGAAACTCACAATCAAAAAATTGTGTGGTAGGGAATACACTCTTACTTTTTACTCTTCTTCAAAAACACGAAGTCGTAAACAATTCCAAACAAACTTCCTCCTGCTGCACCAATAACATACAAAACAAGGACATCCCACCTGGCAGCTATAGTCAGGGGCCCAACTACACGAGCAGGGTTTGTTGAACCTCCGGAAATTGCCGAAGCAACCAAAACAGAAACTAAAACCGTAAGTCCAACCACAAAAGGCCCAAAACTAACAGGACCTCGCCTGTTAACCATTGTGGAAAAATAAGCGAAAATTAACAGTGCTGTAATTATTACTTCAAGTACCACTGCGCTTTGGAAAGAAACGCCACTCGCAATTTCAGGTGAACCTAAAGAAAATTCCATGGCGCGATTACCAAATATAAAAAGGAGAACCCCCGCTGCCACAAAACTTGCCACAATTTGGGACAAAATATAAACAAGGGCAGTCAAGCTTTGTATTTTTCCGTCAAGCCATAAGGCTAAAGTAATGGCAGGGTTTAGGTGTCCACCGGAAATATGAACAGTACTGTACATTGCAACGGCAACCACCAAACCGCATGCTAAAGCAACACCCACAAGTCCTAATTCTCCCCACAGTTTATTAGAAAGAACAGCTCCGCAAGATACAAAAACAACAGCAAAAGTTCCTAAAAATTCCGCTGCATACGCTCGCCAATCCAAATTTTTAATGAGGGACTGCATCACAGATTAAGTTATCATGCGTGACAAGCCAGATGCAAGTAAATTCTATTTCGCGAGGGGAGATAATTCAAAAACATGACGAAGCGAGCCCAAAATGAAAAACGAACTTCAAAAATGGTGATGGCGAGCAGAGGCCTGAGTAAGACCGATTAAATTGAAACGAAATTAATTTATAAATTTGGTCGAACGTTTTTTGAATTGGCGGACCGAGCGAAAAGTGTAATCGGACGTCTTCTCAGACTCTCGGTTGTCGATTTATTCAACAATCACTTTCATCTTTGCGCTCGGATTCAAGTGATCATGAACTCCCCACGTACCGGTTTTGGTCAAAGTAACTGTTGCTGACTCACCCGGCGCAAGTTCTAGTACAAACTGACCGTTTGAAACTTCCTGATTTTGCGTGTGCGTCGGATGTTGATCACTTGCAACCTTAACATTCTTACTTGTGTTATTTGTCCAGGTTATTTTTCCGCCAGATTTAACCGTAACTGTGGAAGGCGACATACCGCTATCTGTAATTGTAACTGTCTGGGCATCTTGTGAAGTACCTGTTTGTGCTTGTCCTGTTGTCGAATTTTCTGTTTGAGTAGTCATATTTGTTGTAGTAGTCTTTCCAAAGCATGCGGAAAGCACAAACGAAGAAGCAATAACAGCACTAGCTAGCACAATATTTTTAAAATTCATAATTCACCTCTTTATTTTTATATTCGCTCGCAGAACACCGAGGACTTTCAATCCTCGGAAGTTTATAGCTTATATTTTACCAGCAGATCCGAAGACGTCAATCTTTCCTTCAACTACCGCCATTACCGCCTCAACAATATCCGGAGTTAATTTGTAATATGCAGATTCTTTGGGGTCCTCTCCCATCTTTTCTCCCAAAGCATCCCGAAATTCCTGACGAATTTCTGTATTCACATTAACTTTTACGATCTTTCCAACTTTAATTGCTTCTCTCACCTGGTCTGCCGGTATACCAGACCCTCCGTGCATCGAAAGAAAAGTATTAGGCAGTGCTTCCCGAACAGCACCTAACAGTTCGATGTCTAAATCCGGTTGATTGGGAAAAGTGCCGTGAACATTCCCGAAAACTGCAGCAAAAATATCAATTCCCGTTTCCGCAACAAACTTTGCTGCCCGCGCAGGATCTGTATATGCCTTTTTCAAAA
>JAUYIQ010000096.1 GCA_030688205.1 Candidatus Curtissbacteria bacterium | reverse complement strand
TCTTAATTCTCCACTTGTTAGCAGAAAACTAATAATAGAAAATTACCAAATTTCAGCCTGCTCTTATTTTGTAACACTCCGCTATAATTCTTGTCAAGTCCTCATGAGGTCCGATAGTAAAAAGATGAACCTAAAATAGATAACCTAGAGTTATTAGATTGTACATATTTAGATATTTTAGCCTATCATAGTAATCCAAAAGCATAATCACCTAGTCATCAAAATGCACAAAAGCTCTTTCCCTTAATACTATATACTATATACTATATACACTTTATTTCGTGCCTAAATGATGTACTACTATACAGAAACGTAAGCAAATTCTCAGGAGTACATATAATAAAGGAAGCAAATATTTGTAACTAATTGCTAGTGGCTAGTGGCTAATTGCTATCTTCGCGAAGATCATCTTGCCGGCGTTAGTCTGAATGACACGCAGTACAACAACCTTGATTGTTTTGCCAATAAATCCGGCTCCCTCTTCAACAACAACCATTGTCCCGTCCGGCAGATAAGCAACTCCCTGATTTTTGCCTTTGCCGCGTGACATTACACCAACCTCAAGTACCTCATGGGGCAAAACGGCCGTTTTAAGAGCATTAATAAGCTCGTTGAGATTAAGTACCCCCACACCTTTTACATCCGCCACTTTGCCAAGATTAAAATCCATCGTCATAACCTGCCCGCCGACTTTCTTGGCAAAAGCAACAAGCTTATCGTCAACCGCTTCTTCGCGAGGCTCAATTTTGGGAATCTCCACCTTAAGCTTTTTTTCACCTTTCAAAGCCTTGAGAATATCCAGCCCGCGCCTGCCACGGGCACGTTTCAAATCATCGCTGCTATCAGAAAGTGCATGCAGTTCCGAAACAACCGAAGGAAGAATAAAAAGTGTTCCGAAAATAAAACCGGTCGCGGCAATATCCAAAAGTCTTCCGTCCACCAAAACCGAAGTGTCGACAATAATTGGGTTAATGTATTTTTTCTTCCTTGAAGCCCGACTGTCGAAGCGCTTTTTCCCCGCAGCCAAAGATGCTACAGCTGTTCTGGGCAAATACGTTGCTATTTCGCGTGCGAGTGAAGCAATCTGCGCAGGGGTAAATGTTTCTCCTCTAGTCCTGGCTGCCATGTATTGAGTAGGAAATTGCTTCCTCTAAAGTTTTAAACCTGTCAGGCGAGATAAATTGGGTAAAACCTAAACGTTTAGCCTCATTTATCCTGCCTTTTATATTGGAAACCGGTCTTAGTTCTCCCAGCAGCCCCACTTCACCGAAAGCGCAAGTTCCTTCAGGCAAGGGCCGATCCAAAGCTGCCGAGGCTATGGCAAGAGCAACCGGCAAATCAGCTGCCGGCTCCCCGATTTTAAGGCCACCGGCCACATTTACATAGATATCCAAATTTCCAAGCGGGATATTGGCGGCTTTTGACAACGCAGCGATGACAATTTGTACTCGGGACGGATCAAGCCCCGCAGTCCTTCTGACCGGTATGCCAAAAATGGTACTTGTGGTTAAAGCCTGAACCTCCGCCAAAATAGGACGCTCCCCGGTAATCGTAGAAGCGACAACAGAACCCGCACGTTTCTCAATTCTTTGCGCCAAAAATATTTGTGATGGGTTAGAAACTTCCAGCATCCCGCGATCGCTCATTTCAAAAACTCCAACTTCAAAAGTAGACCCAAAACGGTTTTTCGTCGATCTCAAAATTCGGTAACTATGCATATTATCTCCTTCAAGATTCAAGACTGCATCTACCAAATGCTCCAAAACCTTAGGTCCTGCGATATTTCCTTCTTTGGTCACATGACCAACGATAAAAATTGGCGTATGGGACTTTTTCGCATGAGCCTGCAGAACCTGCGAACATTCCCGCACCTGGCCTACACTTCCAGCAGACCCTGCAAGTCTGTCACAAGTTAGCGTTTGAATGGAGTCAACTATAAGAAGAGTGGGTTTAACCTTCTCGCTTACCCCCACGATTACGTCAACATCTGTGCTTGGCAGAATAAACAGGTTATCCGGAATTTTTCCAATCCTGTCAGCACGAATCTTCACCTGGTGTGCCGATTCCTCACCGGTCACGTACAAAACTGACGAATCGGTTTTGTGAGGGGTGACAGTCGTGGGAGGGCTCCCGACAGCACGCAGTTCAGCATATTCTTGTCCACCAACATTCGATTTCAGACCTGAACGAGTACTGGCGGGATGGAAACGACTGGCAGGACCCCGAGCAAAACCGGCGATTTCCATCGCCGCCTGCAGCAAAAGCGTGCTTTTTCCAATCCCGGGGTCACCGGAAATCAAAACGATCGAGCCCGGAACAATACCGCCACCCAATACCCTGTTAAACTCATCAAAACCACTTGAAATTCTGGGCATACTCTGACTCTTAACTTCAGAAAGTTTAACCAACTCCTCAAGTTTCAAGTTTCTAGTTTCAAGTTTCTTGTCCGAAGTCGAGACGCTCGTCTCGACAAGACTGTTCCATTCACCGCAATTTGGACACTTTCCTAAAAAAGAGGCGCTTTTGTAACCACACTGTTGGCAGATGTATTCGGAGTAGTTTTTCGGCATTATAGTTTCCAGTTACCAGGGACCAGACGCCCAAACAACTTCTGGTCTCTGGACTCTGGCAACTATCTACCTATACAAAATTGGTTTCTCTGTAACTATCGGCACAAGCGAAATCTTTCGGCTAGCCGTATCAACAGCTTCTATTTCGCAGTCTATTTCCTGGCCGGAGTTGTATTCAACATTGGGTGGTATTTTTGAAATATGAATAAGTCCCTCTACGCCTTCAGAGAGATTCACAAAAACTCCGTACGGTGTAACTTTGGATATTTTGCCACGAACCTTTTGCTCTTTTGAATAATTCTTTGAGGCTTCGACAAATGGATCCTGAAGGAGCTGTTTAATGCTTAAATTCAGCCTTCCGGTTGTTGTATCTTTGGCAATTACGACAACACTTACACTATCGCCGACTTTGAATATTTTTCCGGGATCGTCAACTTTCTCCCATGATATTTCGGATATGTGAACCAGGCCTTCCAGCTTAGATGTGACAGATGGTACAGATGAGTCAGAAGAATCAGATGTTTCTACCTTTGCCCCCTTTGATCCTCTTGTACCCTTTGTACCATCTAAATTGATCTCCACAAATATCCCAAATGGCAAAACCGCACTTACTATTCCCTCAAATTTCTCCCCAATCTTAACCTTGGCAAGCAGCTTTATCAAATCACCAAGATCTTTCTTCCCCGGCATCTTTTGGGAAAAAATAAGCCTATTTGTAGCCCTATCTACTTCTATTATTCGAACAGAAAGATATTTACCGACCAAATCTTCCAACTTGGAAGGTGTTTTGGAAAGCTGCGAAGCAGGCAAGAATCCGCGCAATCCGAACCATTCACAAATTATCCCGCCACGGTTTGCCTCCTGCGCCAACACTTCAACCTCTGAACCCTCTTTCTGTTTCTCGGCAAGGTCTTCCCAACGCTTTTCTCCGGATAATTTTCTCAGAGACAATACAACTTGCCCTGCATCATTTTCCTGATAAACAACATTGACATTAACAAGGTCCCCAACAGCCAGTTTCGAAGCTATATCACGGCTTGCAGAAAGTTCCCGTCCGGTTATAATCCCTTCTGATTTTCCTCCCACATCAACTAAAATCTCGGTATGGGTTGCAGAAATAACTTTGCCTTCTACTTCCTGCCCACGTTTCAGCGTTGGCATCTTGTAGTCGTTTGAAGCCAATAAGGCCTCCATCGACATTGAATTACTAGGTGAATTAAACTTTGAAGATTTTGTTTGTGTCAGACATAACCACTTCCTTGTTCTTAAATTTCAAATCGAAATACCAATTTGCTTACGGAAGTATATCAGGTTTTGAAAAATAAGAAAAGTTTTAGAGAAGTGCCTTAATGATAGCTCTTAATTCAAAAATTTGTCTTGAAGGAAGACCATCCCTGTTTCTTTTAAGATAAACTGCGAGAGCAATATCTGCTATAGTATACATTGGATGATGATCATTTCCTCTAACTGGTAAAACATGACCTTTTTCAAGTAATTTACTCATATCAAATCTTGTTAGATTATGGAAATACCTCGTTAATTGGTTACCTCTAAGCGGTCCGGTTATACCCTTTTCCCCAATTTCATCTAAGATTAATTGGATTTTAGTATGCACCTCCGGATCACGTTTCTCTATCCCGCTCATTCGTACAGACGCTTTCTCCCTTTGCTGTTCTAAAGCAGGCACAGGTTTTGCGGAAACAACATCTGCAACGGGTGTCACACCGCCTCTTACTAAAGGATGACTGGCAATTTCTCCCAATGTTGGAGCACCAGGCGAAACATCCTCGACAGAATCTCTTTTCTGTTTAAATCCGGTCTTTTGCCACTCCTTCCAAACTGCTACAACATCTCTCATATCGCTTTGCCAAAAAGTATCCCCTCTTTCCAGCAAGGATAAAAGCAGGCCTTCACCCTGTCTTTCTTCGTAATCCCAAAAATACAAAAGTAACAACTGGATATCAAGATCTTCCGTTTTATTCATTAGATCATCCAAAACACCGAGTCCTTTAGCATCCAAAAGTTTCTGTATAATCTCCCTTCGAGAAGTATTCAAATCCTCGATGGTCACATTCTCCAAATCTTCCAACTTTTCGCATAAATTTAGTGGAATTTCTTCTGGTATTGGTTCCAAGCCGGACTCTTTCAAAAAATCTTTTCTAATATAAAACAAGGTTGCCAAAATCGCCGCCTCTTTAACACTGACATGAGAAGCTTCTGGTTCCTGAACTATCTCAATCTTGGGATAAAATCTTCTATAAAGATATTCCCGGAAACCTCTATAAGGTTCAATCCTTTTGTTTCGCAGGAACTCTTCCATCTTCTCCCAATATGGTTTTTCCGAGTCCGTTATCAAACCATTCGCTTCTCTTAATTGCAAAAAGTTATTGGCATTTGCAAGCGCAATCCAGGCTTGGTTAGCAGGTAATCTTCTCCCGGTCTTTTCCGAGGGAGCAAAAAGCTTAAGGACTTCTCGAATATCAGCATCCGGATTATTAATTACCCATGCAAGTGCCTCCAGTCTGTCAGGCTGAACTGGATTATGCTTCCAGATATACTCTCTTCGCCTCGCAGCTGTCTCCGGTTCTGTCACAGATTCCTCTTCTCCGAGTTTAAGATCCCTCTCTGTTACAGACGTCTCATCAACTTTCAAAAGATAATAAAGTCCTCCCTTTTTGGAACCATGGAGATTTAAATTAACTATTTGATAACCATACTCCAAAAGCTTCTTCCTTAAAACTCCGAGGTGCACAGAAAGCCGATTTTTTGCAGCCTCCAAATCAACTCCAAACCCGTAAATATCTCTACTTAACTCCTCTCCAGACAATGGCCTCTCAGCAGAAGTCCACCTTAAAAAATCAATTATTTTCCGATCCTGTCTTCTTAGACCTTTTACCCTTCCAAAATCGAAATCTACAAGACCCTCAGCTTCTACCCGAGCCTTAAGCTTATATTTGGCCCGTTTAGTTCCCTCCGTGAGAATTATGTTCGGGTTTTTGGGATCCGGTTCTATAGCCTGTCTCAAGCTATAGATTAGCGAACCGTTTCTCTCCTGAATTACCCCCGAAGCTTTCCTAACTTCTGTAAGCTCCCTACCATCAACAAACTCATTAGCATGTCTTGCAAGTTTTAAGAATCCTTCCCATGCTCCCACTCTCCCTTTACGAAATTTATGTACCCTTCCGTCTACGGCAATAACCTGTGAGTTTAAATCAATGTGAACAGCAGGTAAAAGTTCATTTTCTTTTGAAAGATCCGCATTTTTGGGCAAATCTACCAATGGTACTTCTCGAAGTTCAGCAGGCGCGGATTTTTTTGGAAGATTTCTCCCAAGCAGAACATTCTCTACACGTTCATATTCCTCTTGGGTAAGTAAACCGGCATCTGCCTTCTCGCGAAGAAGATTTAATCTTTCCCCTGCTTTTAGAAAACCTTCCCTCCTGGACTCCAATCGAGGTAAGGCTTGATCGATTCTCTCCCTGATTTTTGCAACCTCTAAGGTTGCATCTATAAGTCTGTCTGGATCATCAATTTCCGCAAGGTTTAAACGCGAACCAACTCCTTTAGTTAAAGAAGGAGTTCCCACAGATTCTCTTGCCCACATCAAGTTAGCTTTAGCTCGATCGATTTTCGAAATTAGTCCGGTAATTCTTTCCGATTGCATAATAAAAGTCAGTTAAGACCGATAGTATATATATTTCGCCCTGGAAAGTCAAGTAATTTAGTGATGTCTAGGAGAAAAAAAGCCGTCTGGTATCTACTTTTTACCTATCAAGCCAAAGGTAAGTCTGGAGATAATTGAGCGTTTTGGAAAATCAGTTTGTGCCGGAGTCACCAGATCAGCGGGTTTAGGACCAACAGGCTGACGATCCACCGGCATAGGTTCTGGTTTCTGTATATCAGGGGTAGCTGCAGCTGGTGTTTGCACAACAGGTTGTGGAGCTTTAGAACTTTCCATCATTGCTCAGACAGTATAACAATAACATCAACAGTCTACAAATTATCTTTCAAGAAGATTTATTTGGATCTCTCAGGAAATGAGACAACTCGCACAACACCAGTCTCTTTCGGACTATCAGGAGTCTCTCTTTCTTGCGGTTTGGGAATATAGAGTATTTCTCTAGCTTCATCTGCAAACGGAGTAGATCTTAACAAATAATATAAATCGAATATGGCACGAGAAACCACAGTAAGACCAAAAGGGTTCAGCTCATCTTTTCGTTCTAAGTACAGCCTATTTAAGCGGCTGAGCCGTCTCAAAGCTTCATCAGGCGGGAAATCACCCAAAAAACCGTCTTCTGCTTCTTTCATAACCAATAATAATGTAACATCTTGAAGATTAAAATCAACAAATTTCTGCTGGGTGAGAATCGCAGGGCATTGACAGCTTTCCAAACAAAAAGCCTACGATTTACGTAGGCTAATTTGATAATGCTGGCAATGACCTATTTTCGCACCCAGTTGCCCGGAAACTATTGTCGGCGCTGAAGCGTTTCACTGCCCTGTTCGGAATGGGAAGGAGTGGGACCACCTCGCACAAATCACCAGCCTGGAAATTTTACCAGATAGCAAAACGTTAATCAAGCTTTTTTGGACTCTCTTTGCCAACGGGAAAGCCTTCCGGGAAATGCTTTCTCAAACCAGTTTTGGGAAACCCGTTCAAGCAATTCTCCTTCGCTAGATGGCAAAAGTTCTATTAATGCCCCAACACTCCCAAATATCTGCCTGCCCACATAATTTCGACGTTCAACTCGAGCTAAAGCAATGCATTCTGTAAAGAAATTCAACATGCCTTGCATTCTTTTATCGGGAGGTTCTTTATAAAACAGGCCGGCATCTTTTATATGAACCGCTGCTATTTTTGCCAACCTTCTGCTTGCCCTTGTTTGAGAATCTACAACAGATTCATCTCTCTCTATTTCAGCAATCGCTGGGTAACTAAAACGTGAATCCTCGGCGTTAACAGCCATATTTTTTCCTTTAAAAAACACCCCGCCGATTAATCTGCGTGTGTTTTCTGGATATATTTAAGCTCACGCGAGGCTAGCTTGTCAACCCCTCAATAATCTCTCAGGCTAAACACTAAAAAAGCGCACAAAAAAGTGCGCTAAATTAGCTTTACTACGCTTCGACGTCAGTATAGAGTGAGAGTAACAACGATCTATTAGTACGGCTTAGCTGAAAAATCAGTTTGGAAGTTAGTCCTTCTGGACCAACTCCTCAAGCCGATTTAACCATCCCTCACGGGACACAAATATTACTATTTTTACACTTGCCGCCTATCAACCTGGTAGTCTAC
>JAUYIQ010000093.1 GCA_030688205.1 Candidatus Curtissbacteria bacterium | reverse complement strand
AATTGTTAATTATATTCTGATCTCCTTTGCATCCATTTAGGTCTATAAAAATTAATTTACCCCCTTGATAGAGGATTGCTGAATTGTTACATTGCGAGGCGAGCGTTTAACAATGAAATTTCCTCTGTTTTCCTCGAAGCGTCTGGGCATTGACTTAGGTACTTCGAATTCACTTGTGTGGTCGAGCGGTGAGGGTGTGGTTCTTTCGGAACCCAGTGTTGTGGCTGTAGATTCAGTTTCCGGGAAAGTCGTTGCTGTGGGAAGCCAGGCATACGAGCTTTTGGGCAGAACAGGAACAAATCTGGTTGCGCAAAAACCATTACGTGAAGGCGTTGTTGCGGACTTTTTAGTATGTGAAGCTATGCTTAAGTACTTTATGGATCGGGTGTTGGGAAGCTCCAGAATAGTTCGGCCGGAGGTGATGGTGTGTGTGCCTTCCGGGATAACCCAAGTGGAAAGACGTGCGGTTTTGGAAGCTGCACTTTCTGCCGGCGCAAAGACGGCGTATTTAATCGAACAGCCATTGGCTGCCGCTCTTGGAGCAAAGCTGCCAATAGATGCACCTTTTGGTTCGATGATTGTAGATATTGGTGGAGGCTCCACAGGTTCAGCAGTTGTTTCGGTTGGTGGCATTGTGGTGTCATCGACTGCTAAAGCGGGCGGAGGGAAGCTGGACGAGGCTATTATTACTTATATGAGAAGGAATCACAATTTAATAATAGGCGAGCGTATGGCGGAGGATATCAAGATCAAAATTGGCAGTGCGATTGTACCAAGTGCTAAGGTTGTGATGGAAGCCAGGGGCAGAGATGCCATAAGCGGTTTACCTAAGACTGTCAGCATAGACAATACCCAAATCAGCGAAGCTATGGGCAGTGTACTTGCTGTTATTATTGCGTGCGTTAAGAGCACTCTGGAGCAAACACCTCCGGAGCTCGCCAGCGATATTATTGACCATGGAATCGTTATGACAGGCGGCACTTCAATGCTTAAGGGGCTTGACCGAATGATGTCCAGCCAGACTAATGTGCCGGCGCATGTTGCGGAGGATCCGATGCAGTGTGTTGTTTATGGTTGTGGGATAGCACTGGAAAATATTGAGACTTGGAAAAGGGTAGTGGAGGCGAGGTAGCCACTAGCCACTAGCCATTAGTTTAGGACGCGCTTTGTTTCAAGATGCTTGATTCGTTTTTCGTGGTTATCTAGTTTGTTGCCGTGATTATCTGTAATCTCGACAAATTTACGAGTGTACATTTCGACCCTATTATCAAGTCTTTCAAGAGTGTCTTGAACCTCTTTAATATCGGACTTTACTTCTAGAATGTCGGATTTTACATTTAAAATGTCGGATTTCACTTCTTGAATATCTTTTTTGGATGCTAAATCCTCCAGGACAGGAACAATTACTTCATGGAATGCTTCTACAAAAATATCTAACGTCTCGTCTTTTTGCTTTTTGTTCATCCATGCGACATTAGCACAAAATGGTTTTAATGTTCAAGCCCCTCATTTTATTCGGGGTAAACGCCAATTATTCCTGTTACAATACGGCGTGAGTATTCTTTATGCATGATTCCTGTGGGTAATAAATGAATAAGAAATCTTACAGTTTACATAAGCTCAAAAATGGTTTAGTCGTTATTTTCCAAAATATGCCTTCTGCTTATTCTGTTTCTGCATACCTTGCAGTAGGTGCAGGATCCAGATATGAAAACAAACAAACAAGGGGCATGGCTCATTTTTTGGAACATATGCTGTTTGAAGGTACTGAGAGGTTTCCAACTTCAATGGAGGTTAACCGCCAGATAGAGGAGATTGGTGGAAAAAGTGGAGCTTGGACAGATAAAGAGCACGTTATTTACTATGCAAAGGTAAATAAAAATCACCTGGAAATTCTTTTCGATCACCTTTCGGAGATCATTTTTAGATCGACTTTTGAAAAAGCTGCAATTGAGAAGGAGAAGGGTATTGTGTTTGAAGAGTTAAAAAGAAAAAAGGACAATCCCGAATTTGAGATCTGGGATTTATGGAGTGAGTTCGTTTGGGGGAAGAACCACTTTCTTGGAAATTCAATTCTAGGGGATAGGGACAGTATAAAAAGTATTACCAGAGAGAAACTGGTCAAGTATTTGAAGGATTTTTATCAGCCATCAAATATGGTTCTTACAGTAGTTGGAGATTTTAGTTTGCCCCAGGCTAAAAATTTTGCCAACAGATATTTTGGAAGGATTCCAAACAAATCTTTAGTCAGAAAAGATAGTAGTGTTGCACAAATTACAAGTGAGAAGGTTAGGCTTGTTTCGAGCGATAATCAGCAAGTGCAAATGGTGCTTGGTTTTTTAACTGAAGTCTCGTTAGTTGACAAGGATCGGTTCATTATGGAAGTTCTAGCCTCTTTTCTAACCGGCGGTGTGAGCTCAAGGCTTTTCCACAGGATAGTTTATGAACTGGGTATTTCTTACTATTTTGGAGCAGGCAATTGGTCTTTTTCCGATACGGGATTTTTTTATGTAAATGGGGGTTTTTCATCTGAAAACATAGATAAGGCAATTGCCAGTATTGTTGAAGAAATAAGAAGACTCAAGAAGGAAGAAGTATCCAAAAAGGAGCTTTTTGAAGCTAAAGAAAAAGCCAAGGCTATGGTTTACTTTATGCACGAGACTACGGATACTCTGGCTGAATTTTATGCAAGACAACAAATACTTGAGGGTAGAGTTTTAACCTTAGATGAAATCGCCGGAAAAATTACTGAGGTGAGTGTAGCAGATATCATTGGAGTTGCCAGAAAATATTTTGTCAGAGATAAATTACACTTAATTTTGCGAGGTCCCCTAAAAGGCAGAAGCGAGCAGGATTTTAAGAAATATTTTAAACTTGTTTAATAGCCAGAGTGTTTTATTGACTCCCGGAGTTTGACTGTTTAAACTGTTCCGATATGCTGATTGGGTATGATGCTTCCCGTGCGTTTGTTCGCGAGGCTACGGGGACGGAAAATTATTCGCTGAATTTATTAAAAGCTTTGGCTCGAATTGACCGCAAGAATCGGTATAGGGTGTATCTGAGAGACTCCAACTATCCAACTATCCAACTATCCCAATTCCCGACCAACTTTAAATTTAAGGTTATCAGACCAAGCCGATTGTGGACACAGTTTGGGCTTGCACTGGAAACGTGGAGAGCGCCAGTCGACCTGTTATTTGTGCCTGCACACACCTTGCCGATACTTCGAAGACAATGTTTAGCGTTGTTCGGTAACGAAGTTCGTATCGTGAGGCGTAATACGTTAAACGTAACCCCTAAACGAAACGGGCATCGTAACCCTAACCGTTCTACGAAGTATGTTGTTACCATTCATGATCTTGGAGTGGAGTATTTGCCGAACTATCACAAGTTTCCCCAGAGATATTATTT
>JAUYIQ010000086.1 GCA_030688205.1 Candidatus Curtissbacteria bacterium | reverse complement strand
TTGGATTATTGTTTCCTGTCATGAGGTAAATTTTAGCGGTTGGAGATTAAAATAGCAATTAAAAATGGAAATAACCCATAGTCTTGACATGCTTCTTGCAATGTGCTATACTGATCGTTAGTGTTAGCAGATTGACCCATTCGACTCTGGTCATATCGCTCAGGGTCAATACTGAGCGGTGTCGAATGTATTGAACTAATTAATCTGCTTAAATTTGAGTCTAGTTTTGAGTTAACAAGATATATAAACCTTCGTACTTATACACTAATTTTAGGTTTTTGTGTATCTTCGCAATTTGTAATGCGCAAATTACAAAGGTGGCAGTTTTAAAAAGATTCCGAAGTTTTTAAACTTATTGTTTGAATCTTTCTTCCACAATTCATTTCATTTTTTATATTTAGGCAGCTTAATTTTGTCAATTTGCTGGCGCAAAAAATTATGTATAAACAATTCAATCAAAAGAATAGATCAGGAAATTTTAACCGCTTCAACAGCAATCGTTTCAGCGGGAATCGTCCGCGTGCCAAAGAAAGGGCTAGATATTTTGATCCCACAAATTTTATTACTACAAACTCCAATGTAAAAACGGAGCTGACGGAATATACTATTTCCCATAGCTTTTCTGATTTTGAAATTTCAGACATTTTAAAGGTAAATATTTCCCAAAAGGGATATACCATCCCAACTCCCATTCAGGATCAGGCAATCCCATTAATTCTTGAAGGACGGGATCTGGTTGGAATTGCAAACACAGGAACCGGAAAAACTGCCGCGTTTTTGATTCCTCTAATTGAAAAAGTTGCGAAGGATCATCTGCAAAAAGTTTTAATTATTGCCCCCACCCGTGAACTGGCGGCACAAATTAAAGATGAATTTATTGATTTTGCTAAAAATCTGGGCATTTACTGCACTTTATGTATCGGGGGCGCAAATATGAGACGGCAAATTAATGACCTTAGGAGAAATCCGAATTTTGTAATTGGAACTCCGGGAAGAATTCAGGACTTGCTGCAAAGTCACTCACTTAACCTTTCAGGTTTCGCAACTGTAGTTTTGGACGAAACGGATAGGATGGTTGATATCGGTTTTATCAAAGACATAAAGTATATTGTTTCTCTTCTTTCTCGCGTCCGCCAGTCGCTTTTTTTCTCGGCCACAATCGGTAATGGAGTGAAGGAAATCTTGGAAAGTTTTGTCCAAAATCCTGTTACAATTTCGGTTAAAACCAAAGAAACAGCGGAAAACATTACTCAAAATATAATTAAAGTTTCGGATATGGGTTCGAAAGTAGATAAACTTCATGACCTTTTAATACAGAAAGAATTTGAAAAAGTTCTCGTTTTCGGAAGAACAAAACATGGAGTCCAAAGGCTTTCGGATGAACTTGTTAAGAGGGGTTTTAAGGCGGATGCGATTCATGGCAACAAACGGCAAAACCAAAGAGTAAAGACCTTGGAGAAGTTTAAAAGAAATGAACTCCAGATTTTAGTTGCAACTGATGTGGCGTCCCGCGGACTGGACATTCCTAATGTCAGCCATGTTGTTAACTATGACTTGCCGGAGTCTTGCGACGCATATATTCATAGAATCGGAAGAACAGGCAGAGCGGATAAAAAAGGTGTCGCTTTAACATTTGTTAATTAAAATTCTGGACTGAACTATAGCATGTATTGCGTTTTGATTTAACTTGTGTTAAAAAGTATAGGATGAATAAAAAGATAATCCTGATAATCGCGGCTTTGCTAGTTGTTGTAGGCGTGGGTGGATTCTACGCAATGCAGAAGTCATCTAAAACTTCAAATGATCAAACAACTTCGGTAAATACCGGTAGTAATTCCGAAACCATACAAGGAACTTTAAAGAATTTGCTTTCCGGCGGTAAGTCCCAGCAATGCACTTATTCCAATACTCAGGATTCTGCTTCTGTTGAGGGAACAATCTATATTGCGGATGGAAAAATGCGCGGGGATTACAAAACGACATCAAATGGAACTACTACTAGCGGGCATATGATTGTTGACTCAGCTTTTTCTTATATTTGGACTGATGATAACCAGGGTTTTAAATATCCCATCCCAGCCGAACAACCTTCTGCCTCCGGTCCATCCGGGAATGCTCAGATTAATCAGGAAAATGCCCCGGACTTAAATCAATCATTTAATTATTCCTGCAAAGGATGGAATGCGGAGAATTCCGTTTTTACACCTCCATCAAGTGTCAATTTCCAGACCTTTACAATTCCCACTTTGCCTGCTTCTGTTAAAAATTCGGCAAATGGCGCAAGTAATGATTCGGCTCCCGACTGCTCAATCTGCGACAACATTCCAGCAGGCGCCGCCAGAGATACCTGTAAGACTCAGCTTAAGTGCCAGTAGAAAAAACAAGATATTCAGCTTTCTTCGATGATTTCCCTTTTCCTAAGTAGTTGTTGGGTTGGCGGCATTTACTGCCGGTTACCTCCTAAACGAAGCAAGACAAAGTTAAAATTGGATATTTTTCGAAAAAAATCAGCTACTCTTTTTGTTCAAAACGAGCCTTTACTAACAATCTTGTTTGATCCAGCGGCCCATCGCAAGTGTATAAAGTTAATATGTTTTTGTCCGATAGAATGGCCTCCGTATCCGAGGGGAGTATTGTTTCTTTTGAGATAACCGTATAAAGATAAGTAGCTTTATTAGTCTTTACTTTGACTTCATCATTTACGGCAATATTGTGTAAATTGCCAAAGATCCCCTTTCTCTTGTGTCCATAGATAATGATATTGCCGTTGCCTGGCGTTTGAGAAGTGGATAGCCATGAGACTTTATCATCATATAAAGTCCAGACATTGTTGGTGATCACCCCGGGGGCGACTACTAAATGAATATCCAATGAATCAATATCAATTGATGTTGGGGGATCGTTTTCGGCAAGTAAGCTTTGGGTTTCTTTAAGCACTTTTTCGTTCTGCTCGATGGCGATGGCCTTTTGACGAGCAAAGAATGCTTCGGGATAAAATTTTATAACGAGAAGCGCAAGGAGACAGGTAGTGAATCCAATAAAGATAACTTGAAGTAGTATTTCAGTTCTCTGGCCCATTATTTCTTGTCAGTTTGAACCCTAAGGCAAAAATGATGACAGCCGCCGCAAATCCTAAAAGCCATTTTGTAAGTTCCCTTTCCGTGCCGGTAGAACCTAATTTTGTTGCCGCACCCAAAACTTTATCGGTGGGTGTTGGAGAAGACGTGGCGGTTTGAGTGTTAGTCATGGTTTGTGTTGGGGTAGCTGTTGGCACGGGCGCTGATGTCGGGGTAGGGGTGGCTGTGGGTGAGACTGACGGAGTAGGGGTTGGCGTAACTGTTTCTGTCGGGGTTGGGGTGGGAGTTTCAGTTGGAGTAGGCGTTACCTCTTGGGCGGATATTTTTGTCGTCAACGAAAGGGATAAAATAAAAACGGCAATCAGCACTGAAAATAATTTCATA
>JAUYIQ010000082.1 GCA_030688205.1 Candidatus Curtissbacteria bacterium | reverse complement strand
AGGACAGTACGCTTGGCAGACATTAAATTTATGTTAGCAGTTTTTGAATTTATAAGTCAATTTACCTCTCGCCAACAGACATTGTAATTGCTGTTTTTTTACCGTCTGCAGCTGTATTCACAATTACCTGTCCTGAATTTGTTTCGTTTTTAATTTCATATACATAGTTAGTTTGAGATGCCTGCTTGGGATTAACCGTCCAACCCAATTGTGGCAAAGCCTGATTGTAAAAATTAACAACTTTTGCGAGATTATCGTCCGACATAAACGACGCTCCGTATCCGCTTGTCCCTCCGTAGCTTTCAATAATCAACGAACCTTTATAAAGAGGTATACTGTCTGGAAACCCCTTAACCACTTTCCCGCTTGCAAACTCTTCTGTTTTAGGGGCGCTCCCACCACCTAATTGAGGCAAACAAGCAGAAAGCACAAAAGGCATGATTGCCAGAACTATTACTAGTAGTGCTTTCTCAACCAGATACTTGATATTTGATACTTGATACACTTTTTTACTTCGAAAATATTTCCTGCGCAATTGCGTTTAAATCTTCACTGGTTACATCAATAACATCACTATCTGCAACAGCTTTCGGCATGCTACTGGATCTTTGGGTCAAAACTAACCTCAAAGTGATTTTTGATTCAAATACTTCGTCCAAAAAATTCTCCAACATCGTGATGATTTTAGGTTCCTCAAGTTTATCTTTATGAAATTTGTAAAAGACCTCTAAAGTAAGATTAGCACCGTCAAAGCTTATCGGTCTAGTAGACCTCAGAAGAGCAAGTATATGCACATTGATTGGCCGGACTTTTTCTAAAAACTGTCCCCACTTCGGCTCGATTTCTGAAATAGGTTGCTCAGTACCACCAGATCGGTGCTTCGGTGGTTCGGGGGATCGGTGGTTCGGGGGATCGGTGTTCTTCCGGTGACTCTGACTCGCTGGCCCACTGATCTTCTGACCCACCGACTCACTGGCCAACTGATTCACTGGTTCACTGACTCGCTGAATCACTGACTCACCGGTCTCCCCGCAATATTTACAAACAGCCAAGACAAATGGAATTTTCGCAAGCGGGTAGATCTTGATCTCGCCCTCAGCAACCAAAAACAATTTGATAAGAATTTGCAGTTCGGAAAAAGAAATTTTTTGGGAAATTTTCTCTATATCCCCTTTTGCAATATTTGATTCATAATCCGAATCCTCTACCCCAACCTTAGAAAGTAAAACTGCCTCTAAAGTCAAAATTACGTCTTTGGCAAGAAGCGAAAAGTCTACATCCTCAGAAGCCATCTTTTCGACAGCTACAACTGCTCTTTTGGTGTCTTTTGAAACAACCGCATCGACAAAATCCAAAAGCATGGAAATCCCGGATGCCCAAACAACTCTCTCAACATCGGCGGCAGTAATTTTTTTACCGCTTGCAGAAAGTTGGTCTAAAATAGAAACAGCATCACGATACGCACCATCGCCGGCTTTGGCAATGGCATATAGAGCATCTTCGGTGGCATTAATCTTTTCTGCTTTAGAAATCTTTGCAAGTAATTTTACAATTTCCGCATCATTTGCCCTTGAAAAATAAAACCTGGATAGTCTGGAAATTATGGTTGTCGGCAATTTGGATGGATTCGTAGTACAAAGAATAAAAATTGCATGTTTCGGAGGCTCTTCCAGGGTTTTCAAAAGCGCATTAAAAGCCTCTGGTGTTAACATATGCGCTTCATCAATAATATAAACTTTGTACCTTCCGGAAACCGGAGACATCTTTATCTTTTCCCGTAAATCTCTTATTTCATCAATCCCCCGGTTAGATGCAGCATCAATCTCAACTAGATCCAAAAACGATCCATTGGTAATCGCAATACAATTGGTACATTTGTTACACGGTTCCCCAAATTGGTTGACAGTTGACGGTTTACGGTTTACTGATTTTTTCTTACTGTCAACTGTTAACTGTCTTCCGTAAACCTCACAGTTCACCGCCTTCGCAAATATCCTTGCACTGGAAGTCTTCCCACTTCCTCGAGGACCTGCAAACAAATACCCGTGGCTTATTTTGCCTGAGGCAAGTTGGGACATGAGAGAATCACTGATATGTTCTTGCCCGGCCAGATCTGCAAATTTTTGCGGACGATATTTTCTGTAAAAAACAGTCATAAATTATTGTTGAATTGTTTCATTGTCAAATTGTTATTAAAACAATTTAGCAAAATAACAATATAGCAATTTTATTCGTGGTGTTTTCCCAGCAAATGTTCCATGGAATGGGCAGTCAGTTTATAAACTTCATCCTCTACCTTAACACCATCCCGCTTAGCTGCCAATACCACTTGCGGCCAGCAAAGTATTATATCTCCCAACCTCAAGACCCCATCCGGCGACTCAGACTCTTCAAGGGGGAAAGAGAGGACTTCGTGGGCTAAATCATCTTTCAGGTATTTTTTAGAAAGCAGATCCATCTGCACTTCACCCACTATAGCAACAGAGATTTCAATGTTCCCGCCAACTCTATTTTTTATAAGAGTTTCGGTAATCGATTTTTTTATGGTTTTTTGGTCCTTTGGATATTTGTTCGTACTTTGAATAAAAACCTTAACCATTTAAATTCAAGGTTTTGAAGCTAATTTCAATCTGACCAGTTCTGCAACCTTTGCACCGTCCGCCCTTGCTCCTGCACTGGACATAACCGCTTTCACAACACGACCCATGTCTGCAATTGTCACAGCTCCTACTGCGCTTATTGCTTCACCAACCATGTTGGCAAGCTCTTCATCGGAAAGTTGCTGGGGCAAATATTTTGTCAAAACCTCAAGTTCTGCTGTTTCTTTTGAAACTAAATCTTCTCTTCCGGCACGCATGTAAACTTCAATAGATTCCTTATGCCTTTTTGCATCGCGGCCGATTTCAACAACAACCTCATCATCTGTAAGACTATCACCTTTGGCAATTCTCGCATTGTTCAAATTGGAAATTACCATACGGAGTGTCGAAACAGTAGTTTCGTCTCTATTCTT
>JAUYIQ010000080.1 GCA_030688205.1 Candidatus Curtissbacteria bacterium | reverse complement strand
ACTTGAGGGCATCTGCTGACTGGTTGTCTGTCGGAGAATTAAGATCTCCACCATTTTGCATAATCATTAAAGCCAGAAGGTCGGAAAACTGATCAATGTTGCTGACAGTACCTATGGCTGCACCTGCAGTTCTAATGCCGCCTTGTGTATCCCGTACAGTAAGTTTTACCGCATCCTGGGCAAATTCTGACCAGGTTGAAGGAGGTTTGGTGATACCGGCTGCTTTAAAAATGTCCTCGTTGTAGTAGAGTTCTAGCCCGTCGACCTGGGTAGGTAGTCCTACAAGCTTTCCGCCTGCTACTAAATCATGGGCGACTGTTGGATAGAAGTTCTTTTTAATATCTGCTGCGGAAACTATGTTTGATGGAGCAGGAGATAGTTGGCTTTTGAGCATAGGCGTCCATGTATTATGAAAGACAAACATATCCGGCCCTTTGCCTGAGTCGATTTGGCTGGACAAACTGTCCCTGTATTGTTGGACACTTTTTTTCTTGTATGAAATGTTTACGTTCGGTTTTGTTTTTTTGTACTCGCCTATTATAGATTCCATTGTAGTTTGGTTATCCCACAATCCCCAGTATTCCAGATTAATAGTTTTGTCTTTCGATTTGCCAAAACCGGGAATTTGCAGGGAGCATGCCGAAAGAATTATGGATGCAAAAACCGCAAGAAGAAGGGGCGCTATGAATTTTGGGACAGGTAATTTAGGCATAAATCTATGATATCATATTGACTGATTTGCGGTTACGATGATTTATGCTTTGCGTTTTGTATTTTTACCCTTAGTTTTTCTTGGGCTTATTGCGAACTTTTACTTTCGGGATAAGGTGCTTAGGGGGGTTAATGTAGTTGGACTAGATGTTTCTGGTATATCAAGCGATGCGGTTTTGGCGATTGTGGAGGAAAGGTCGCGTATTTTTATTGGGAGTGATATTTTGTTTCTGGTTCATACGCCTGACGGCGGGTTGAGAGAGGTAGCACTTAAAGCTAGCGATTTGGGAATTACTGTAAATGAAGAGAAAACCGCCAACAATGCGTATTCGTATGGAAGAAGTGGTAATTTTGCCCAAGACAGCCGAGATAGAATTAACTCTTTTATAAATTCTCATAACGTTGATACGGTCGCCGTTGTAGATTTTTCTGAACTTTCCAAAAAAATAGACGACATTACCGCCGGCGACACTCAACCTGCAAAAAATGCGACCATAACTTTTGATCGTGAGGCAAAAGTGATAGAGGAGAAACCCGGTATGCAGGTTGATAAGGTTAAGTTGGCGCAGGATTTACGAGATAGGGTAAATGGCACGGCAACTGGACCTGTTGACGTTTATATTTTGCCCGATTTACCAGTTGTTTCGAAGGATAAAACAGATAAAGCTTTGGATAAGGTAAAGCGACTGAATAACCAAAAAATTGTTCTTGCTTATGGAGTCAATACCTGGAAACTATCCGGAAATACTCTTCTTTCCGTTTTGAGGTTTTATCCAAAGTTGATGGAGAACGGTTATGTTTCAAAATTTTCCATTGGTGAGAGTGCTCTGGTGGTTAAAAGTTTTGGTGGAAATTTGGATAGTGAGCTAGAGGTAAGCGTTGACGATTCATATATCAGAAATTATGTGAGTGAAATTGCAGATTCAGTAGATCAGGAAAAAATTGATGCGACGCTAGTTTTTGAAGGCGGAAAAGTTAGGGAATTTAAGCCGGCTCAAGACGGCCAGAAACTGGACTCTGACACAACTTTCAAACTTATTGCCGATGCCGTTTCTGTTGAAAATATCTCTGCTGAAGGTAATTTGACTATAAATCTGCCGGTTAGTGTTGTTCGTGCAAAAATCGCTAATGATGAAATAAATTCCCTCGGTATAAAAGAGTTGATCGGCCGCGGAGTTTCGTATTTTGCAGGGTCTATACCTAACCGCGCTTACAATGTCGGTCTTGGTGCAAGCAGGATAAACGGAACGATCGTTAAAAGCGGTGAAGTATTTTCTTTTAACAAATCGGTCGGTGAGGTTTCCGGGGCAACCGGTTACAAACAGGCCTATGTAATATCATCAGGTAGAACCGTTTTAGATGACGGTGGCGGAATTTGCCAGGTTTCTACTACGGTTTTCAGGGCTGCTTTGGCTTCCGGACTTCCAATAGTTTCCAGAACTGCCCACGCATATAGAGTGGGTTACTACGAACAACGGGGATTTAAACCGGGTATGGATGCTACTGTTTGGTCACCTTCTGTTGATTTAGTATTTAAAAATGACACAAGCCATGCCATTTTGGTTCAGACATTAATCGACAATTCGAATGCAAAATTGGAAGTTGACATCTACGGCACAGGTGACGGAAGAAAAGTAGAAATTTCGACGCCGGTTGTTTCCAACTTTAAGCCCGCCCCACCGGATGTATTCCAGGACGATCCATCGCTTCCAAAAGGTACAAAGAAGCAGGTTGATTTTTCTGCACAAGGAGCTACGTCTATTTTTGGAAGAAAAGTTTTTAAGGGAGACCAAATCCTAATTGACGAAACCTTTAAATCTGTGTATAGACCTTGGCAAGCAGTATTTCTCATTGGCACCGGAGGATAGTATCGGGTGTCGGGTGTCGGGTATCTGGTGTCGGGTATAATGTATTAAGTATTTAGTATTAAGTATGAAAAAGGATCTTGCAATTATTATTGGACTTTTTTTGTTTATTGTAGTTATTTTGGTTTTTGGGCGTTCTTACAGCAGTATGAATTTTGTGGATCAGTCAACACCCAATGCTAGTCCTTCAAAAAAACTTTCGGGTAATGTCGCTGTTAGTGTTCGAAACTTAAATATTGATGCTCAAATTGCTTCTAAAGCTTCGGATAGGAAAAAAGGATTGGGCGGGCGCGACACACTTGCTCTTAATCAAGGTTTGCTCTTTGTTTTCGATACAAAAGGCCCATATGTTTTTTGGATGAAGGACGTGAAGTTTGCCATAGATATAATTTGGATGGATGAAAACAAAAGGATAGTTGATATCTTAGCAAGTGTTCCGCCAGAGCCTAAAAAAAGCGACAGTCAGCTGACCCGATATAAACCAAGGAGTGATGCTCTTTACGTACTTGAAACTAATGCCGGTATAGCATCTTTGAATGGACTTCAAATTGGCGATCAGGTAAACTTCGAACTCTAATTAGGCACTAGCAACTAGCCACTAGGGATTAGTAAGATTAATTCGATGCATGATTATTCTTGGAATTGAAACCACTTGTGATGAGACGGGAGTTGGCATTGTTCGGGATGGGCGGCAGATTCTTGCAAACGTTGTTGCTAGTTCTGCATCCATGCACCAGAAATATGGAGGAATAGTTCCGGAAGTTGCGGCAAGAGATCAGATTCGAAGCATCATTCCGGCACTTCAAGAAGTGTTTCAAGTCTCTAGTATCAAGTATCAAGATTTAGATGCAATTGCTGTTGCCAATGGTCCCGGACTTATTGGCTCATTGCTGATTGGTGTCGAAACTGCAAAGACTATATCGTTGGTTTTTAAAAAACCGTTAATTTCTATCAACCACCTTGTGGCACACATATACGCCAATTGGATTGGAAACCGAAAACATCCTTCATTCCCCTTAATTGCCTTGATTGTTTCCGGAGGGCATACGGATTTGATTTTAATGACAGACCACAAGAAGTACAGATGGCTAGGTGGAACTTTGGATGATGCGGCTGGAGAGGCTTTTGACAAAGTTGCCAGGGTTTTAGGACTTGGTTATCCCGGAGGTCCGGAAATAGAGCGAGTCGCCAAACAGTTTACAGTTGACAGTTTACAAAAAACAGTTAGATTACCAAGGCCGATGATTAGTGATGAGAATTTCGATTTTTCTTTTTCCGGACTCAAGACTGCGGTAGTAAATACAGTTAACAGTTCACCGTTGACGGTAAACAGTAAAGCGGAGATTGCTTATGAATTTCAGAACGCGGTTTTCGATGTGCTGGTAACAAAAACTTTAAAGGCTGCAAAAAAATATAAAGTGAAATCTATTGTCGTTGGTGGAGGAGTTTCCGCAAATTCAGCACTCAGGATTCGGATGTCGGCCATTGGACAGAAAAATAAATTTGCTGTTTTCTTTCCTCCAAAAAATTTATCTGTAGATAATGGAGTAATGATAGCTGCCGCGGCGTACTACAAACGGCAATCTAATAATCCACTTAATATCTCTGCCGTTCCCGGTTTATATTTTTAAAGAATATCCACCCCATCAAAAGTATTCTTGGAATTGGTTACTCAGTTCGATAATTGTGGATAAGTTTCAAAACCATTCTTGGCTAAATCACCAAACTTTTGACGGGGCAAGTACCGACTCAAATTTCGGCAATCTTTGCACGTGACGGTCAGAGTAAAATACCGAGACGAATTTTAAAATTATAAGTGGTAAAATTTACTCGCACGTGGAAAGGATGATATTTTGACAAAGAAAATATTTATAAACGAAAAAGATATTTACGATTTTTGGGAAAAGGAAAAAATATTTTCCGCTGATCTAAATTCTAAAAAACCAAAATACTCTTTACTTATTCCTCCGCCAAATTTAACGGGAGAACTTCATCTGGGTCATGCAATGCAGCATTCAATTTTAGATGCTCTTGCAAGATTTAAAAGAATGCAGGGTTTTGATGTTTTGTTGTTACCCGGAGTCGACCATGCCGGCATTCAATTTGAATCAACATTCGACAAAAAACTTTCTCGTGAGGGACTAACAAAGCAAAAACTGGGGCGGGATGAATGGTTGAAAAAGGCTTGGGAATTTAAAGAAGATATTTACAAATCTGTTTCGGGGAGTTGGCGAATGATGGGACTTTCGGCGGATTGGAGCCGGGAAGTTTTTACTTTGGATGAGAAATGTCAAAATGCAGTTTTTGAAGAATTTAAAACATACTTTGATAAGGGATTAATTTATAGAGGCCCATATATTGTGCAATGGTGTCCCCGCGACCAAACGGCAATAGAGGACGTGGAGGTGGAGTATGAACAGCGGAAAGAAAAGCTTTATTACTTGAAATACGGGCCTTTAACTCTTGCTACAGTCCGGCCGGAAACAAAGTTTGGCGACACGGCGATGGCAGTTAACCCCAAAGACGCGCGATACAAAGACTATGTCGGACGCGAATTTGAAATTGAAACTCTGCATGGGAAAAAGATGATGAGAGTTATTGCCGATGATGCCGTTGACCCAAAATTTGGCACTGGAGTTATCAAGGTAACTCCCGGTCACGATTTTACTGACTATGAAATTGGTAAGCGCAATAACCTTCCGATTATTCATGTGATTAACAAGGAAGGAAAACTAACAGATGTTGCCGGAAAGTACGCCGGTATGAAAGTTGCTGCGGCAAGGGAAGCAATGCTCCCGGAACTTAGAGAAAAAGGAATTTTAGTCAAAGAGGAAGAGTATGTTCATAATGTTTCCGTTTGCGAAAGATGCAAATCGACCGTTGAGCCGATAATTTCTGAGGAGTGGTTTGTAAATGTTTCTGAAATGGCAAAGGCGGCAGTCAAAGTAATTGACGCGGGTGAAATTGAATTTTTTCCACCTAACTATAAGAAGATTCTCACAGAGTGGCTTTCCGATATTCATGATTGGTGTATTTCGAGATCTTTGTGGTGGGGGCATAGAATCCCAGTTTGGTATAAGGGAAAGGAAATGAAAGTTTCGCAAGAGTCTCCCGGTGAAGGTTGGAAGCAAGACGAACAGGTTTTAGATACCTGGTTTTCTTCTGGCCTTTGGCCACTTTCGACCCTTGGGTGGCCCTTCGCTAACGCTCAGGGTAAACCTGAAAAGACAAAGGAATTTGAAAGATACTTTCCTTGGGATTTTGAAATTAGCGCGCCGGAGATTAAATATTTGTGGATTGCCAGAATGATTATGATTTCCAACTACTTCACAAGACAAGTACCATTTAAAACTATGTTTTTCCATGGAATGCTTCGCGACTTACAAGGGAGAAAGTTTTCTAAGTCTCTTGGAAACGGCATCGACCCAATATATTTGATCGACCAATGGGGAGTGGATGCAACAAGAATGGCGCTTTATACATACAGCATTCCAGGGAGAGACGGACGGGTATCTAAACAGATTTTGGATGAGCGTGGGAAAAACTTCAGGAATTTTGGGACAAAAATTAGAAATATCGCAAAGTTTGTGCTTGAGTTGAAACCTCAGGATACAAACAGTCTACGGTCTACAGTCTACGGTCTACAGTCGAAAAACAAAGATGACAAGTGGATAAAGGAAGAATTGGAAAAACTGATAAAACAAGTGACGAAGAATTTGGAAAGTCTTGAGCTTCACTTGGCAGTAGATGACATATACAACTTCGTCTGGCATGATCTTGCCGATAAATACATTGAAAAATCCAAGAGTAGGAGGGGTGAGGCGCAAATGACTCTGGAGTATGTTTTGAAAAATGTTCTTATTGTTTTGCACCCCTTTATGCCATATTTAACCGAGGAGATTTATCAGATGTTTGATAAGACAAAAACTTCTATAATGTTAGAGGAATGGCCCTCTTAGTATTACCGCATTATTTCCGCATTATTCCCCGCATAATTTTAATTCTTTTAATTGTTGCTTCATTCGGTATGGCGCTGGCTATGGGAGATGAAAGCAAAAATAGCAAGGTTTTGGGTTTGTCCGGTGAGCAACCTGATCTCAGTAATTCGACTATTAACAGGGAGGGGATTAACGAGGAAATCAAAAGGACAAAAGCGGTTTTGACAGCCAGGCCTGATTATGTAGCCGCTTGGTTGAGACTTTCGGTTTTATATGAACAAATAGGAGAAAATAGTTTGGCAGAGGAAGCAAGAGAAAGAGCTAGGAGTCTAACCCCGGATCTTTGATTATTCTTCTTTTTTTTCTTCTTTGGGTTTTTCCTCTGTTTTTTGTTCTTTGTCTTCGCCTTCAGATGGTGCCGCTTCGGCGGCTTCGCCTTCAGCTTTTTCTTCACCCTCAGCTGTTACACCTTCTCCAGCCGGCGCTTCGGCTTGGGCCTCGGCTGCTTCAGCCTCCATTTGGGCTTCAAGTTCCTGTTGTTCGCGGGTTACAAGTTCGCCGATTGAAGCAATAACCAACTCTTCATCTACAAGAACTTCAACTTTAGACTTGTCGATAGACAAATCTTTTACACGAATTTCGTCGCCAATGTTTTCCAGCTTGGAAACATTAACTTCGATGCTCTCAGGCAAATCTGTTGGTAATGCTTCAATTTCAATTTCGGAAACAGGAGTAAGAAGAAGGCCAACTTTTTTCTGCTCTGCCGGGGCTTCGCCTGTAATTTCTAAAGGAACGTTGACTTTGACTTTTTCTGAAAGATTTACCTGATAAAAATCGACATGAAGAAGTTCGTCTGTTACCGGGTGAATCTGGACGTTTCTAATAAGTACGGGGTGTTTTGCACTGTCTATTTGTAATTCGACTATACCGGTTTCACCGGCCTGTCCAAAAACCTTCTTGAAATCAGCAGCTTTTACCTGTATGTGGATCGTTTCTATTTTATGACCATAAACGTGAGCCGGAAGAAGGCCTTGTTTTCGCAATGTCTTTACTTTTCTACCTAAAACCTCACGCTTTTGCGCAGCTAGCGGTATCTGCTCCATGAGGGGAATGGTAACAGATTGGGGGATTTGGGGTCAACCTAAGGTATTTGACTTTACTTCAAAAAAACCCAACAATGGAATTAGTGGATGTTTCCAACTCTCATCGAGACGAAATTTTAAAAAAGATTGTGAAAGATCTTGTTATGGCTATGGAGAATAATAGTGTTACGGAAGCGGATTTGCCCTTAATTGCTAATTTTGTGCTGAATAATATTGATACGGATCAAAACCATGATCAATTGATTGCACACCTAGATGAACTTTCTAAGCGGTGGCCTTTTTTTGAAAAGGTCGAACAACTGGAAAGAGGAGAAGTTAAGGAGGCAAATGAGGATAGAGTCGAGAAAAATGTATTGATAATGGTTAAAGCTGGTCAAACAGAACAAGCAATCAGTTTAGCAAAATCCGTTATGAAGGTTTAACTATGGCAGGAGTATCACCACCGGAAATAGGCAGCGCGGTTCGAAAAGTCGCTCTTGAACGAGGAGGTAAACCTTCTGAACCGGGCGAGGTAAGAGTTGCGTCTCGCGTACAAAAACTTGCGGAACAAGTAAGACCGCTCGTTGATAAACCACGCACCGTACTTGAGAATTTTAGAGATACTGCAAAAACTCCCGATAAATCTTCCGATAGGGGAATTGACCGTATGGGAACCAGAAACGAGAGGGGTGAAAGACGTACTACTGACGAAGAGGCAAGACTTAAGGAAAGAGCAAATGCCGCTGACAAATTAAACCGTGAATTTGCACAGAAGGGTTATGAAGGATTAGGGGCCGAACAGCAAAGAGCGGCAAGAGAACGGTTCAAACAGGTACTTGCGAGAGACCCTGAAATGGCTTCACTCCAGACTGCAAATTCTACTAGATTTGAAAATTTAGTTGTAGAACATCTTAAAGATCCAAAATTTAGAGCCAGGCTCAATCAGAGAATCGCTGACGGGGGGCAGATCGATATCTCTTTGGATGATGCCATTTTGGAAGCAAGAAGAAATTTAAGAGGAAAAGAGTTGGATTCTACGCGAGTGGATCGCGATTTAAGGGGAAAAAGGCAAGAACTTGATGAGGTAAAGTCGCGGCAAGATCAATTCGCTGATAGAACTGCCACGGGCGGGAAACTTGGAGATAAGCTGCGTGAACTACAGCAGCTGGAAACTGAGACGCCGAATTTGGAAGCAAATGTTGCTCGAAAAACTCAACAAATTGAAGAGTTGAGGGATGAAATTGCGAATATGAAGGTGTTCGTTGGACGGTCTTGGGGAGGCACAACCGTTACAGCAGAAAGCCTCGCTCAGCGTAGCCAGGAGCTGAGAAAAGCCGAGGCTGATTTGAACAACGATAAGGCAAAAATGGAAAGAGGGGGACAACTAGAAAGGGAGAGGGCGGATTTAAAAACGAGTAGGGGAAGCCTTGAAAATGAAATCGATGATCTAGAAGTGCAGCAAAATAATTCGTTAGCGGAAAAAGAAATAGCAAATGTATCGCTTGCGGAAGCCCAGCAAAAATGGATTGGTCATCAGAAGGATTTTACTGAAGGACTTGAAAGAGTTATTGATGGGGCGGCAGCGGACTTCATAGAAGACCGGTTAATGGCAGCCGAAGCAGCTGTTGATGAAGCAGTGCAAAAAGAAATTGCTGAAGCAGCAACGCGAGAAGAAAAAGCTATTATTTCAGGGCTAGATGCAATTTATGGGAGAGGGAAAAATTTCCAAATAGACGCTGGGTGGTTAAGGAGAAAGATGGAATGGCGAGTAGGTAAATTACCGAAAGATCTTATTCAAAAACATATGGATAAACTCCTGGAGACAGAAGATCCTGCGTTTCTTTTAGAATCAGCGATGTCAAGAGCAATAGATCCTGCAACGGGAAGAGGTTATTTGTCTGCTGATGAAATAGCGGAGAAAATGGCCGATCCCGAGTTTGTACAACAAAATGCGGGCAAAGCAGTTGAAGCACTTATTAAAGCCAAGATTAAGACTGGTTTGAGGCCAGATGAAGCAACAGTTCTGGCTCAAAGCCCTTGGGGAGAATTTGTTATTGCTAACCAGATGGAGAACAATCAGAGCCAAGAGATTCAAACTTCAATAGAAATATTAAAAGAGAAAGTCGGAGCGATTGACACAAAAGACCTTTTAAAGAAAGTTGATGCTAAAACGCTTTTGGGATTATTGCTTGCGCTTTTTGGTGCAGTTGCTTCAAGCACATTTAAGGGTTTTGGCTCTTCAGAGCTTTCGAGGTCTGCAGCTTAATTTTTCTTTATTTCTATTGCAAATTGCCTGTCTTGCCCAAGGTCTGTTTCTGTTTTTACGTTTTGTTTGCCATTAAGCTCCTCACTAGCGTTTATCGACTTTATTTTTAAATATTGAGGCAGATTGAATGTAAAAGTTAGAGGGTCAGCTTCAGTCCCGGGCTGTTTTGAGAAATAGATGTGGTAGGTCGGGTTTGTCTCGAGCTTAATATTTTTGGGAATTCGGTAGGTAAAAGTAACTATTTGGGTAGATTTTATGGGCACTTCGACCATTGTTTGGAAAACGGTTAAGTTACCTTGGTTTATCACTTGAACATCATTTTTGTTGATTACATTATCTTCTTCTGGAGGAATAGGAGTATTGGTGCGTGGCTTTGGAGACGGTGTTGGCTTTGTTTCCGGAGGCAAACTCAAAGTGTAATCTTCCAGGCCGGAGGCAAATGGAATATAGACTCTTAAAAAGTTTGTGTATTTGCCGCCGGGCCAGGTTTCTGCCTGGCTTTTATTGTTATAGGTTATTATTAACTTAGCTATAAGATCGGCATCCCTTCCTACGGTCATTTCGTAGGATATTTTTCTATCTATAAAACGATTAACCTTGTTGGCGCCAATATTAGCTTCCGAAATTGCAAGAAAGTCTCTGGTTTCTATAGAATCATCAGCCGGATTAAAAGAGAGCGGAGGCATTGGTTGATTCCAGCCGTTGGTTGAAACATATGTTGAAAGGTTAGGATTGTCGAAGGTGAGCATGATATGTTTGGCACGAAGTGCATCTTTGACGGCCTTAATAATTGCAATTTGCGGATTTGCTGTATCGGTTTGCTTCTCGGGCTGAATCACTTTGGCAATTAAAGCTCTTGTGAGGGCGCCAAAGAAATCCTTTTTCTGGGTAGAGCCCGGGGAAAAACCGATTTCGCTGTAGTATTCTCCTTTTTCGAAAAGGTTTTGGGCGTTTATGTCTTCTTTGTAGTCTTCAAGCCTAATTGAACCTGTTGCCTGAAGTACCTCTTGCATGAAGGTTAGATCAATTGTGATTATTCCGTCTACGTCACGGTCGGTTTCCTTTTTAAATAGTTCTCTTTCTGTCTGGGCGTTTAGGGTATTGTCCGGGCTCCAGTTTGAATCTCTAAGGTATAGCTGGGTTGTGCCTAATTTTTCTTTAAGCTCTTTTGGCGGCTCGATTTTTTCTTTAAGCTGACCGTCGATGTTATAAATATCATCTACTGCAATTTCTCCAAGTTTCCCGTCTTTGAATTCGATGGTTGCGTAATTTCCTATAAAACCACCGCCCGGCCGAAGTTCGGTGTTATTTTGCAGAAGTATAAGGTAAGTTTTTTTACCTGCTGTGCCTGTTGCCTCTTCCATAAGATTTGAAAGTTCATAGGCGCTTTGCGAAAGGTGGCTAAGCTCTGTTAATTCCTGCTTCGCCGCCTCTATTTTGGGGTGAGTAAGCTGACTTGCAGCGTAAGCGGAAAGCGTAGAGGCTTTATGAAAGTTAGCGCTTGCGTTGTCTTTGTCTTGGTTTGCCGGCATTTCCGGGCGGGTAATTGAATAAAAGTTTTTAGATATGGCCTCACTGCCATCAATAAAGTAAATTGCCGCTGTGCTTCCTGTTTCCAATGCACTTATTTGCGTGTTTAAGCTTTTTATTAATTTTGTTTTATTCGAAGCGGCATGGAATGATTTTTGGGCGCCCATTGCTTTTTCTCTGGCTTTTTTGAAATCTCCCACAAGAGCTTTTGATTTGGCAACTTTTAAGTTTGTGGCGCCCAAATACAGGTCGAGGCCGGTTTTTGCAAGTATGAGTGTTAAAAGCACTAAAACTATGATGATGATATTTTTGGGGCGAAAATTAAGGTCAGAGTTGAATTTTGGGAATTTTCCCAGCATATTTGGTGATTTTTTCTTCTCTAGCACAAAGGCTGGTGTCTGGTAATGCAGGGGTTTTGCAACTTCTGTTTTTTTTGTATTTTCGACATCGTAGTTTTTTGCTAAGCTCGCCAGAGTTAACTTCAAACCGTCTCTTGTTGAAGTTCTTGGCTGTATTTCGTGGGTTATTATAATCTCAGCCTCATGGTTGATCTGCTTTTGAGGGCCCGAGAAAAATAAACCCAGTTCTTTGTTTAGGGCAAGTCTTGCGACATCTTGTATTTCGTAGGCTACAGTAAGTGATGTTTTTGCCCGTTCAGAAACAAGGCGATATATTTGGTTATGCAGCTGCTCTGAGGCAATGTCGATCGTGGCTTTTATTACGTCATCGATGTATGAGGGGTAAATATGCCGCAGCCCTTCGTCTTCCAGTATGACTTTATCTGCTTTTATCGCCTGGAAAATTAAGCTTGTGAGTTCATCTGTCTCACGCTCAGGCATGCCTGGGCCGTAAAGATCACCGACTAGAATCAACCTCAGTTTTCTTTTTAGGCTTGGCTCACTTCTGGTTAGATAATCATAAAGGTCTTCACTTGTTGTTATTTTTGAGAAAACAATAAGCTTTGTTTCTTCTTTAAGGTGAGAAATAATATTTTCGGTCTGGTGAGGCACTGTAGGCATCTGAGAAAAGAGGCTGATTTTTGAGTGTTTGAGTATAGAAAGATCAAAGATAAGATCAAAATCCGGGAGGTAGGGCGGGAGTGGTTGGGATAAATCCAGTTCGAGCAGGGTGAAGTTGTGATGTGAAAGTAACTCGTGAGGAAGTGCTGAGTGGCTTACTCCATAAACGGTTGCGTTTTGAGCAAGATAAGCTTTTGCCAGCTCAGCACCAAGGAAAGTTCCGGCTTCAGTGATTAAAACAGAGAGATTTGTAGGGGCAGATTCCATAGTTAGCAGGTAGTTTGTAGTGGGTAGTTTGTAGTCATAATCGGAAGTATGATTTGAGGCTGATTACAACGACTGCCGTGGCAAAACCTAAAACGGCGCCTGCCGCTGCATAGATTTTTCTGCTACTTCTTTTAAATGACGGCTCCCGGGGACTGGCTATCGGTGAGAGTGAGATGCCGGTAAATTTTCTATTGTAGGTGTCTGTGGTTTTTCTCATCAGATCTTTTGAGCTTTCCCGGTTCTGGGCTATTGTGGTCAGACGAACGACTTGGGGTGCGAGTTTTTTAACTAGAAGTGCCTGAGTTTCGATTACTACTTCCGATTGAAAGTCGCTGCTTTCGAGAATTGCCACTGCAGTATCTGTAAAGTTTCTTGCTCTTTCCTGAGCGTAGAAACCATCATAATTTTCGCTTTGGGGTGTATTTGATGGGGTGGGTATGTTCAGGTAAAAAGTTTGGGATAGGTTATATCCGGATGGCAGGAGATTCGTGGTTAATGCGCCAAGAACTATCCCAAGAACAAAACAGAGAATGATAAAGACCAGGTATTTTTTAAAAATAGATAAATACTCTTTAAGCTCCATAGTCAAATTTTCAATTTTCAATTTTCATTGAATTTTTAATGACTCAATTTTTAAATATTCTCATCGAGCGCAATATTCACCATTGCGTCTGCTTCCAAGTTTTTCTCTCTTGGTATATGTGTGTATTTAATTTGGCCAAAACTTGTTTCTAGGCTTTTTATCTTTAGGACGAGTTCACGAATCCGGGCATTTTTGACCTTATAAATACCGGACAGTTGAGAGGCAGCGAGTTGTGAATCCAAAAAAAAGTTAAGATCTTTCCTCTCGTAATTGTCCGACAGCCACATAAGAGCTTTGATAACGGCAGTATACTCGGCAAAATTATTGGTTGCAATCCCAAGTGTTCCCCCTTTGGATTTTATCGTTTTGCCACCAACCTTTACTACGAATCCATAGGCTGCGGGGCCAGGATTACCGCGTGACCCTCCATCGCAATAGACATTAATCATAATTTCCAATTTCCAATTTTAAGAGCAAGAATCAATAGCAACGTAATTAAAGCTTCAGAGACGACTGTAATTACGCTTGCGGCTATATACCCATAACTTGGAATAAAAATCAAATTCGCCACGATATTAATGATGGCACCTGCTGCATAAATTACTGTGAGGTATTTCTGCTTGTCGTAAATGATCAATAAATGCCAGAGTAGAGCAGAGATAAAGAAAAACGGGAAACCTAGGGAGAGAATTTGGAGGGCTGGCACCGAACCTTCAAAGCTGCTACCAAAAATTGCCGGGATAAAAAAAGATACGGAGAACATTGCGATAGTTAGAAGGACGGAAACTCCGCTGAGTATAAAAAGCCAGTTTTTAACTTCTTTTTGGAAGCGCCGTCTACTTTCTTTGTAAAAATTGGCCAGCGGATTATAGATAGCGTTTGAGAAAAAGATTGGGATTGCAATGGCCGATTCAAAAAATTGGTAGGCCAACCCGTAAAGGCCGACTTCGGTTGATGATCTGAAGTTGGAAAGAATTAGAACATCTATCCTGAAGT
>JAUYIQ010000021.1 GCA_030688205.1 Candidatus Curtissbacteria bacterium | reverse complement strand
TGTAAATGCAGTGCGTGAAGTAATTGAGGATGCCCCACCGGAGCTTTCATCTGACATTGCAGAACGCGGAATTGTGATGTGCGGCGGCGGTTCTATGCTTTCGGGATTTGCGAAGTTAATTTCACGCGAGTGTAAAATGCCGGTAATTATTGCTGCCGACCCGCTTGCTTGTGTAGTTGTTGGGACTATGCGAATTTTAGACAGCGCAGAACTATTGAATAAAGTAAAGATAGCTTCAAGTTAAATGGTGCGAAAAAAAACTGTACCTCGTCTGTGGAGCGGTATCTCCCGGGCTGAGTTTTCTCCAAACAGACGAATTTTTGGTTCGCATAATCTTGCCGCTTTTGGGGAATACACATTTGACAAAATCTCCCAAAAGCGAGTACGGGCATATGAGCTGCTTATTTACCTGACAGTTCTATTGTTTTTGATAAGGTTGTTTTTTCTGACAGTTGTTTCGGGAAGCCAAAACAGGATTCTTGCAGAAAACAACAGAGTAAGGCTTGTTTGGGACGAACCGCTAAGGGGTAAAATAACAACAAGCGATGGTGTGACTCTTGCGTATTCTGAGGAGCAATACTTTTTAGAAAAAGATGATGTGCGGCAGAAAATTTCTGAAAATCAGGCAAAAGAGTTAACGGTTCAAGGTCTTGCCGGCGAGGACTTTTTCGGAGACCTTGGAAAGATAACCCGTGAAACAGTTAGAGTTTATCCAAACGGCGGGATTGGTGCACATCTGACCGGTTATACGAGTTTAGTTCAAGAAGATGATTTGGCAATCAATCCAAAACTATCGGGGACTGATTTCGTAGGCAGGCTTGGAATTGAGGAAGCATACGATAATTTGCTTCGGGGAGAGGGTTCGAGAAAAATAATTGAGGTGGATGCCCAAGGGAGAACAGTTTCCATTCTGGGACAATCCGAAGGAATTCGTGGAACAGACATCATACTTTCGGTAGATTGGCAACTTCAGAAGAAAGCTTATGAAGCGCTTCTTTCTCAACTTCAAAAGTTGCATCTGGACTCTGGTGGCGTAATTATCACAGAGCCTGAAAGTGGGAGAATTCTTTCCATGGTTTCGTTGCCTTCTTTTGACCCTTCGGATATTGGGCGTGATGTAGCGAATGAAAATGCGCCTTTGTTTAACAGGGTAATTTCCGGAACATATCCTCCCGGTTCTGTTTTTAAAATTGTCAGTGCATTTGCAGGACTCGAGACAGGGAAAATAAATCGTGATTTTGTGGTAGAAGACGTTGGAGTTTTTGAGTTAGGGGGTTTGAGGTTTGGGAACTGGTACTTTTTGACGTACGGAGGACGTGATGGGGTCTTGAAATTAGACCGCGCGATTGCAAGATCGAACGATATATTTTTCTACAGGCTTGGGGAAAAAGTCGGAGTGTCATCTCTTCACGAGTTCTCGCAAAAACTTGGTTTTGGACAAAAGACCGGCATAGATTTACCGGGTGAAGCAAATGGGCTTGTTCCCGATGAAGTCTGGAAAGTGGCTAACCTTGGTGACTCATGGTTTTTGGGAGATACGTTGCATATGGCAATTGGTCAGGGTTTTGTGCTGACAACTCCGATTCAAGTTAACAGAATGACAGATTTTGTTGCCAACGGAGGCAGAATTGTGAAACCGTATTTGGTAACGAGTGTTAAGCCGCAAAACGGCCGCGAGATAGTCGTAGGTGGTGCAGTTGGGGAACCGCAGGTTAAGGGCGAAAACATTGAGTTGATCACGGAGGGCATGAAGATGGCTTGTGAGAAAGGCGGAACAGGATGGCCTTTTTTTGAGGCCAAGTATAAAGTGGGTTGCAAAACCGGAACCGCTGAAAAATTGCAAGGAGATCCGCATGCATGGTTTACAGCCTTTGCCCCATTTGACGAGCCTAAAGTCGCTATTACTGTTATAATCGAGAACGGCGGAGAAGGGTCCTCTGTTGCCGGACCTGTCGCACGAGAAATTTTAGATTGGTATTTTTCAAATAGGTAGATAGTATCCAGTTGCCAGAGACCAGTAAGTGGTCTCTATTAAACTTTATCATGTTAAGTTTACCTAATAATCTGGTTTTAAAATTAAAAAAATTTGCCGATTTGAGGTACGGAGAAAATCCGCACCAAAAAAGTGCTTTTTATCTTGTAGATGACGATCCTGGATATAAGCAACTTTTGGGGATAGAACTTTCCCACAATAATTTAGGCGATGCGAATCATGCTTGGCAGTTGGTTTGTGAGTTTGAAGAGCCGACGGTCGCTATTATCAAACACGGAAATCCCAGCGGGATAGCAACAAGCGATAATCTAAAAAAGGCTTTCAAGATGGCGTTTGACGCGGATTCTGTAAGTGCCTTTGGCGGAATCATTGCAGTTAACAGGCCGCCGACTGTTGAGATGATAGAAGCAATGCACGGGATCTTTTTTGAACTTTTGGTTGCACCGGATTTTACAAGCGACGTTTTTTTGAGATTAAAAAAAAGAAGCAGCAAAATGAGAGTGATAATAGCAAAAAAATTTCCAAAAAAACTTGAACTCACAAGAGTATTTAACGGGTATCTGGTTCAAACTCCAGATGATGTCGAGGAGCCAAAATCGAAGTGGAAAGTTGTTGCGGGTTCCAAACCGACAGATGCGGTATATGATGATATGGAATTTGCCTGGAAAGTTGTGAAGCATGTTAAATCAAATGCTATTGTCATTGTCAAAAATAAAAATATGGTAGGGATGGGAACCGGGCAGCCAAACAGAGTGAATTCTGTGAGGCTTGCCCTTCGACAAGCTCAGGGTAAACTTAAAATGCCTGGAGCAGTTTTGGCTTCCGATGCGTTTTTCCCTTTTGCAGACAATGTTAAGGTTGCTGCCAAGGCGGGAATTGCTGTAATTATTCAGCCCGGTGGATCAATAAACGACGAAAAGGTGATAAATGAAGCAAAAAAGCATAGAATGACTATGATATTTACAGGAGTTAGGCATTTTAAACATTGATGGATAACATACCAGTTCGTAACATTTTTGCCGCAGTTTTTGAAAAATCCAGTTTGGACCCGATTCTGCAGGTGCTTTCTATCGGTAAAGTTAAATTTTGGGGGACGGAAGGAACCGTAAAATATTTAAAACAAAAAGGGTATACCGCAACCTCTGTTGTTTCCGGCTTCGATTTTGGTGGTAGGGTCAAAAGTCTGGATCGCGAAAATTTTGCAAGAGTTCTTGCTGATAGATCGAAAGCCGCAGACTTGAGAGAGTTAAAAAAGATGAATTTGGAGCCGTACGATTTAATAATTGTTGACTTGTATGCTCCGGAAAAAAATAAATTCCCAGAAAATATGGATATAGGTGGTCATGCGATAATTAGAGCGGCTATTAAAAACTGGCAAAATGTTGC
>JAUYIQ010000055.1 GCA_030688205.1 Candidatus Curtissbacteria bacterium | reverse complement strand
GCGGCATTAGAACTGCAGGTGCAGCCATAGGTACTGTCAGCAACATTGATCAGTTTTCCGACCTTCTGGCTTTAATGATTATGCAAAATGGTGGAGATCTTAATTCTCCGACAGACAACCAGTCAGCAGATGCCCTCAAGTCTTACGTAAGCTTTGCACAAGGGGCAAATAAAGTTTGGGACGAGCAGCAGCCGCCATCAACAGTTGCTTTCAGTGGTGGTAACGTTGCCATGTATTTCGGGCCAAGTTGGAGAGCTATAGAAATTAAAAACGCAAACCCTCAGCTCAAGTTCAAGGTTGCTCCTGTGCCGCAACTTGAAGGAAATAGAATAGCATGGGCAAATTACTGGGCCAATGGTGTGTCTGTAAAAAGTGTGAACAAGGAAGCTGCCTGGGAATTTGCAAGTTACCTGGCAAAAGAGGAAGTTCTCATAAAAAGATTCAGCGAAAATGCCAAGAGCCCGAATAGATTCTTCGGCGAACCCTATCCGCTTGTATCGATGGCACCAAAGCTGGCATCCGATCCAATTCTTGGAGCTTTCATCTCAGACGCCCCACTTGCAAGATCATTTCCGATGGCTTCAAGAACTTTTGACAACGGTCTAAACGATCAGATAATCAAAGCTTACGAAGATGCAGTCAACAGTGTGATAAAAGGAGCTGATCCTAAATCCGCACTTGGAACTACAGCCAAAAACGTAAATCAAATTCTCACCAAGTTCGGCGCCAAATAACCCCATTTACACCTCACAGCTTCTGGTTTAAGATTAGCCATCAATGACACTAAGACAAGCAATTCTGGCCACGCTGGCATACCACGACATATTCAACTACCCTCTGACAGCAATTGAAATTCACAAATACTTTAAAAAGAAGGCGAGCTTAAAGGCAGTTGAAAATGAGTTGAAAAATTTTAAGTCAAACTCGGGATTTTATACTTTGCCCCACCGAGAGAAAATTGTCAAAATACGTAAAACCCGTATTAAGTTCTCCGAAAAGAAATTGAAACGCGCGTATTTTTATACAAGACTCCTGAAGCTAATTCCCACTATCCGTCTAGTTGGCATTTCAGGCGCCCTTGCCATGCAGAACAGCCACAAAAACGATGACATAGACCTCGTTATTATCTGCCAAAAAGGAACTCTTTGGACTACCCGCTTTTTTGCAAACATAATTCTTTCCCCCTTTCGTAGATACCCTACCTCGAAGCATGTTGCAGACCGGGCCTGCCTGAATATTTTCTTAGACGAGTACGACCTTAAAATTTCCTCAAGAAATCTCTATACAGCGCACGAGATATGCCAGTTGAAGCCAATTTACGACAAACAGGAAACCTATAGTCGTTTTACTCCTGTAAACGCGAGTAAAAACATCAAGCGAAGCTTGAGCGTTTATAGTAAGTTTATCGTGAGTAACAAGTGGGTTAAAAAATTTCTACCAAATTGGCAACCACTTTCCTCCATCATTCCAACCCCTTATCCTGTCATTCCCGCGTTTACCCTGACGAAGGAAGGGAAAGCGGGAATCCAGCGCAAGAAAAAAGCGTTAGTCGTTAGTCGTTTAGCGTTATGCGTTGAAACTTTACTTAAAAAGTTCCAGCTTTTATACATGCGTAGTAAAGTTTCTTCCGAGCGGATAGGAAAGCATCAACTCTTCTTCCACCCCCAAGACACCGAAGAGTTAATCTTGTCCAAATATCGGAAAAAATTAAAATCGCTCAAAATCACAGACTCTTGACAAAGTGAACCTAGCTTTGAGACAATCAAGGCGGGCCACAATTAGTTTACATAATTGTGGCAGGCACCCAATGGGGTGCTTTTTCAGTTTTGATAAGAACAAAATATATTTTCGTCTCAGGTGGAGTCATTTCCGGAATCGGAAAGGGGATTGCCACCTCTGCAGTAGCTCTTCTTCTTAAATCCCGCGGATTTTCTGTAACTGCCATGAAGGCAGATCCATACCTGAATATTGATGCCGGCACACTTAATCCTATCGAACACGGCGAGGTATTTGTCCTCGACGATGGCATGGAATGTGACCAGGACCTTGGCAATTACGAAAGATTCCTCGACCAATCTCTAAACGCGACCAACTATATGACCACCGGCCAGGTCTTTAAATCCATAATCGACCGCGAGCGCGCACTAGGTTATGAAGGCAAAACAGTTGAATTTTTCCAGCATCCGCCCGAAGAAATCATAAACCGCGTCAAAAAATGCGCAAAAAGAAATAAAGCGGAAGCCGTCGTCTTTGAAGTAGGCGGAACAGTAGGGGAATATCAGAATTTGCTCTTTCTCGAAGCCAATCGTCTTTTGAAATTAAAATTCCCAAGAGATGTTTTGCATATTCATTTAACTTATTTGCCGATACCGTCTTCGATAGGCGAGATGAAAAGCAAACCAGCCCAAATGTCTATTCATCAGCTTGCTCAATCAGGCATCCAGCCGGATTTCGTTCTGGCAAGGTCGCAAGTAGCAGTCGATGATAAAAGAAAAGAAAAAATTGCAATTGCAGTTGGCATAAACCCGGAAGACATCATCTCCGCTCCGGATGTTGAAAGCATCTATCAGGTCCCGCTAAACTTCGAAAACCAAGATCTCTCCAATAAAATCCTCAAAAAACTCTTTATAAAGCCAAGAAAACGCGATCTTTCCGAATGGAAAGTGATGGTCAACAGCACCCTAACCGCCAAAAAGACAGCCAAAATAGCTCTAGTTGGTAAATATTTCTCAACCGGAGATTTTACCCTATCAGACGCCTATCTTTCGGTTATCGAATCCATAAAACACGCAGCAGCCAAACACGATATCAAACCAAAAATGGTTTGGATAGATAGCGCAGAGATTGAAAAAGAAGGTACAAAAATACTTGCTGGCTTCGACGGAATCATTGTCCCCGGTGGATATGGTTCACGTGCAGTAGAAGGGATAATTTCCAGCATCAAGTTTGCAAGAGAAGCCGGGATCCCATACTTCGGCCTCTGCTATGGAATGCAGCTTGCAGCAATTGAGTTTGCCCGAAACGTTTGTGGGTTCAAAGATGCAAACACAACAGAAATTGATCCAAAAACCAAAAACCCGGTAATTCACGTTATGGATTCCCAAAAAGACAATGTCACAGGCAAAAAACTCGGAGGCACTCAGCGTTTAGGAGCTTGGGAATTTAAGGCAACCAAGGGCACAAAGCTGGCCAAAGCATACGGTTCTTTAACAGGCAGCGAGCGTCACCGCCACAGGTACGAATTTAATAATAAATATAGGAAGATATTCCAGCAAAAAGGACTGCAAATTGCAGCAACCACCAAAGACGATCATCTTGTTGAAGCTCTTGAACTTAAAGACCACCCGTTTTTTCTCGGCGTCCAGTTCCATCCGGAATTAAAATCTCGCCCGCTAACCTCGCACCCTCTCTATATGGCCTTCATGGAAGCTGTTAGTAAAAGAATCTAACCCTTGCCTACTCTTTTGTATGGTGCTGTCCTTTGCCTTCTGGTTGGGAACTGGTTCATAAAGTCCTTCAAAGCGTCCTCAGAAAAAGCGCTTACCCTAATATGTGTTCCTACCTGAGGTTCGAATGTTATTTCTCCATACGTTGCCCTTGTAATTTCATTTAAGGCTGAAACTCTAAACTCCGCCTTTAGCCACTTAGTTAGAGCAGGGTTAATTACAACTCTGGATATTGTTTTGCCGACTTTTCTTTCCTGTGACATTTTTCTGGATGCAGATTATAGTCCCATCGAAACAAAAAAAGCAAAAAGGCCGCCCTCTTGACAAGTAAAATTTTTTTGCTAGAATGTTAGCAGTCGCAATCACATAGTGCTTGCGTTTTTTGTCCAAAAGGGATAGAATCTACAAACTCTGCCTGATAACAATATAGCAATAAAACAATATAACAATTGATCTATGCTCAAACCTTTAGCCGGATACGTATTAATAGAACCTGCCGCCAAAGAAACTAAAACTGCCTCCGGCATACTTTTACCCGATTCTGCCGATGAAAAACCACAAGAAGGAAAAGTTCTGGCAACAGGAGATTCCATTTACGAACACGGAAAAGAAGTCCCTTGCCCTGTAAAAGTAGGCGACAAGGTAGTTTACAAAAAATGGGGCGGAAACGAAGTCAAAGTCGAAGGCAAAGAACTAATGCTCATCAAATT
>JAUYIQ010000042.1 GCA_030688205.1 Candidatus Curtissbacteria bacterium | reverse complement strand
TTTGTCCAGCTTTTGGAATTACATGCATTATTTTGGCCGTAAAAAGTGTATCTGTCCCGTTTTTGACCCCCACAATAACCACTCGGTCTCCGACTTTCAGGTCTTCAAATTTTACTTTCTTGACGCTGTCTCCTGACTTTTTGGTGATAATAGTTTTATCCGAGATTTTAATTTCCAAATTTAGTCCTTTTTTCGGGTGGTCAACAACAATAATTTTATCCTGAGCCATAATTTGACTGATATCGCCGAAGATTGCTTGACGCAAAGGCAATGCTTTCGGCGGTTTGGAGTAGGAAAGAATTTTGGTGGCGGTTATGGTGTCAGTTTGATCAGTATCGCCGACAACAATTAAGAAATTTCCTATTCCTAAATCTGAAGATTTAATATCTTTTTTATTTAGGGTTATTTTGGTCAGGTCATCTGTTTTTACTCTTACCTCGCCCCTGTCGGTGTCTATAACCAAAGTTGAATTGGCGATTTGTTTAAGAGTTCCCCAAAAACCGCGTCTTGTGCTCTGTGTTTTAACTTCCTGGATGCGCGCCTCAACTTTATCCCGTATTTCCTTAAGTCTTTCGGCTGGAGTAACTGGATTGGTGGGAGCAGGGGATGCTGCATTATCCGTTGACTGAGCCTGAACTGGAACGGCTACAATTAAGAAAAATAATAGAAATAAAAATATCTTTTTCATTGGGCTAAATAAACAACATCAATATTTTTGGTCGCTTCGTCTCCGTCTTGGTTAACGGCAGTGACTGTTATTTGGTTAGTGCCGGTGTCCAGTGTCAGATTAGAACTAAACTTTCCACTTGCGTCGGTCTCAACAATATCTTCCTCGAGCTGTGAGATAATTATTACCTGACTGCCGGGCTCCGTTGTTCCGGTGAGGGTAATTTTATTTTTATCCTGCACGCTTTGATCTTCAGGAGATAAAATACTTAGAGAGAAAACGGCGGGGGAAATAGTTGGAGTGGTTTGTGAAATCGGGCTTACTTCCTCAGCTGTACTCTGTGAATCTTTATCTTTCAGGGCTTTATTGGCTGTCCAGACACCGAAAGTGATAACAAGGCCCAGAGCGAAGCCCAAAATGATTGCGATTATCACTTCTTTTCTCATCGATCTGGGTCAATATATACCTTAAAGGCAACCTTGTCAATACTAATTCTTCTATGATAATATGAACTCTGTGGAAATAAATTTCATCGGACATTCATCTTTTAAAATTCGCGGCAAAAATGTAACTATTATTACTGATCCGTTTGATAAGGAATCGGTTGGTTTTTCGTATCCTAAAACAGAAGCCGATATCGTCACTATTTCTCATGAACATCAAGATCATAAAGGCGGTCTTTCTCAAATTGAAGGCAATCCTTTTGTGATAGAAGGCCCCGGGGAGTATGAAATTAAAGATGTTTCTATTTTTGGTGTTCCAGCCTTTCATGATAATTCTAACGGCCAGGAACGAGGGAAAAATACCATCTACACTTATGAAGTTGAGGGTTTAAGACTTTGCCATTTGGGGGATTTGGGGCATAAACTTTCATCTTCGACTTTGGAAGAGCTGAATGGCGTTGATATTTTGTTCCTGCCGGTTGGTGGGAATTACACTCTGGATCCAAAACTGGCTTCTGAGGTTGCGTCTCAAATTGAGCCAAAAGTTACCATTCCGATGCATTATCAAGAAGAGGGGATGAAACCCGAGAGTTTTGCCAAACTGGCGCCGGTTACTGCTTTCCTTAAAGAAATCGGAGAGCAAGTGGCTCCTGTTCCAAAGCTGGTTATAACTCGGGATAAAATGCCTGAAGAAAGACAGATTGTTGTTTTGGAGAGAAGGGGCTAAGCGAGCTTGTGTCCTTTGGACAGAGGGGATAGCGGCTAGGGGCTAGGACTAGCTAATATTTATTTCTCCCTAACCACTCGCCACTCGCCGCTAGCCGCTAAATATGGCAGAATCCAGAATTCCTCCACATTCCGATCAGGCCGAAAAAAGCGTTTTAGGTGCCTGTTTAATAGACAAAGACGCAATTATTGCCGTGGTTGAATTCTTGCGGCCTGAACATTTCTATGATGAGACAAACTCGGCTATTTTCTCCGCCATCCTCACTCTTTACGAAGAAAGAACACCGGTTGATATTGTTACTCTGACCGCCAAACTCAAGAAGCAAAAAACTTTGGATAAGATTGGAGGAGCCTCATACATTTCCGAACTTGTCTCTGTTGTCCCCACGGCCGCCAACGCCGAACACTACGGACGTTTAATAAAAGACGATTACACAAAACGGAGATTGATTTCTGCCTCATCTAAAATTGCCGAAATGGCTTTTAGCGAAACCTCGGAAGTTAACACTGTTTTGGATAGGGCGGAGCAGGAGGTTTTCTCACTCTCCCAGGCTTATCTTCGTCAGGTTTTCCAGCCAATCAGGGCTGCTTTGGCGGCCAGTTTTGACCGCTTGGACGAGCTTCACAAAAAAGCGGGGGGACTAAGGGGAATTCCTACTGGGTTTCGTGATTTGGATAATGTTCTGGCGGGACTTCAGGAATCAAATTTGATTATTTTAGCAGCCCGTCCCGGACTTGGGAAGACAGCCTTTGTTTTAAATATTGCCCGGGCGGTGGCGGTGGATGAAAAAATTCCGGTTGGGATTTTTTCTTTGGAAATGAGCCAGGAGGAGCTAGTTGATAGAGTTTTGGTCAGACAGGCAGAAATTGACGCCTGGAAGTTAAAAACAGGAAAGTTGGATGAAGATGATTTTACGAAATTATCTGAAGCGATGGGCGTTTTGGCTGAAGCGCCTTTGTTTATTGATGACACGCCGGGGATTTCCGTTTTGGAAATGAGAACAAAAGCCAGAAGGCTTCAGGTCGAACAGGGGCTAAAATTGATTATTGTTGATTACCTACAGCTGGTTCGGGGAAGACAAACTGAAAATAGGGTTCAGGAGGTTTCAGAGATTTCGATGGGTCTGAAGAATTTAGCCCGTGAGCTTAAGGTTCCGGTGATTGCCGTTTCTCAACTGTCTCGTGCGGTTGAAGTCAGGGGAGGGCAAAGGCCAAGGTTAGCCGACCTTCGGGAATCAGGTTCAATTGAACAGGATGCCGATGTGGTGGCCTTTTTATTTAAAGAAGATGAGGAAAATCCGGAGAATGTGACCATGGAAATCGCCAAACACAGAAATGGCCCGACTGCTTCCTTGAAATTCCGCTTTGTTCCTTCCAGAATTTCTTTTTACGGATTTGAGGGGAAGAGGAAAGAATGAGTGTCAACAAAGAAACTGGCAGAAGTTCTTCCCAGATTGCTCTAACCACAGGAGAGAAAGCAGAAATTTTACTGAAGTGCCAAGGTTTAGTAAAGAACTATTATGATAGTGAATATGAAATTGAATGGGCAAGTAAGTATTATGCTTCTAAAAAAATTGCCCAAGTGCTAGTCGATAGATCTAAAAAAGATTCTTTTACAGTTAGAGAAATGGAGCAATTATTCGGAGTTCCAAGAAGGAGGCAGATTGATCTGGTTGAATCGGGTCTTTCCCCAGCCCGTTTGAAAGATAAAAGTGTTATTTACGATCAGCAAGAAGCTGGGGATTTGCTATTACTTGAAGAGTTGCGAAAATTTATGCGCCAGAAAGATGCTATAGGGTGGTTAGGCTTTGAAAAAAAGAATTTTCCTTATTGGGCAGTTAGAAAAGAGAAATTCCGACAGGAGAGGCTTCTTTATACAGAGGGGCATCGGAGAGATAATTGGGAAAATTGAGGGCGGCAGTCGCGTCAGAAAGGTAATATGCTACAGCAGACGCGAGCATGGCCCCCTCAGTTCTTAAGCCAATGACGGAGTCAACAATAATGCCGCTTTGGTACATTTCGTCTGTAATTAAACACCCGAACCAGTTTAAAACTTGCGGATTTACGGTCATCAGTTTTGGTTCGAAACTAAAAAGATTGGTATGTTTTTCGCCAGCTACAATATGTTTTTCTACAATTCCGCCAGATTCCATTAAAACCCTAATTACTTCTGCTTTTTCGCACTCGTCCACTCACCACACCTCTTAATTTAAAAGTACAAGAACAATCTTTTCCTGCCGAACTAAATAATATAGCAAATAGGCAGAAAATGCAATTTTTTAGCTAATAAAAAAGGCGGTTTTTTGTTTACACTAAAATTTTTTAATGTAATCAGGTAAACCGCCAACCTTGGTTCAACGTTTTTTACTTTTCTTTATCCTCAACGGATGCGATTTCTTCTTGAATTCGTTTGACTGCTTCCAGAGGAGAACCGATTTCGGCAGGCGGATTAGTAATTGGCCTTCCAATCACTAAGTAATCTGCCCCGGCAGAGATGGCTCCGGCTGGAGTACCTATTCTTTTCTGATCGCCGACAACTGCCCACTCCGGTCTGATTCCTGGGGTGACTCTAAGGAGTTTGGAGAGTTCTTTTTGTTTTCCAAGAATTTCAAGCTCTTGGGGAGAACAGACGATACCATCCATTCCTGCAAGCAAAGCATCTCGCGCAAGCTGGATGACCTTTGCTTTACTGGGTGCTCCATAAATCAGATGGACGTTGTTTTCTTCAAATGAGGTAAGGACAGTCACGGCCAGTATCAGAGGATTTGGTAGATCTCCTCCTGTGACGGTGACTTCACCAGACATTTTTTTGACTATCTCTTCTACACCTTCCTTGGTCGCCATCATGCCCTCTATCCCGGCAGTCGCATGAACATTAAACATTTTTACATTACAGACTGTGATTGCCTTGGCGGCTCCCTTCATTGTGTTGGGAATGTCTTTTAACTTGGCGTCGAGGAATACTTTTTTTCCTCCTCCAAAATCATTTTCCCCGAACCACTGGATAATCCATGGGGTTCCCACCGCATGAATTAGCTCCAGACCGACTTTAAAACAGCCAATCTGATCCCAAAGTTGTTCAACCAGCCTTTTCATCTTGTCTAAATTGTCAACGTCCAGCGCCACAATGATCCGATCTTTTGGCTCCATTCCTTCTTCCTTTCTATTTTTAAAGTACTAGATTTTTCTAGCCGGTGAGATTTTATAACAAGGGGCGATAAAATGCAAATTATGTATGCGTTCAGGAAGATAGAATATAAAAACGTTAGGTATTCGTGCCCATAGAGTATTGTCTTAATCACACTACAATAATATATATTATTGTAGTATTGGTAATGGTTATGAAATAGATACGGCAATTTGGCACAAAAAAGGCGGTGATTTTAATTCACCGCCTGGACTCATTATTTAGTCTCTTCTCTTTTGACTTTCTAAAAATTCCTTGCCCTTGCCGACGTCAGTATTGATGGGAATACCTTTCGCGCAAAGGGGACAAGCGTCGGCTTCATATGTTGGAAGTGTGAGATTGGTTAATGCGGTTATTTCCACATTTCCGACTTGCTCCGGTGTCACATTGCCTCTGTTGCACAAGACTCCCAGTCCGACTACTTTTCCACCAAATGAACGCGTTACTTCTATGACTTTTCGGGCTGATCCGCCGGTTGTTAGAACATCCTCCACAACCAATATGTTTTGCCCTGGTATGTATTGGTCGTAGCCTCTCTTAACGGTGAAACCTCCATTGTCTGTTTTTTCTGCGTAAAGGGCTAAGACCTCTCGTCCCATTATCTCCGACATGGCGTCAGCCACCCATTGCGACAAGATGATACCGCCCTTTTCCGGAGCAATAACCCTGGTTGCTAGGGGAGGAACGTAGCAAAAATTGGTTGCAAGTTCCCAGCAAAGCATTTTAATGTCTCTGGTATGGGGGTAGATAGCGTCCTTATTCACATAAGTATCTGCATGTAACCCTGAGGTTAAGACAAAATGTCCTTGTCTGATCGCCTTGACTCTGACCATAATGTTTTTTGCGCCTGAGTTATCCACCTTTACCTCCTATATTTATTAATTTCCTCTGATAGTCGAAGCGTTTCCTCTCGTGCTGCCGGGCCGATGTTTGGACCTCCTTTAGAAGCGAATATAATCCCTCTAGAGGAATTGATAATCATTCCTTTTTTCCGGCTGTCCATCCCGTTTTTGACTGTCTTCTCGACGTCTCCTTGTTGTGCACCGATCCCCGGGATCAATAGTGGCATGTCGCCAACGATTTTTCGTATCGCTCCAAGTTCTTCAGGATAAGTAGCCCCAGCGACAAGAGCGCAATTTCCTAGTGTGTTCCATTTTCTTGCCACTTGATCGGCGACTATTTTATACAGTGGCAGATGTCCAACACCCAATGTTTCAACGTTAACATCTTGAAACTCTCCGGCACCAGGATTAGAGGTTTTACAGAGAATAATGCAACCTTTATCCTTGTCATCAAGGAACGGCTGAAGAGCCTCTCTCCCTAAATAAGGATGGAGAGTGATCGCATCGGCTTGAATAACACCAAAGGCACTAACTACATAGCCCCGATTCGTATTGCCGATATCTGCCCGTTTTGCATCCAGAATGATGGGCACTTCGGGATAATGTTGTCGGATATAGGTCGTGGTTTCGACCAGAGCTTTTAACCCATCAACATCTTCTGCCTCATAGAATGCACTATTAGGCTTGAAGGCGCAAACCAAGTTTGCAGTTGCACCAATGATTATTCTGTTGAAGTTGACAATGGATCCTGCGATAGTGTCTCTCCGGGCCGCTTCTGGAATTTTTTCCAGCTCAGTATCCAGACCGACACAAACAAACTTTCCTTCGTCCCATTTCTTTTCTAACATTGCCACAAAATTCCTGGACACGATTTATTTTCCTCCTAAGTTAAAGTACTAGATTTTTCTAGCCAGGG
>JAUYIQ010000038.1 GCA_030688205.1 Candidatus Curtissbacteria bacterium | reverse complement strand
AGCAGGGAGAAGGGGGTAGCGAATTTTTCAAACTTTAATGCAGTATTCGGGCCTGCAACACAGAAGATTGAGGAGAGTGGGATACAATTTGTTCTATTAGATAATAGTGATATATATTCTGGAATTTCCCAAAATGATTGGAATTTTTTGGAAGAGGTTACAAAAGTAACAAAGGAGTCAGAGGAGTCAAAGGTTAAATTAACTTTTGTTTTTGCCCACAAAACACCATTTCATCCTGATTCTGCACACATAATGGGTGAAGATAGCCCAAAAGTAGCGGATCAAGCTAATCGGTTAATTAAGTTAATTGAGGACATGGGTGTCGACGGATTATTTACAGGAGACTTGCATTTTTTTGCGCAGTTTAATTCATCTTCCGCATCTGTTAAAATCACCACAATCGGCGCGGTTGGCTCTGAGCGAAACTTTCAGGGCCCGCGTTTTGGTATTTTGACGGTGTTTGATGATTACAGTTGGGAAGTAGAAGACATCGAGATCAGATGATCTGAGTGTCAGAGAACTCAGAATACACAGATAGTCAGAAATTCTGACAAATCTGATAACCTGAAAGTCTGATTCTCCGAGTTTTCTGATTAATCTGAATTTATGACTGAGTTCGAGAAAATTACACTACCAAACGGAATGCGGGTTATCCTTGCACCTCTTGTCTCCTTTAAATCTGTAACGGCTATCATTCTTTGCGGAGCGGGAAGCCGCTACGAACAAAAAGAAACGAACGGAATTTCCCACTTTTTGGAACACATGTTTTTTAAGGGTACGAACAAACGGCCAACGGCCGCTGATATTTCGCATGCTTTGGACGCAATTGGAGCCGACTATAACGCTTACACCGGTAAGGAATCTACCGCGTATCATATCAAAGCTGCATCACAGCATCTGCCTCTTCTTTTGGATATGCTTTCCGACATGCTTTGGGATTCCAAGCTGGATACTGCGGAGATCGAGAAAGAAAGAAACGTCATTATCGAAGAGATAAACATGTATGAAGACACGCCCATGCGCAGAGTCGGCGAAATTTATGAGCAAGTTTTGTGGGGAGAGCAGCCTTTGGGATGGGATATCGGAGGCAGAAAAGAAGTGATCAGGTCGCTTGCGCGGAAAGATTTTGCCGCCTATGTGCTCGAGCGATACGATCCTTCTAATTTGGTTCTTTCCATTGCAGGGCATTACAGTCGAGCCGAAGTGGATAAGCTGATTAAAAAACATTTTGCAAAGAAACACGAAACTACTGCTACACCTTATTTGCCGGTTGTTGAAAGACAAAGGAAACCGAGTCTCAAGATTACTTACAAAAAAACAGACCAGGCGCATTTGATTGTTGGATTTAGGGGCCTGCCGGCATCGCATTCGGATAGGTATAACCAATCGGTTTTGGCTACAATTTTGGGTGGCGGAATGTCTTCAAGATTATTTACGAATGTAAGGGAGAAGCGCGGGCTGGCATATTATGTTAATGCAGGGGTAAGTGGTTACCACGATACCGGAACACTGGCATCTTCGGCGGGAGTTGATTTGACCCGTATTTATGAAGCAATAAAAGTAATTCTCAATGAGTTTGTTCTGATTTCAGCTAAAAAAGTAGGCGATAGGGAGTTAGCTAAGGCGAAGGAGTATATAAAGGGCGGGGCGGCGCTTTCCTGGGAGGATTCAAGATCCGTGGCTTTTGGGTACGGGGTAGATGAGTTGTTTGAGGGAAGAGTACGAACGCAGGAAGAGGTATTGCGGGAGATTGACCGGGTGACTGCGGAGGATGTTCAAAGAGTAGCTAAGTTTTTGGTAACCAATAGCAAGCTTAACTTGGCAGCCATAGGACCCTTCAAAGATTCAGCCAAGTTTGAAAAAATATTGAAGGTATAAAAATTTGTGACAATAATTCTGACCTACTCTCGCGAAGTTTTTCTAGCAACAAGCTAATCACTTTACACTTTGAACTTTTCACTTTAAACTATATCTATGCAGCGAACAGTTGTGCTTTTGAAGCCCGATACAATACAGCGGGGATTGATTGGGGAAATTATTGGTAGGTTGGAGAAAAAAGGTTTGAAGCTGGTTGCCATGAAGATGATGATTTGTGGCGATTCGATTTTGGATGAACATTACGCGCACCACAAGGATAAACCATTTTTTGCATCGCTTAAGAAATTCATGATGAGTGCGCCTCTGGTTTGTATGCTTTGGGAAGGATTAGATGCGGTAGATGTTGTAAGAAAAATGACGGGTGCGACTAACGGTCGGGTTGCTGATCTTGGCAGCATCCGGGGTGATCTTTCGAACAGCCAAAGCAATAATTTAATCCATGTTTCTGATTCTGCAGAATCTGCCCAAATAGAGGAGACCCGATTTTTCGAAAAGGGCGAAGTTTTTGATTGGAAGAGACTAGCAGACGAAGCAGTATACGGTGAAGACGAAAAGTAGCCAGGTATCGGGTTTCAGGTGTCGGGTTTCAGTTTCCGGTTGCAAAGTTTCGCCAAGTCTGGGCAAGTTTATTTAGCTGCTTAGAAAGTCCTTTATATTCTGCGATAAGTTCTTTGCATAAATTTTCAGGAATTCTAGAAAATCTCTTAGAAAGAATTATGGCTTTTAAAAGATGTGTTCCAACTTCATCACTTTCACCCATGGCTATTTCGTAAAATCTTGCCGCTTCTTTTGGGTTTCTTTTTTTGGCGAAACCTTCTGCTAAAAGTGGTGCAATAGCTTCAGCTGAATTCGTTAGTTGTGTGCGCATTTTTAGATGAGGAATTTTATATTCGCTCGCAGAACACCGAGGACTGTTAGTCCTCGGATGAATGCGCAATAGCGAATACATACTTTCGAGGGATAAAAAGCATAAAATGTTAGAGTTTTCTGCGAGCTCATGTAAACTTAAAGACAATACCGAGGGCTTTTAGCCCTCGGAAGTTTATAAGCTACGTCGTAGATTTTGTCTAGAAGTTCTAACGATTGTTGATAAACTCTGAGGTCAGAAACATCTTTTATTTGATTCACATCTTCATGTTACCAAACTGGAACCTGATAACTGAAACCTGGTAAACTGGAATTGTGATTGCCCGAAGAATTCACCATCATTTTTTCCCTCATTTTGTCGTAGACGCGCAATCAGCTCTGGCGATTTCGGAACCTCATAGAGTTCATCACAAGGCGCATGCTCTCTCCGCAACCTCACTTTTTATCTACCTGCAAGTCTTGATTATTGTTGGGGCGGGACTTTTTGTCATTCGAACAACTGCACCGCAAATTTTAGGCACAATTACATTTTCTGCCGATCAAATAATTTCTTTGACGAACCAGAAGCGCGCGGAAAATGGTTTGTCTGCGCTTTCTTACAACGGGCAACTTGCGCAAGCTGCTTCTGCAAAAGCTTCCGACATGCTCGCTAATAATTATTGGGCCCATACTTCGCCAAGCGGAAGAACTCCCTGGAGTTTTATAACAGCGGCCGGATACAAATATGTTTATGCGGGAGAGAATTTGGCGCGTGATTTTGATGATGCCGGATCTGTTGTCAATGCCTGGATGAATTCG
>JAUYIQ010000020.1 GCA_030688205.1 Candidatus Curtissbacteria bacterium | reverse complement strand
TTTGTCAATCGGCTGTGTTTAGCGGGTGAGATAGGCAACTTTTCCATTTAACATTGCAAAACTGTTCAACTCGCTATAAAAATTCTCCTCGTAATATCCATAAGGATAGGGACTGCCTGCGGGCGGAGTATGAATATTTACTTGCAGTAAGAGAGAATTTGCGGGATAATCAATTCCTTTCGGCCAGAAAGCGAGATTAAGTAAATGAAAAGGTTCTGATCCCTGAAAAGCCAACGCGCGATCTCCTTTCGAGACAGTTTCTCCTAAGTTCTTCAGAAACCTAATGCTCGCTTTCTTGTCGGTGGTGATCATGACTGACAACAATCTGGAATTCGAGTCTGAATTATCAATACGATGAATGCTTCGATAATCGATATCCTCAGGTACACTAAGCCGTAGGTCAAGTTCATCGGGGAAAACCATGGAGGGTTTTAGTTCTTGGCCTCTTAACTCTGTGAGCACGTAATCAGTTATCGAGATTACTTTGCCGTTTTCCAAAGAAAGGAAGTAGATCGGATTTTCTGAAGTTATCAAATATCCTTGTACCTCCTCTCGGATACCTTCCGAGACTTGGAGTTTTCCTTTTTCATCAAAATTTGCATCCACAAATTCTTTTTGCCTTGACAGCTTATGAAATTCGATACTTTCAGTATTCTCGAATTCCAAAGGAAAGAAAGGCTTCTTCTGCTGTTCCGAAAGTTTGATCAACTGATCAATGGATTTGACGGGGGTAAAATAATGTCCGAAATCTTGCGGAAGAATACTTTCAGGTGCCACCTTTTGTTCAGTAGCTGTAAGTTGAAAGTGATTGTTAACTCCAAAGACAAGCACTGCTAGTGCTATAAGTAAAACCAGAAGAATGATCCGCCTTTTCATTGTCTGTCTCTCCTATATAATTTATTTTGTTAACTGCGGCTTTTTGCCAACAAATTTTTTGCCAGCAAAATGCCGCAGTCAAAAGGGGAGAGAAGTGTTCACAGCCAATTTTTAAAGAACGAGGGGAGTTTAACATACTATGAGTTACTTTGTCAAATTATTTTTGGCAAAAAAATCCCTTCTTGCGTTTGTCTGAACCCGATGGTTCGCAAGAAGGGGACTTTTGTTGTCTAGATTGGCTGTGCGTTGACTTCGGTGGGGACTAGGAAGGGCATGATTTCGTCAAAATGAATCTCGAGATGCGGGTCCCACATATCCGCACTATCCCAGAATCTAGCAGAATAGGCTTCTCTTATAATAATGCGTGGCTTGTATTCATCAGACTTCAGGTCGATTACAATAGAGAGAGGATCCACCTGATAAGGCTGGCCGTTTGCTGAAATTGCTAGAAGTCCGTGCCTTAGTTTGTCTACAAAGTAGAACCCATAACGGTTCAACACTCTGTAATTTAAAACCAGGACGTCTTCAACTGTGGGAAGGACCCCTTTAACACCAGGTATTTTTCCCACTTTTTCCTTGCTCCATTTGTCCATACACCTGGTGATTTTACCAACGAAGTCACCCTTAAATTCCTCCGTGCAGCCACCCTTATAGTTCATTAGATTTTTATCAAGGTTGGATAAGTTAACAGCTACCTCAGATCTTCTGGCCGCTGAAGGAGTAAACTTGCCGTCTAGTTCCACAATCGCTCTATCGGTGCCTACGAGATGAATATCTAACCCTTTCATTTCTTGCTCTGCTCCAGCCCCTTCCAATAGCGGCAAGATTGTGTATCCTGCCTTTTCTAATGCGAAGCGTGTTTCGCTAGAAAATAATTTTGTTTTTGGGAAGAGCTCGGTCGGAAAATAAGTTTTTAGGTTGTTGGAACTTACGGCCGGAGTTGTTATCTGATTCGGCGTAGGTAATTTTGTTGTATTGCCGAATGCACAAGCGGTGAATGTCAAGACAATTGATACCGCCAAAATAATTAACTTTTTCAAAGTTAACCCCTTTCATAATTTTTATTTTTCTGTCCCAGTTAACTGCGACTTTTTACCAACAAATTATTTGCCAGCAAGATGTCGCAGTCAAAAGGGGAGAGAAGTGTTCACAGCCAATTTTTAAAGAACGAGGAATTATAACATGCTATAAGTCGGTCTGTCAAGCTATCCTATACTTCCCGGATGAAAATTTCAGATTTAGCTTCGTCTAGCCTCCCAGGCCTCGCCTGACGAGGCTAATCAGTTATTTTGTGGCAAAAAAATCCCTTCTTGCTTTGAATTGAACTCGATTGGTTCACAAGAAGGGGAGGGCTGAGATTTTAGATCGACGTTGCTATTCTTAGTCTATCAACAACGAACTCAGTATCCGCTCTGATCTGAGCATGTAAAAGAAGCGTCCTTATTTCAACGGGTGTAATATTGGATAAAATAAATTGGTCCAAGGTTTTAACTCCGTAAGCATTTACAATCATTTCTGCCGAATCTCTAATTATATCCATGATTCCTCTACAAACCTTTGCCGGTTCTGGATAGGGGAATAGGGTGTATTTACTATTAAACTGATAGGCAGTTTGGTAAGCATTACAGAGGAATTCAAAACATTTCTGAGCATCGGTAGTCGTCCTCTGATATTCCCAACCACTTGCTATAGCTTTTAAGAGGTAGAGTCTCAAGTTGAAGGCGGCCTCTACCCTCTCCTTCTCAATGCTCAGGGGGCGAGCTCTTAGCGGAAGAGCGTCGTAAATCTCCATAAGATGTCTCCTAAAGGCAAAAGGGCTTTCAATAAGTAGTTTTAATGCATCAACGAAAAGAAGAGCCTGTTCTTTATGGAGATTGTCCGAGACATTTTCTTGTTTCAGCGTTTCTGATATTAGGTTTATTGCCTCTTCCGTGGAAAGCTGGTTCAAAAGCTTGTCCAATAAGAGACTTACAGGTTCGTTAGACCCTCCAAAAATGACCCTGTCTACAAGTCCGCCTTTCATTTTTCTTTTCCTTCCTTTCCCCGACGGTGGCCGTCCGCAGGAATTTCTCTCCCTTAGGAGATGAGCTGAACCTGATCTGCTTACAAATCAGACGCAACTGGCTCCCAAAGGAGAATTTTCAAAGTGCTAGCAGGGATTATATACTCAACTTACTCGAATTTGCAACTTTTAAAGTTGAGTATGAACCCAACAAAATTATTGATTAGATGTAAATTAAGGTATGTTGGGTATAGATTAACGATTATTTTTGTCAACCAAGTTGAATTGGCGACGAGGAAAATCACCTCGAATACTTAAATAATATATATTATTGTAGTGAACAGGCTGAGCGAAAGAGTACAGGTTATGAATTGTTATGGACATAGTTCATGAACTATCCTCAAAATAAATTTGTAAATTTTTGCTCGAGCAGATTTTGACAAATTTATTTAACATAGGCCCTTGGGTATTTTTCTTGACATTCTTTCTGGAATTTGGTTTAATTGCCTCGGATACGGATAAAACAGTGAGGGTTTCCAAGACAACAAAAGAAACACAGATGATTTGTGTTTTAGAAAGTAAAACCTTTCTTTGTCCTGAAAGCGAAGTTCGACTCTTCGCCATTGGTCTTTATTGAAGAGCTTTTTTTAAGGCTGAAACTAAAGATGGGAGATTATGAAGCTTGGTACGGGATCAAGTGGAATCGTATACCATCCGAAAAAAGGCTGACTCCGATTTAGACTTGGGTAAGGAAACACATGATGTTTCCTGTGGGAAGCAGTGGGATTACTAAGTCGGCTTCAGGGATTCCGTATCCGTCAATCTTTGGGTGAAATTGGGTTTTTCTTTTCGAATGTCAGCCGAATTGGCACCTCCTCTGACATCCTAAGACGATTAGCTACCGTCGGAGAAAGATTCAATTAACTACCAGGGGCCGGAGGGTTAAGTTTGCATTTATGCTCTCCTTCCTACCCCTGGTTTTTTCTTTCTTTTACCCTTGACACTTGGGGTGATCTTTGCTATACTCTCACAAGTAGGTTAGTCCCAAAATAATTCATGAGAATTCTTAGAAAATCAATAAAACAAAAGCGCCATTTTTGCGTCTAGTTTAGATTCTTTTAGAATTTTTTGAGGCTGACCTGGGTCAGCTTTTTTAGTTTGTAAGGGCGAGAAGGATAAAGAGCCAGAAGGCAAGAAGCAAATGGACCAAAAACTAGAAGAACTTTTAAAACGAAAAACAAAAGCGGAAGAAAAACTTGCGGCCTTAAATTCTGAATTTAAGGGGATTAAGCACGAGGGATGCCTACTCCGAACTTCAGGATACTGAAATTCGAGTCCTAATGTCTTATTTGGATGATCTCAAACGGCAAATCATGCAGCTAAAGGGAAAGAAATAGGGATTTGGGCTTGCCCTGAGCTTAAGCGAAGGGCCGTTAGCTTAGCTGGTAGAGCGCCACATTTGCAATGTGGAGGTCGGGAGTTCGAATCTCCCACGGTCCACTTCGTCCCTTCTGGCGGGACTCAGTGCGGGCACCCATTCGGCCTTGCCAGATAGTGGGTCCTCAGGACAAGCATATTTGAGCTTTGGGGCAAGCTCTCTTTTTGAAGAGAGCTTACCTTAAAGCGTAAGAATGAGAAAATTGACAAATTGACGACAAAAGTCACAACACGTCAGTGTTGCTCCTTGAAAAGTGAAGAGAACA
>JAUYIQ010000026.1 GCA_030688205.1 Candidatus Curtissbacteria bacterium | reverse complement strand
AGTAGCCGTTACTTCAAGCAGTGCTGATGTAAAAAGAAGCCCTGTTGTTGAAAGCAGTATCTTAACGTACCTATACAGAACCTGTGGCAAAAGAATAATTGATTCTGTGGATCTTTCATTGCCGAATATTTGTTGTGAAGTTAAAAAATAAAGAGGCTGATCAAATTTTACCTTTAGAAACACTACGTAAGCAACAAAACCTAAGGGTATTATCAAAATAGGCAGGATTTTTTGTTTAAGGGTAGAAAACAATATCGAAGGCGCTAAGAATAACCCTGCAAGTCTTGTTGCAGAAGCTGCAGCTCCTATTATTGATGCTTCGACCACTCTATTTTTGGACAAGAGATAGAAGGAGGAGATTATAAGCAGAAAAAAAATACTTTCTGTATAGACACTTCCAAAGTAAAAAGACGTCGGGAATGTGACCAGAAACACGCAAGACCAAAGGGCAATTTTTGTGTCAAAGAAATTTGTCACAAGTTTTTTGAAAATGATAAGACCTGCGAGAAATGCTAAGTTCGAAATCAAAAGGGCTGATATTAAAAAATTTCCAAATGTGAGGTGCGAGACAATTCTGATCAAAACAGGGTAAAGAGGGAAGAACGCCTGTGTATATTGATCCGAATATGCCCAATTGGCAATTCCCAGATAGTGAACGCCATCAAAGTTTCCAAACGCCCAAAGGAAATGGGTTAAACCGGAATTTGCTAAACGCTCGGCAGCGTAGGGGAATCTATCGCCAAATTTTGGGATAAGAGATGGCGAGACTTGGGCTGATAAAAAAAGAGCGTCTCTCCATACGGTAAAAAGTGCGATTATGAAAAGTAGGGAAGAGTCTCCATTCGTATTTTTACGCATTTGCCGATTTGTAGACATCTATAGTCTCTCTTGCAACTTTACTCCAAGAAAATGAGGACGCGCGAGTGGCGCATTTTATAGAAAGACCTTGTTTTTGTAGGGTTTTTAAATTGAGAACCCGGCTAATCTTTTTGGCAATATCAACAGGATCTTCCGGGTCACAAAATATAGCTGCATTGCCACCAATTTCCGAAAGCGATGCGACGTTTGAGCAAACAACAGGTGTTCCACAAGCCATGCTCTCCAAAACGGGCAAACCAAACCCTTCATAATAGGAGGGGAGTACACAAACTGAGGCTAAATTGTAAATTGAAATTAAATCTTCCTCGCTTATATACCCCAGCTTATAAATTTTTTTCTCAAGCTTTAGCTTATGTATGAGTTTATTGATGTTTTGGGTTTCGGGGATATTGTTGTCTTTTAAACTCGCTCCTACCATCACCAGCTGGATCTTGGCAATTTTTATGGATTTTAACAGGCCTTCTATGTTTTTATTCCAATTAACATCGCCAACATATAGAGCAAAATTTGATGGCAAGTTGTATTTTTTTGAAATCACCTTTAATTTTTCAATATTGTTCTCTTTTTTAAAATTTTCACCGGGGGCAAGATAAACAACTTTAATTTTCTCCTCAGGGTATGAAAGTTTGTCCGCTATATCTTTTTTTGACGTTTCCGAGTCACAGATAACCAAATCGCAGTTCCTGAGAGCTCTTTTTTGAAAAAATAGATTGATAAAACCTCGAATACCTACCGGAAAATGTTGTGGGAAAACTAAGGGAATAACATCATGTATTGTCACTACCCTACTCCCCTTTTTAGAATTTGGCAGACTGTGGGCAAAAAGGTCGAAATAGGGGTAGTGGATAACGTCTGCCGGTGGGGGAGAGCCGGGTGTTTCGAAAAATTCAAAGTCTATGTCCCAATCCCCTTTTTTGAACTCGTCTGCCAGTTTTTGCGTATAACTGCCTATTCCTCTTACCCTATGCCCTGTTTGTGTGGGGCTTATATCCAAGGCGATCTTCATGCATATAATTATATCTGGTTGCCAAAAAAATTACCCACCTTTGATTGTTTCTGATGTTAAAAATTGAGAAGTAATCTTTAACTTAACCGATAAGATGGGTAAATTTGTGAAAATTTATTTCTTCTTCTTTTTCTTTTTTGCCACAGTGCTACCTCCTTTCAAAAAACGTATATATAAATTGTTAGCAAGTTTTAGTCCTTAATGCAAGTGGTAAAAGGTACCTAAGATTTATCTCTTTGCGACTGGGAATATTTAACGAAGGCATAAAAATGGTGAGCAGCAGAAAAAAGTGCCCATATGAATCCCCTGAAGCCATCAACATATCCTCTGTGTACGCAGTATATGGATATAAAAGTTGAGACAGGTTTTACGAACGTGTATTGAAATATTGATACGGGACCTGTGTCTATTTTCTTCTTTTTTAAGTACTTTGCCGTCTGGTCTGTGTAACGATTGGCTCGCATAAGGTACCTTGCAAAATCCGGGTCTGCTAAATGAAGAATGTCATTTTCAAGATGGCCAGTTTCGCCATCTATTTCAACCTGTTCATGGACACTGACTTCGGGTAATCTGCCTTTCCCCTTCCTGAAAAGCCTGATAACCCTATCGGGGTATGCACCTCCTTTTTTAAGATAACCTCCTAAAAACCAGTTTCTGCGATTAACCCAAAAGCCGTTTTCTTTGGGATTATCCCCTACTTTTTTCTTAATTTCGTCTGCGAGATCTTCACTAACTCTTTCGTCTGCATCTACAAGAAAAATCCATTGGTTGGTACACTTGTCGATTGCCAGGTTTTTGTTGATATGAAACATTGATTTGTTAGTTGTGTTTATAACTTTTGCACCGAGTTCTTTTGCAATACCAGCCGTTCTATCTGTTGATGCGCCGTCTGTAACGACTATTTCATCTGCAAATTGCCCGAGAGATTTTAGGCAATCGACAATATTATTTTCTTCATTAAATGTTGCGATAGCAGCAGAAATTTTTTGTGATTTCATGTTCTGAACTTGAGATTCGATAAGATCTTAAGGTTGTTTGCAAACAGGTAACCCAAAGTGTAAAAGATTACAACTAAAATTAACAGAGAGTGAATACCAGTCAAAAACGTAATCATCTCGGCGAAACCTCCGAAAACAGAACCCAGGAAGTTAGAACCCAAAGCGTTGGCTTTATCTTTTGCTTTTGCAAACATATTTGTAAATATAATTCCCCCGAAATAAACCGGTAGGTTCAGAAAAATACTCGCTACAATAATTTTTTGCCAGTACGACCATGAATTTATTCGAGACAAAGGCACAAAATACTGGCAAATTATGGCTATAATTAAGAAAATAAAGGCTGTTTTTGAAGAAATTAATTTTTTCGCAACTGTTAAATTTGCCAAAAGAAGTAATAAGAGAATGGCGCTTATTGTAAATAGATTTGTAACCCAAGTGATTCCAAACAAGAGACTTGTTTTTGATATATTCTGGAATTCAAAAAGCAAAAAGGCTGCTCCCCAAAAAAACATCGGAACATCCAGTGTGCTGGTTCCTAAAAATCTTCTGCGAAAGATTACAAGGCTTCCGCCTAGAATTAGGGCAACCAGTAAATGAATTACCGGCAGTCTTGGTTTGTCTAAATATAAATATGGCCAATCATCTGTGAGCGGGTTGGTAGATGTTGAAAAATTTCTTGTATTTTGAGTGATAAACGTTGAAAGATCCGGGTTCTTTTCAAGAAGATTGTCCATCTCACCCGGGTTTTTTGAAACAACAAACGAATAACCACCCCAGCCGAAAACGCCCTGGCTTCTGTTTTCGAAAGTTTTTGGTTTTTGACCAAAGACATCCGTTAAACCTTTTTCAATTCTTGCACCCATCCAAGGCCTTGTTACTTCGAATGTCAAAAATAATACTCCCCTATCCGACAAAATATCCTTTATCTTTTGGAAACTTTCTTTTGTATATAGATAATGGTCCAGTCTTAAATTTGTAAGCGATGACGAAAGTGTATGTGAATCTGCTAATCCCATTACGACAAGATCATACTTTTTGTCCGTTCTCTCAAAATAAGCTCTCCCATCATCTATAATGACGTTTACGTTATTTTTCGCGTAAGGTTTTTCGTAGTGGAATTTTTTACCAATTTCGATAATTGTCGGATCTATTTCAACTGCATCGATTTGTTCAATTTTACTTCTGAGTGCAGCTGCTGCATCATTTCCTGCTCCAGCCCCAACTATAAGAACGTTTTTAGAATCCGGTTTTAATTTATAAGGCAGTGAATATTGATCGGCAAAACGTACATCCACTTCCGGTTTGTTATTGTAGAGTTGGTTTAGCTTTGCTGCAGCAGTTGCCTGATATTCTTCTGATAGATTCAAGAGACTCATGTACCCTACGTTATTAACCTCCAAATACCAGCCTCCAGGTTGAGGATTTACATTTGTTTCATCGCGAAAAGCAGGAGATAAAGTAAGCTTTTGGTAAGGTGACCAATAGGTGATATTTTTAGCTTCGATGCGTGGAACGATAAATGCGGTTGCTGTTAAAAAGATTATTATAAGGGCTAGTTTTTCTACTTGGTTTTTGGCAAAAAATATAAGAGCTCCAAGCGCTAAAATAATCCCGAAATAGGGAGAAAACCTGGCCAGGGAAAAAGCCTGGAAGGCCCAGAGGCCTGCAAGTGATGCTGCGACGTTGATTGAATAAACAAGAATGGGTTTGTTGTGTTTTTGAAGTAGATTCCCCAAGATCTGTCCAAGAGGCATAAAAATTAGGACTATCATTAAAAACAAAAGTATTGTCAATATTATTCCTATTACGATTCCAGTTTTAGAATAAGTTTGCAGCTGAAGCCAAATATAAGATTCAGAAAGGGGTGCCAGTAGTTCTGTTATACCCGAAAATAATTTGAATTCTAAATTTGGCCACCTGACGATGTAGTTAGTTGAAATAATTATTGTTAATAAAAAAAGCAGGGAACTTGTTGTGATAATTGAAAATTTTGTCTTGACAATCATCCCCAGCCCCAGACCTACAAAAATTGCAAGAAGAACTAAGTTTGAGAAATAAGCAAATATGCGTATTTCTGTACCAATTAATCTAATAACCCGAAGCTCTAAAAAGAGACTTATAAATGAAACGATAATTATCTGTAGATTATCTTTAATAATTTTCACATACTGCATTTTAAATGACAGACTTCAATATTACAATTTTTAATCGACAAAAAAGATTTCGCTACTCTTTG
>JAUYIQ010000023.1 GCA_030688205.1 Candidatus Curtissbacteria bacterium | reverse complement strand
AGAAGAATAAAGGAAAGAAAAACAAACGAATAAGGAAAGTTAGTTCTTGGGAAGATTGTTCTTGAAAGCGCTGATGAAGCACCCGGAAGAACCATTTTTAATCTGAGTAAACCGGTTGGTTGATCTTCCCGAACATAGCTTAATGCCTGATAAAACCCCTTAGACTGCATAAAGTTATGACGTGTTTCAAAAACTATTATAGGCAGGGAAAGAAAAATGATAATTATTGCAGGAATTATTAATTTTGAAAATTTTGGTCTTTTGCCCGACATTAGAATGGCTGCGGGAATTAGAAATACCAGTGGGAGAAGACCTACATGGATGTGCCAAATTAATCCAATAAGCAAACCTGCTATCGGTAATACTTTAAAGTTACCTTTTAAAAGGTTGAGAACAACATGCAATAGCCACACAGACCAAAGAACAGTTGGCAAAGTAGGAACTATCCATCTATCTAAAGTGACAAGTGAAATCGAAGTTGCATAAAAAAATGCCCCCACAAGACCGGTTGTTTTTGTAAATAATTTTGAAAATACAAAATAAATACTGGCAATTGTTGCAAGCCCTATTAAAGTCGCCGGAATGTGGGCGGACAGCGGATTCATTTTAAAAATAGCAAAGAAGAACGCCAACACGTAGTAGTAAAGCGGGCCGATAAATACTGAGTCGATACTTGTCAGTTGCCCGATGAGTCTTGGGTGGTGATTAACGATGATGTCACGAACAATCCACGCAGATAAATCCTGGTCGTGATCGAAAGTGTAAAGAGATTCAAAATTATAAATTCTGAAAAATAAACCGAGTGCAAGAATAACCAGGAGTATTTTCACTGTTTGTTGACGAAAGATTTAAGTTTCATTATATCAGCAGGTCGCCTTGTCATAATTGAAAATTCGTGACAAGAAGTTTTTAAATAGGACCGATTATTTAACTGATTCGTAGACTTTTAGGGTTTCTTGGGCCATTTTGAGCCAGGAATATTTTAAGGATTGTTTGAAGCCTGCTTCTATTAATTTTTGCCTTAATTTTGGGTTTATTAATACTTTATCGATTTTTTCCGCAATGTCTTTTGGATTTTTAGGGTCGAAGTAGAAAGCGGCGTCGCCGTAAACTTCTTTTAGTACGGGGATGTCTGAAGCAATTACAGGCAGGCCGGAAGACATAGCATTAAGCCCCGGTATTCCGAAACCTTCCGAAAGAGACGGGAATACATAAGCAGAAGATTTTTGAAAAAGTTTTTTCAGATCTTCTGCTTTTAAGTACCCTTTTAAAACGACATTTTTTTCTAAATTTCTCTTTTTGATCTCTTCTTTTAACCTTTCCCAAAAAACGTCTCTTGGGCAAACAAGGATGAGTTTAAGGTTGACGGTTGACGGTTGACTGTTAACGGTTTTTGAATTTCTGTGAACTATAAACTGACTACCGTGAACTAATAATTTGATTGCATCGAGTAAATTATTGAGGTTTTTGTGAGGATAGGCATTTCCGACGTAAATTATGTTGGCGTTTTTACTTGATACTTTATACTTAATACTTGATACATTTTCGTACTCTTCTTCTGCGGCTTCGTAGGTGACGACGATTTTATTCGGATCTACGCTAAATGTTTTTATAATGTCGCCCCTTACAAAGTTCGATGGCGTAATGATTTTTGAAGATTTTCGAATTGCATGCTCGATAACCTTTTTATAAGCTAAACGTTTTAATTTAAAAATTGCGGGATTTTTTGTTGTTGCGGTATGCTCTGCAAACTTGTGATGAATAAGGTCATGAACCGTGACAATAAATTTTCCACTATAGAAAATCGGCACGTTGAAGTGGGGGACATGCAGAAGATCCAAATTTTCAGAGACTATAATTTTTGGCATCTTTATTTGCTCTGAAAGCGAATACCATGGAACATCGGCAAGACTTCTCGTAAAGTTTTTTGGTAACTTTTCAAAAAAATCCCAATTTCTTTTACCCAAAAATATAACGTATTTATTTTTTCTGTCGAGTTTTGCGATGTTTAAGATAAGCTTTTCGGTGTATTTGCCAAGCCCGGTACCTTCCGGCCCGATAAATCTTGCATCAATACCAATTCGTAGAAAAGCTCTGCTTATTTTCATGCCGACATCACTCTTATTCTTTCTAGAATTTTCAGGGAAATCAAAACTATCCAGTTTATGAGGAACGGATATTTATCTGTGTAGTGTTTTTTGTAGAAGAGTTCCATGGCATGGACGGATTCATAAAGCGCTCTTTTTTTTGATTCCTTTGTTGCTTTTGTTAAATGTTGAGAAGCCGGTTTCATTCCGGAAGCAGCTCCTTTGTGGTGCAGAATTTTTGTAACAGGAGTGTAGACAATTTTGTATCCTGCTTCGGCAAACCGCCAACACCAATCTAAGTCCTCCCCATAAAAGAAAAAGTCTTCGTCAAAGTATCCAACTTTTTTTACTGCATCAGCTCTGACGAACATAAAGGCACCAACACATGCATCGATTTCGTGCTGCTTGTCATCTTTTAAATAACCGTAGTAATACTGATCGAAAATTGTCGACCCTTTAAATATTTTTGACAGGCCTGAAAAATGGGTGAACGCTCGCCATGGAGACGGGAAATGTCTTCGACAGTCGCGGTCTAACGTTCCGGATGAAAGTTCGACCCGGCATGTTGCGATTCCTGTTTCGGGATTTTTCTCCATAAATTTATACATTTTGGAAAATGTGTCATATTGTACTTCAGTATCCGGGTTGAGGATTAGAAAATATTTTCCTTTTGCACCTTTTAGAGCGATGTTATTCGCTTTGGAAAAGCCAAGATTTTCGCGGTTTATAATTAAATTGACACAGGGGAATTTTTTTTTAATTTCGGCAACAGTCCCGTCTTTCGAGTTATTGTCCACTACGAAAACTTCAACATTAAAATTAAGATTTTGGATTGCAGATTTTGCCGATTTTAGACATTTTGCGATAAGCTCTTGAGTGTTGTAAGAAACGATGATAACCGAAATATCCATTACTTCTCCCCTACTTATTTATAAACTTTGTCCAACTGGTCGGATATTTTCCCCCAGTTGTAATCTTTTTTGACAAGCTCATATGCATGATTCGCCAAACTTTCCCCGAGCTTTGGGTCTTTAAGAACTTTTACAGTGTTTACGGCTAAGCCTTCTGCGGTTTGGGCGACAAGAGCCTGTTTGCCATTTGTAGCGTTTATTCCTTCGACTGCAAGCTTTGTTGCAACAATAGGTGTTCTGGTGGCCATTGCTTCCAGAATTTTATACTTTGTACCTCTTCCGTTTCTGATAGGAGCAAGCAGAACATCAGAAGTTCCATATGCAAGCCTTATGTCTTCCACTCCCCCATCGACTCTTATGTTATCTGATGCAAAATTTAATATGTCTTTTGGAGGATTCCTGCCGACAATCCATAATTTTGCATTTTTGATTTCACCTTTAATTTTTGGCCAAATTTCTTCAACCAAGAACTTTGTAGCATCTCTGTTTGGTAACCACTTAAACTGACCGACAAATAGTACTGTGGGGTTTTGAGGCTTTTTCTTTTTTGTCTTTTCGAAATAATCTATGTCTACACCATTTGCTACAACATCTATTTTTAATTTCGGTTCCAGGTTTTGGATGAAATCACGATCGTCTTGCGACATTGCTGCGAGTCTTTTAGCCTTTTTCCAGTAATATTTTTCCCACCATTTAATTTTGATAACATCAAGAAACAGAAATGGTTTTATCAGAAACATCCACTTTGGCAAGCCTTCTACAAATCTTTGATAAACAAGATACTCAATAACCTGTTCAACTAAAAATATCGGGACGTCTGTTCCCGGTATATTAGGCATTACATAAAAAGTTTCCGCATGAATGAGATCATATTTTTCTTTTTCCAATTCCTTTTTGATCTGTGCCCTTACGCGAATATCAAAATAGATGCAGACTAAAAACGGGAAGGGGGTGAGAGCCGAAAGCAGAACATTGATTGGCGACCAGGCTTTTCTCCTTTTGAAAGTTATGACTTTCTCGCAGTAAGGTGAGAGATCCTTTATGTACTTCCCTTCATCTGTGTTTCTTATAAAAGAAGCGAGAGTAATTTTGTGTTTTGTCGACAGATTTTTTAATAGGTTGTACGTTCTTATTTGTCCACCAGAAACAAGTGGATAAGGAAGATAAGGGGTTATCATTAATATTTTCATAATTAATTCTCCTTGCGTCTATCAACATAACCACCATAAAAAACAGCACCATAGATCTTCCTTCCTCTGTAGTAAATTTTTTCCTGAACAGTGAAGTTACTAATGTTGCCTTTTAGGGAAGAACGATATTTATAATCACCTTCTGTAAAATTGTCTTTTCCTCTCAAAGGGAATTTCTCTCGAGGGAAAAGTAGTGCCTTTTTCAAAAATGCATAAATCTCTTTGAGATTCTGGACTTCTTTGTCAACTTGACCATAGTAGACATTCATCCAAATTGGTTTGCCCCTGTAAAAAACGACTTGTCTCCCTCCGTATGGTTCTCCACCGAAATAATTATCGTGAAAGCTCCAATCTCCTGATTCGAACTCTATAGATGTAGATTCATCTTTTTCTTTCTTCCAAAAAGATTCATCTTGCGAAGCGTAACCTTTTTCTTTAGATTCTATTAAGAATCTTATTAACTGGTCATCCATCTTTACTTTCCGATACAATCTTTAAACATCTCGATGATAACGTAATTTTGGTTTTTATCAATAACCTTGCAATTTCGGACAAGGTTTTGAATACCTGCATCTCCAACGTCAACAGAAACTAAATACTTTGTTCCTTGTTCTATGAATTTTTCAAGGGATCTGTCTGTTATTGGATATCCATAACGGTTTGTCTGATAAAGGAAAGCGGTGTCACCGTTGTAAGGGGCAAGGACTGTTGCATCTTTTGGAAGAAGCTTGTCGACCGCTTTGCCTGCTTCTACAATTTGCGGCTTGTTGACCCAATAATATCCTTTCAATTCGTAATAGCCGAAGGCGAACATCAAGGATATTAAAAAAATAAGCAGAATTCTTGATACGTACTTGTTAATAAAATTATTTGGCGGGTCGATTAATGTTTTTGCTCCAATTGCCATAAAGACGCTTGCCACTGGAATGATAGGGACTTGGTAATAATCGTGTCTTACGTTACCGGAAGCAAAAACAATAAGGTACAGAGCGGCGGAAATTAACCAGACGAAGTAGAAGAGCTTTTCCTTAATTTCCGGCTTTCGGACAACGCCGAGCAAAAAGAGAAAAGAACCGCTTACCGTTAAAATAAGTCGACCCATTCGTTCTTGTATTAACCATCTGAAGAAAGCTCCTTTATAACGAATGCCGTTTTCATTCAACAAAAATTGCCAGTTAGGAATCCCTTCGGGAAATCTTGAAATCCAAATTCGCCAAGCAATAAACGGTGCCAGAGAAAGAATGGCAAAGATCCAGAGATCCGGTTTTTTGAAAGTTGCAATCTTGTATTTGTCGTAAGCAAGGTAGACCAATGGAAGCATAAAAAATAAGGCGATTGGCCAAGAGAGAATAGCGAGATTTGCAAATAAAACTGAAAGAATCATTAATATTTTACTTTTTTCCTTTTGCATCCATTTGGCAAAAGTTAAATAAGTTGCAAGTGTTGCAAAAACCATGAAAGGGCCAGGCAGAATTGTTGAGGAATAGAAAATATTATATGGAATGGTTGCAAAGAAAAAGCTGGCAAGCAGTGCTGTTTTACGATCTGAAAAATGTTTGACCAGAAAATAAAGCAGAGCAGTTGAGCCTACCGTAAATATGACAGTTACCAGCCTTGCATATGTTTCGTTTACTCCTGTAAATGTCCATACAAAGGCGATAATAGCGTTGAAAATTGGAAACTCAACAAACCGATAGCGGTTTGGATTATCCAGTCCATTTGTTTGAGTAGACATGTCATCGTATTTTGGTGTTAACGGAGTAAAACCTTCTTTGATGAAGTTTCTGGCAACAGCAGCCGTATCTGCCTGCCTCCATGAATGCCAGTCAGCTATCGGTCTTTCAATTTTGTAGAGTCTTGTTAAGAGACTAATAACTAAAACGAGAGAAAGGAGAAAAACCTCAATTTTGTTCACTTAATATCTTTTGTTTTTTGTGAAAACTTAATTATCCCCATAAGAATTGCCATTAGAGTCCAGAAAGTATAGGCAACTTTTGATGCTTCGAAAACATCAATGTAAAAAGAGTTTATTAAAAGGCCAATGGTTGCAGCAACAAGGCCTGCCACGACAGTTGAGTAAAACGGGTCTGTAATATCTTTATAGTTTTTTAACGCGTGATAGCAGATGAAACTTATTGTCCCGAAAAAGGCTAAAAATCCTAAAATACCTGTTTCACCAAGTGCCCGTAGGAAATCGTTGTCTGTTGATTCGGCATCCGTGAAAGTTTCGACATTTGCTTTGGTAAGCGTAGAGTATCCGGACCCTAACAGTGGATTTTTCATAAAACCTTTTATAGCTTGAGGCCATGTGTAGTCGAGTCTTATGCCGGTTGAAAGATCGTATTGAACTGCGGCTTGGGAATAAACACGAGGTTTTGCGGCAAGCGTTGCAGGTAAACCTGAATCGTTGCCATAAAAAGGAATGTTGTCGTAAACATCAGACGGGACAGCTGAAGTGATACCTGTTGTCGGTTTAGTTGTTGAAGGTGGAATGTCTGATTTGGATCCGACTTCATTTGAATCCAAAAAGGCTACACCCGAACCTTTTGGCGGTTCCTTTTTGAATGGCTTTAGCACCAAAGAAGTTTTGAATTGGTCAAGCTTTAATACATGAGCAAAGCGATCGGAAAGATCTCCAAAAGAAAGCATTATTCCAAGTGAAATAGACATTACAATAAACCATCGGGAAATACTCCATAACCAGCCTTTTTTTACGGCCAATAGGGCAAAGGCTGCTGTAATAGATACAACATAGGCAAGGAAAGAGGTTCTGGAGACTGTTAGTATCAAAAGCCAGAACGCAGCAAAAGAGGTAAATAAGAAAAGAATTTTATGAAGAAATTTTTTAACAACTAGTCCAAGCGGTATAAACAAGGTGAGAACAACCATCAGATATGCAGCCAGATCATAATGACCTCCAAATGTAGAAAGAACACGTGCATGTTCTGTCAGGTAGAGTTTTACACCCTTAGAAAATTCTCTATTCATCGTAGAATATGCCGGCCAATAGAGATATTTTTGCCCGAAGCCGTAAATTGAAACCGCAAGAAGCACAATAGCTGTGAGATAGACGTATTTTTTGATCTGGGCGAGAGATTTAATTGATGAAAAGAAAATGAAAAATACAGAAAAATATTCGATTCTTCTGGCCCAATTTAAAAACAACTTAACAATATGGATTTCGCTCAGTGGGACTGTATGCGTTATAAAAATGGCGCTTAGGCATGAGGCAAAACCGACTGCGACATAGACCAATAGCGGCATAAAAAGAGGGTTGCCCTTAAGAGTTACTTTTTTTCTTACTAACTGAATAAGAAAAACGGCAAAAGCAAATGCAACAAGCAGATCATCCATTCTCAGGCGAACAATGTAGCCTGGAATAAGATCAGCAATGGGAATTTTAGGATAAAGCGGGATAAAGACTAAAAGAGCAAACGAAAGATATTCAAGAGCATGATTGTCAAACCAAGTCAAACTTGGCTTACGCCACTTTAAGAGCTTCGACATAAAATTTGGCCGTTTCCTTTCTGCCCAGGATTGAGAAGATTAGAATGCGGGCCAATGCTCCTATTTTAAGTAAGATTTTGACCATTTGCAAAGAAAATGGACTCTTGTGTTTCTGGTAGAAGTATATTGTGCTTTTGTATTCGCCTAAAATTGCATTTTTAGTAATTTTGCCACTCGAGCCTCTTGCAATGTGAACGATTTTGGTTTGCGGGGAAAAATAAACGTTATATCCTGCTTTTTTTATCCTGTAAGACAATTCAACATCTTCTCCGTACATAAATATTTTTTCGTCCAGACCACCGATTTTTTGAATTACTTCTTTTGCTGTAAAAAAGGCTGCTCCGGTAATCCAATCTACTTGTCTTTCGTGCTTGTAAAAGCTGTTGTGATCTACATGATATGGGCGAAGGATTGAACCCCCGGGAAGATCGTCGATAAAGCTCATCCACCAAAAAATCTGAGGTAGATGAGGGAAAAAACCTACTGATTGTTGAGTCGATCTGTCTTCGTTTAAGAGCAGGGGGGCCAAAGCACCAAAATTATTCAGGCTTTTTGCATATTCTACAAGTTTTTTGAGTGAATTTTCGATTAAGTAAGTGTCTGAGTTTAAAAGAAGTATATACTCCCCGATTGCAGCTTTTATTCCTTGATTATTTGCTTTAGTGAAGCCGAAATTGTCCCTGTTGGGTATTAATTTTACCTGAGGAAATTTCTTGCTCACCATCTCAGCGCTTCCGTCTTTTGAGCCGTTGTCAACTACAATAACTTCGAAGTTTATATGTTTTGTGAATCGATAAATCGATATAAGGCAATTCTGAAGAAGTTTTTTTGTGTTCCAGTTAACAATAATGACGGACAGATCAATTTTATCCATGTTTGTTTCTTTTAACATACTGAAAGGATGTTGCCAAGTAAACACCTGACATTATCAAAGAGGCTGAGATAATTAAGCTCAATGTTATCGTCTCATGGAAGAAAATTGCTCCTAATATGCTTGCTATCACGGTGAGTGGGTATATCTGGAGAGAGGAGAAGAAGGCGGATGTATGTTTAATAAACCATTGGTTCAGATAAAAATAGACGGAGGAAGACATAATTCCTATGTAAGCCAAACTAAGAAATCCAACATGCGTAATATTTTCAAAGTCGAAATTTCTGGCCGATGGATTTGCAATAACTAAAGCAGAAGCAAGGATAAAGGAAACCAGAAAGTTGTAAAAGATTATCGTAAGCGGGCTGTATATATGGCTTATTTTTTTGGAAAGTACTAAATACAGGGACCAGCATAATACTCCAAAGAAAACGATAGCATTTCCCAAAAGACTTCCGAAAGAGTTACTAGTACCAGATATTGATTCAAAAGCAATTATTAATGCTCCAAAAATTGTAATTGACAAACCAATAATTTGTGTTTTTGTGAACTTTTCTTTAAGTATAAATGCGCTTAAAAAAGCTACTATCAAAGACGTCGGTACATACATTAATTGAGACATTGTTACGCTTGTTTTTTGTAAGCCGATTGCAAACGTGAGCCAGTTTATGGCAAATAGAGTGTTTACCAAAAAAAGATTAAACGTTTTTCTTTCTGTGGTTATACGAGTTGTTTTTAAAATAAACGGAGCCAGTACCACAAAGGCTGTCAACGCTCTCAAGACCACGAGTACTAGAGGCGGAAATTGGAGAAGAGAAAATTTAACCACTGAAGAATTTGATCCACCCACAAGAATTAAAAGGGCAAAAACGAATGGAATCATTGAAAAAGTCGGGCTCTTCCTAATTTGTAATGAGGATCTTTGTTTTTGCGCTCCCCTATTGGTTTTGCGGGAACTCCACCAACAATCTCAAATGGTTTGACATCAGAAGTCACAACTGCGCCTGCTGCAACAATAGCACCGCGGCCTATTTTGACACCCGGAAGAATAATCGCGCGTGGGCCAATAAATACGTAGTCATCAATTTCGACCGGTTCCTCGATTGGATCAAAGTCTTCGGAGTTCACATCGTGTTCGGAATTGTAAATTAAAACTTGTGATGCAATGTCGACGTGATCACCGATAGTTAGCTTTGCACGTCCATCTAAAAAACAATGGTCTCCGATTATCGAATCTTCACCGATTGTGATGTTTTTAGGGTTAAAAAAACGGGTCCACATGTGGATTGTTGAGCCACGACCAACTTTTAGGCCGAAAAACTGAAAGGTAAATTTGCGAATTGAGTGGAAAGGCACGAAAGCAGAAACAAAAGTAAGTTTAAACAGAACCAGGTCCATATAGATATTGTAGAGCCT
>JAUYIQ010000010.1 GCA_030688205.1 Candidatus Curtissbacteria bacterium | reverse complement strand
ACATAGCATAACGCGGCTCGTAGGCGAAAACATCCGGCGAATAAACGAAATATCCGAATTCTTTGTCGCCTGATTCGTAAACTTTACGCGACATATTCAAAAGAAAGTTCCATGAATTTTTGTCTTTCCCGAAAAAATTTTGGGATTGGCCAAGATAGCTCAATGTGTAATTGAAGTTGCTCAAATAAACGTAAAAGAAAAAAATCAAAAAAATCTTTCCGTACTTTGAGGTTGCCAGAGAAGTAAAAATCAAAAAAATCAGACCGAAAAACGGAAGAAACTGGTGGCTTAAGATAATATGTTTTTGCGAAAGCGATATAGCAAAAAAACCAAGGTAAAAGTAGAGAAAGCATACGTAGACCGTTTTGTATTTGTTGTTTTTTATCTGCCAAAAGATTAATCCGAAAAAAACCAGGAAAGAGAGTAAATTACTTAAATCTTGCCCGTTGCGAACAAGCTGCAGGTGAGTGATATTTTTGACCCTTTCCAGGATAATAGACCCGTAGGTAAATTTTGGATCGCCGCTTGAAGGCGAAAGGTTCCTGATTATTGATTTGACCTGAAGGAAATCATGCCTAAGGTCAAAGATAATAAAATTGGAAAGCGAAACTGCAAGAAACAAAAAAGCCGCCAGATGGGAAAATTTTCCCCTTCGGCAGATAATGTAAAAAGCGGCCAGCGATGAAAGAAAAATAAGCGGCAGTCCCGGCGCCATCTCAAGGTGGGCCAAAAGACCCAAGACGAAAAAGTGGCCGGCCAGAAAACGAAACTTAAGTGTTTCAACATATTTCACGAAAAGAAAAAAGAAAAAAGGCAAAAGCAGTAAAGCGCCGTCAGGATGAATGAGCGATTTCGCGTCAAAAACGATGTATATGGACAGCAGTAGAACATAAAGGTAGGCGACAAAATTATTAAATATTTTTTTGGCTACCCAAAAGTTTAAAAGCAAGCCTCCGGCGATGATTAAAATCCAATACCAGCCGACAAATAGGGGATTGCCCTGGCCCAGAAGATAGGCGGGGTAATTCAGGTAAAGCCATAATGGTCCATGGAAAAGCCCGGCGGTTGAGGTGCGGGGGCCGATTAAGACAAGTTTTTTTTGGGCAATTTCCCCAAAAAGCAAAAAATCACGGCCGATATCGGCATAAAAATAGATGTCTTGGTGGAGGACATACCAGGCGGCTAAAAATAAATTCCCCAGCACCAAAAGAACTAAAAAAATCCGAATAAACTTAATCATAAAATCACATACCCACAAGAATTTCGCAGTTGTCGCTCTGGGGTGACGCCGTGTGGGTTGGACTGGCCCTGATTCAATCGGTGCTCACAATATCTTGTAACTTTTACAGGTACTTGATTGAAACCTAAATTTACTCTCCTTCTAAATTATTGATAATGATCACTTATGTCAATTATCTCTGCTTCAGTTGGTGAAAGCATATGAAATATAGCCCTATATTTACGGTCGATTCTAAAAGAATATAATCCTAAATTTTTAGGTTCTAGTTTTTCTGTATTTAGTGATACGTGATTTGGATTCCCCTCAAAAAGTTGGATTTGTTTTGATAGCTTCTTAATTAAACCATGTCTAGCTATATACTTGAGTAGCTTTGGCTTAAGAGGTCCGATCCTCATAGAAAGATGAATTATCCTTTAAACCTCTTACTACGCTTTTTATAAACTTGTTGTTATATTTTCCGGTTTTTCTTAATTCTTCTTCAATTTCACTGAGAGGACGAGGGGTGAAAGGTTCAAATGTCGAATCGCCAGAACTAAAATATCTTCGAATTAAACTTCTTATAAATTCAGAGCGTGTAGCAAAGCCTTGCCTCTTTGCCTCCCTGTCGACTCTTTTAGTAATCTGACCAGGTAGAGAAATAGTAACTGTAGACATATTAAGCATATTTAACAATATTTCTTAATTTTTGTCAATGATTAATTTCTACAGCAAAGGATCAAACAAGAGGATCTTTGGTAAACAGCCTTCTGACAATCACATTTTTTCAGGTAGGGCGATCTGGGGTCTTTTCCGAATGTCAAATTTCCTCGCCGATATCGACAATACGAATGGCGGTATTATCTGTCTGTCCGTTTTCCAGTTGATTAATCATTTGCCACAAAACTCCCGGAATTTGTTTGCCGCCAACTTCTAAAGTCCCCGGTTCTTCGTATTCTAAAAACTGAGCGGGTTTTTCCTGTGGCAGAGCAAACCAGCACATTATTGATCCCTTTGTGATTTCCATCATGAAGCTGGCATCCTTAGTTCTTGAAGAGTCAAAAAGATAAGCGGATACGCAGTCGATTGGCAGGGTAAACAATTAATATGGCCGGATGGGGGAAGAATAGGAAAAGCGCTAATATCGGGAAAAGAGGTCGTGAAAACCACTTTTTCTTTAGCAACTCTTATCATTTCCAGTATTGAATTAATTACTTCTTGCGGGTTTCTTGCATAATTTGGTAGAGAAAGACAGGCTAAAACTACGTCGAATGAACTATCGGGGAAGGGCATATGCTCTGTAGCATCGGCAATTTTGAATCGATCAGGGTATAGAATAACATGACTCCCTTTTTTGCCTATCGATAGTGTATCCTTGTTTTCCAAAAATCCTTATCAAATCTCTGGGCCTAATCTTAGGGAGCTTAGGCATGATGAAAAGTCGGAGTAACTTTTATTCCAAGACGCGAAAACCACGACCGTAAGGTCGTGGATGAAGCAATACAAATAAACTCCGCCGAAGGCGGAGCACAAGGCGGAGCACAAGGCGGAAGAAAAACCATGGGCGTTAGCCCATGGAAGTTTATACATGAATATTACACCATTTATTATACAAGTTAGAATATCAGAAATTACGTACGTTTCTCCATTCCGGAGTTAAGTAGAGTGAAAAATTTGGGAAAGAGGACATCTTGTAAATGGCTTCCTAACAGTCTAATCTCCACCATGAGGGACGTTCGCTATACAGGATAATCTCCAGCTTCGCGAAATAAAGATTCGACTTCAAATTCTTTTGCCATCTTGCGCAAATGCGTCATGTCCAGTTTACCTTTTTGAACCTCGAGTATTCCGGCGCAATCACGCATGTGTCTTTCACTTTTAGCTTCCTTACACCACCTGAGCTTAGTTAAAATAAGATCCTCCGGGGAAATCAAGTTGATCGTTTGCCTTCCAACCCGCATTGTCTGTTTTCGCTTGAATTTGGTTGTAAATTCATCCGGACTGACCAGCCAAAGGTCTATTTTTATACCTGTTTCGGCATGATATAAATTAAAAAAAGAGGAATCTAAAGCTTCACCTATGTAGTCTGGTCCTAAATCCGAAATTGCCAGCTTAACTTTACCCAGTTGATTAGGTGTGGTTTCGATCACAAAATCAATATCGTGAGTGGCGCGGGGAAATCCATAGTAGGAAACGGCTAGACTTCCGGTAAGTAGATACTCTATCCGGTGATGATTCAAGACATGAATAATTTGTACTAGTATTTCTCGCTGTCCCACAATTCAGGTAGAACTTAGTCGGGCACGCAGTTTAGTAAGAAGATCCTTTTGTGACAATTTCCGTCCGTAGTTTTGATATAAAATATTCTGCGCGGCTAACTCGCGGATAAAATCGGAAAGTGAAAGAGCCTGCTCCAATCTTTGCAATCCGCTCATCTTGCGTAATATTGTCGCTTGCTTCATAAGTGTTTGCATATATTGTATGTATTGTACATCCTTATTGCGCTAGCTACAAGTTAGAAATTTTCACACCTTAGAGGTGTGTCAGGTAGCACACCCAGGTATTTTCAAAGAAATTCGTGGCTGGCGCTACATTGAGAGTTTGTTTCGGGTGAGGATGTCATCCCCCCTTTCTTATATCGTGTAGCACTTTGACAATAAGAAATTCTGCAAACGTCTTTCGCCTTGCGGGAGTTTTTAGTGTCTTTGTACCTCCATAAATGGAGTAGAGCAGTCAATAAGTAGTCCTTGACTAATAATATCTAACATAGTAAGATTCTATTTGAGTTAGATAATATCGGTCTTCTTATGAAAAACCAAGAATTAATGCAGCGATTTATTACTGTTGTAAGGAAATGGATGAGGATTACAAAACCCTCATTAAACGTTCCCATCGAGGAAAAGATCGCGACATTCTTACAGATACAGGCAATGTGCTATTTGCAGGAGAATCCTGATGTAACTGTTGGCGATCTTGCAACAGAGCTTGCTATGTCATCTCCGGCAGTTGCCAAATTCTCCGATAGGCTTTTTGATGCGGGGTGGATCACGAGAAAAGATGATTCTCATGATCGTCGTATCACACGACTTAAGTTGACACAAAAGGGCAAGGAAGAACTCAAACTTATTCAAGGCAGACACTTCGAAAAGATGAATGAAATAATTTCCTTTATGCCGGAAGCTGATTTAAAGAAAATGGTTTACATCATGGAGAATGTAGTTAAAAAATGGGAAGAAAAAAATAAATAATATGAACCTGTTAGAGAATCTCGCAAGAGGCGTTTTCGCTAAAATTGTTGATTTTAAAAATTGGTTTGTAAAGGCTTCCCTCATAAAAAAGGCAATTGTTGTTATAGCGGTGGGAGTGATCCTCTTTTTTACAACATCACCCTTACGGGGCAATAATAAACAACAGTTTACTACGGCCTCTGTTACGCGCGACACCATTTCAGAGATTGTGAGCGAGAGCGGTAACGTGGTAGCACAGGGCCAGGTGAATGTTTTTTCAACAACAACGGGTATTGTTAAAGAAGTATATGTAAAAGACCACGATGCTGTAAAAACCGGAGAAAATCTTTTTAAAGTTACAAGTACCGCAACTCCTCAGGAAAAATCTACAGCCCTTGCGAACTATCTCGCAGCCAAAAACACCCTTAATACGGCGAATGCTTCTTACTATAGTCTTCAGTCGACGATGTTTAGTAAATGGAAAATATATACAGATTTATCCGAAAACTCCACATATCAAAATACTGATGGCAGCCCCAATACAACAAACCGGATACTGCCGCAATTTACAACGGCGCAGGATGATTGGTTAGCCGCAGAAGCAAACATGAAAAACCAAAAAAACACCGTTGACCAGGCGCAGGCTGCGGTCAACAGCGCTTGGATTGCCTACCAAAATACGCAAGACGCCGTCGTAACCGCACTTTCAGACGGGACGGTCGGAAATCTTTCTATACGTCCGGGAGACACAGTTACCACGGCTTCTTCCAATGCCACGGGAACATCCGTTTCTTCCTCTCCCGCGTTAGTTATCGGTAACCCGTCTCAACTCTCCATTGAGGTGGCCATTAATGAAGTTGATCGCCCTAAAGTTAAAATTAGTCAAAAAGCAACGGTAGAGTTTACTGCCATTAAAGACAAAACATTTGAGGGTAGTGTTTTCTCCATCGATACTTACGGAACGAATACCAACGGAGTTATAACATATAATGTTGTTATTGACGTTCAAGATTTGCTCTCGGAAGTGGCGTCCGGAATGACCGCTAATATTGAAATCGAGGCAAACAAACACGAACATGTCCTTACCGTTCCCAACTCCGCAATTAAAGCATACCAAGGGGGAAAAGCCGTTCAAGTATTGGACAAGAATCATAAACCTCAATATCTCCCCGTAACGATCGGTCTGAAGGGATCAACGAGGACTGAGATTATTGAAGGGGTTACTGAAGGAACACAGATAATTACGTTCTCTCCAAAGACAACAGGTGGTGGTATATTTGGGGGCTCACAATGAACCTATGCAAATTCAATCGACCCGCAAAAATCTCATTATTTCATTCAAAGAGATAAAAAAAACCTACAAACTGGGTACCTTTGACTATCAGGCATTGAAAGGTATTTCTCTTGATATATTCGAAGGTGAGTTTGTGGCGATCATGGGTCCCTCTGGAAGCGGAAAATCAACAACAATGCATATCATGGGCGCCCTTGATACCCCGACGTCCGGACGATATCTGTTGAAAGGAAAAGATATAAGTTCCTACGATGAAGATCGTTTGGCAGAAATCAGAAACAGTGAAATAGGTTTTGTCTTCCAAGCATTTAATTTATTACCAAGAACGACCGTTTACAAAAATGTAGAACGCCCCATGATGTACGCCACTATACCGTCAGATGAAAGAAAAAAACGAGTAATGAATGCGCTGAACTTAGTGAAAATCACTGATAAAGCTGACAATTTATCGAACCAAATTTCAGGAGGACAGATTCAACGTGTCGCGATTGCCAGAGCCCTTGTTATGAATCCTGCAATTCTACTTGCCGATGAGCCAACAGGAAACCTTGATAGCATTACAGCTCACGAAATTATGTCTTTTTTTCAAGAGTTAAATAACCAGGGACACACCATAGTCCTTATTACTCATGAGGCAGACATTGCTTCTTTTGCAAAAAGAATCATTCGTTTAAAAGATGGCCTTATCCTCTCTGATGAGGTAAACGGACGCAAACCTCAAAGGACTAAAAAGATATGAACTATGTAGAAATATTTCAAACTGCATTAACAGCACTGAGGGCAAATCTTATGCGAACAGCACTCACCATGCTGGGGATTATCATTGGTATAACTTCGGTAATTCTGATCATTTCCCTTGCCCAAGGAGCAACTGCGGCAATTACGAATCAAATTTCGTCATTTGGAACAAATCTGATTTTTATTACACCGGGTGGTGGCAATCGGAATGGTCCGCCCATTCCAACCAACACGCTTACCTACGAAGATGCGCTGGAAATCGGCGAACTGCCTTACGCTTCAGCAGTCACCCCCCTTATTAGCAGACAATACCAGATTGTAGCAGATGGACTTACGACAAACGCTTCCGTTCAGGGGGTATCAGAAGGGTATATGACGGTTCAATCAGTCACGATGGATAAAGGTGATTTTATTTCTTTGGATGACGTAAACGGACTTAGCCGCGTTGCAGTGCTTGGCTCAAAAGTTGCAGGTGACCTTTTTGGTGAAGGTTTTGATCCTGTTGGAGAAACAGTAATAATCAACTCTAAGCCATTTCGCGTTGTTGGAGTAACAGTTGTAAAAGGTGGAGTAGGTATCGGTGGAAATCCTGACGAGTCTGTTTATATTCCTGTTACAACTGCCCAAACCATACTTATGGGGCAAAATTTTGTCCAAAATATACAAATTGACGCGGGTAGTCCGGATCAGGTGGAACCACTCCAGAACGAAATTAATCAACTGCTACTGGACCGCCACAAAATAACCGATGAGAACCTGAAGGATTTCAGAATTGAGACTTCACAACAATTCTTATCAACGCTAGGTACTATTACAAATCTTTTAACAGCGATGCTGGCTGGAATTGCAGCAATATCGCTCGTAGTTGGAGGAATTGGCATTATGAACATCATGTTGGTCACCGTTACAGAGCGCACAAAAGAGATAGGTCTTCTTAAAGCTATAGGCGCAAAACGAAAAGATATTCTTGTTCAGTTTTTGATTGAGTCTGTTGTTCTAACTCTATCGGGAGGAGCAGTAGGAATCGTCCTGGGAATTTCCTTATCTTTTCTTATTACAACTTTTATGCTCCATGTCCCGTTTGTTTTTCAAATCTCCTCAGTGCTTTTGGCGGTTGGTGTTTCAACACTCGTAGGAGTAACGTTTGGTGTTTATCCGGCTCAAAGAGCTGCAAGACTTTCGCCAATTGACGCGTTGAGATACGAATAATTGTCAGATAAACTTGGCAAAAGACCAACTTACTCTCCTTCTGCGGAACTTCGGGGAGAGAGGCTGTTGGTAATCTCATCAGCTTTAGCATACATCGTCTGCAATCCTTCAGCCGGACGAAACCCAAGCTCCCCGTACCAGAACCGGGCATGACCGCGGTCGGCAAAGGTCACCAACTCAATATCTTTGACCTTATCAAAGACTCTGGCTCGGTGAAGGCACTCTTTCATTAATTCCTTCCCAATACCCCTTTGCTGAAACCCGGGGTTAACAAAGACCTCTTTTATTTCCAGAACATTTTTACCCTGCCATCTTTTCGTTCCGCCCAAAATGCCTCCTACGATTCTCCCGTCCATTTCGGCTACTAAAGATAGGGAGGGATCTTTTCCATCTAAATCCTCCAGTGTCTGCGTTGCGGTTTTGGGAGTCCAGGTTTCGCCAACGTCGAAATTAGCCGGGTCGTAAACCCGGGCATAAATTCCTCCCAACCATGGAATGTCGTCACGCTCCGCTCCTCTTAGGAGAAGCTCCCGCCCGTCTTTTAAGGTTATTTTCACTTGGCTTGGCACGGCCGGCATGTTCCCCACAGGGTGTCCCATATAAGGTAAATATACAATATTTTCTGAAATCAGTATAGCCTAGCAATCTGTCTCTGGAGCTAGCTTTCCAAACCCTGTCTGACAATCACATTTTCCCGGGTAGGCCGGTCCGGGGCCTTAAAATTATTTATAAACTTCTCCAAACGCCCTGTTTTCTCCGATGGGTTTTTCTTTTTTTCTCTCCGCCCTCCACGCATCGAAGTCCCATTTTGGCTCAGCAATTATAATTTGATAAAGAAAATAACCATCCGGTTTTTTAGGAATCGGAAAGTGCCCATTTAGTTTTTGTACAGTTAAAAGGTAATAATCGCCAGTTTGTTCGGCTAAATCATAAGCCGATAGGGGGATGTTTCCTCCGTTTGCCTCCCTTTTTACTCGTCCGCAGCGTGTAACAAAATCCTGTGTATAGCCAAATATCTTAAGGTAGGTGTTGCGATCATCGGTTGCAATTTTCCATAAACCTTCGTCTTTCAATGCATCTGCAGTAAATGTATAAACGGAACGATCAGAATAAGATCCCCTACATGGAAAAATTAAGAAAACGCGATCAAAGAGTGCTTCATCCGGTGAGACTTGATCTGTGAATTTGTCTACAAAGAAAATCCGTCTTTCAGCTGATCTGGCTGTATCTTTGTGCCTGAGATATGCGTCATTTATTTTTCTCCATGTCTGTGAATCACCTTGTCGGGTTTTCCAGAGCTCGGCGTATACTTCTTGAAACTCTTTACTCCTTTCAAAAAATTGCCAGTTAATCTCTCCGGTTGAGGCGGGATCTGCTACTTGTTCAAAAACTTTTCTGGCAAATTCGGAGCGAGGATCAATAACGACTATAGCTGAATCCGGAAATGCTTTTGCGGCGTGCAAGACCTCAAGTCCCGTCCCGCCGCCAATAATGCAGACTGCAGATCTATAGTTATTGGCCCCGATCTCCACAGTTTCAGGTTTTTTAGAGATTGGGCCGATATATTCCGATAATGGGATTCCTGTGGGATGATACCTGTGTCTTTCCGACATATGAGATATTTTAGAAAAATATCCGGTAAAAGTCAAACTATAGGGTTAGTTGATGCTATTTACACACCTCGGTGTTTTCAAATAAATTCAACGTAATCCACCCCGGGAGTGAATTTTGCAAACGTTATTTTGATTTAAACGATTTGATTTCTTTGAGAAGTTCTTTTTCCAGAGCAGACACCTCGTCTTTGATGATTTTTTCAATACCAGAAACCTTGTCTTCTAAAAAGCTAAGCACATTTTCGCTGCGGGTAGATGCTCTCGGATAAACAAGTATTTCTTTTCTTACGCGGGGTCTAGTTTTGTCAGCTCTCTGTGCCGTATCCAACATTTTTTTTTGTAGCATCGCGACAGTTCCCAGGAGTTTCCAAGCTCTCATCTTCCATCTGCAGTTTTCTGATGGCAGATTCTATTTCCGATATACTCATACCAAAAATTATACTGCGCCCCGGTTAACCCGGAGCTTGTGTAATTGATGACAATTATACAACTTTCCTATTTTTGGGTAGGAAAATATTGATATCACTTGGGAGGTGAACCAAAATCAAACCAGTCTGCTCTGTTTCCTGAAAAGCACCCACTGTAAAAATATGCACGGGGTAAATAAGAGCTGGGTTAAAAGCAAGGCTTTAAATGGCCCGAATTGATTGGCAAATAAACCAACCCCGAAGGCAACGATGGCAAAGTAAATGCTTCCGGCCAAAGAGTTTAGAGAAGCAATCGTTGCCCTTTGTTTTTCGCTAAATTCGCTCTGGAGTAAAGACTTAATAGCGGTGTCTGACGGGCCATAAAAGAAGGCGGAGCTTGAGATAAAAAGAGGGGAGAAAAAAGATGGGAAAACAGCCGCGATTATATTGGAAAGCCAACTTTGGATAGTTGCAAATAATGTAATCTTTAAAGCGCCAAACCTGTTGATCAGTCTTCCGGCGTAATAAAAACCAGGTATCCCGCCCCATTCCTGAAGTGCTCTGGCGATACCGATGGCCCAGAGTGGCCAAACGGAATTGATGACAACGGATTGGAATTGGTAGGCAGTTAAACCCGCCCCGTTACCTAAAATAGTCGAAAGGCTTAGCATCCTTAAATTATAATTGCTTTTTATGGCCCCGAGCGCCTCTTTCAGATGCTGGTAAACGTTGGAAGATTCCCCGTGGAATTTTTTAGTTTCGCCTAATTGAAAGCTGACTATCAATGACGCAATTTGCGGAATAACGCTGGCCCACATGAGTAACGCAAAAGAAATGTTGGCTAAAAATCCGCTGGCAAGAGCGGCAGTCGAGGAGGCCAGAGTTAAGGCGGAGTTAATTTTTCCGTAGTAATGATGATACTCATTTTCCTTGCCTTCCTCAGCTAAAATATTATGAAGGTATGCGTCGTTGTTGCCGCTAAAAAAGGACTTTGAAGCCCCTTCAAATAGCGCCCCTATAAGTAAATACCAATAATGGGCGCCTATGGCGTAGAGCGTAACCGCAACTATTGCGCACAGAGTTCCCAAGACAATTGTTTTTTTGCGGCCAATTAGATCCGAGAAAATTCCGGTCGGCACCTCCAAAGCCGCTGAGGAAATTAAGGCGGCAGATATTACGCTTGCGGCTAAAGAATAGGAACCCGTGACTTTTGAAAAATAAACCAGCTGGATTGGAAGGTAAAAATTGAAACTGCGAAAAAAGTTAAATATCGCCAGAAGCCTAATATTTCCCCCAAGACCCATATCTTGAGTATATCAAAGATGGGGTGGGATTGCGGTGGGGGTAAGCGAACCCGCCCATGTGGTTGAGCGGGCCGGTCTAGGATCACTCGATCCCTAATAGTTCTTTAGAATATTTATCTATAAATGGCTGCTTTAAGCTTCTATATAAATTACCATTCTGTCCTGCTTTTCTGATCACTTCATTCTTTAGATCCTCATACTTTTTGATTAATTGAGGATTATTTCTTAAATTATCTCTAAACCTCAGCGTTTCTTTCCAATCATTGTTATCAAAATATGTTACGTGTATATGATATCTTCTTATTTTCTCGACTTCATCTGGACGATCTTTTCTGAAGAAAATTCTTTCAAGTGAATCTGCGTTTTCTCCATGTTCATATCCCGCCTTTTCTAATTTCTCTATTACCTCTGTAAACGAAATCTTTCCTTTTGGAATACCAACTATAACATCGATTATTCCTTTTCCGCCTAAATTATCTACAGCAGTGCTTCCGATATGCTCTATAATGACGTCGTTTCCCAATTGGTTCTGTAATTTTATTTTCTCTTTTTCAAAAAGAGCGGGGGAAATTGGATTATATGGTTTGAAAACGTATTTATCCATTTTGATGCACTCCTTTCTTTTTGTGGCTTGGGGACATGGATTCCCTTCTTATCTTAAGTTTTACCTAGAACTTTAAGAAATTGACCAGCGGTTACGATCTTCACGCCCTTAAAAGAACCTAAATCCAGCAATTGTTTATCGCCGGTTACTATAAAACTGCATTCTCCTTCAATTGCCGCCTCTAAAACCCGATTGTCAGCTTCGTCCTTGACAATTTTCACAGAGGCTTGCGGACTCACAACCTTAAATTTTTTCCTGATCTGCTTATTAATCCTCCCAAAATGATTTTTAAGTTCCGGGAACTTTTTAGTCACCACGTCTTCAAGTTCTGCCAAAAGAACAGGAGAAGTAGTTGCCCGGATTTTTTTATCTAGAATCTGCTGGAGAATCTTTCTTGGCTTACCACCAAAGCCTACAGCCGAAATTATGATATTTGTATCCAGGACTACTTTAGCGGGGTTTGCGGCCGTGCCTATACTCATAAACGATTTTATCGATATCCTCTTCACTCTTAATCCCCATCTTTTTCATAGCCTTCTCGCCTAATCGGAATATCTCTTCCCATTCATTTTTATCCTCCAGATACACTCTCAACGCTTCACGAATTAACTCGCTACGGTTTCGATACTCTTTTCTAGCCACTAGGTCGACTTTTTTTACCAAATCTTTTGGTAAGGCAATATTTAAGGTTCGTGTCTGCATATACATATATTGTATATGTATTGTATCCTTATGTCAATCCCCAGATTGACATTCCTTAAGTGGACGAGGGTAATTTTGGCTTGGGGGCATGGATTCCCTTCGCTTCGTTTCACTCTTTAAAGATGGTATTTTTTAACCAGCCAATTGCTTATATACCCTTTATATTTTTCTCTTATATCTTGGAGCATAAGCCTAAAGGCGCCAATTATTTTTTTGCATTGATGGCTTCCGCACAGACATGCCATTCTCCAGTCGCTGTCTTCCGACATATCGTAATCCCAGGTAAGTTCCTCGCCCTTTTTAATATCTTGCATCGCTACGAGGGCAAAAAGACCATTAAGACCACAATTTGGGCTGCATGAATGGTTTAAATAGCGAGCTATTCCCTTACTATCTCTCCATTTATGTTCCTCGAACTGAATAACATGATCGGCAATGTCTTTTGGTAGATCATTGGCTCTTTCCGCTTCAAAAATTTCTCCATCAAATTCGGCAATAACCTCGTCTTTATTGATGTCTGAATTTGCGATAATACATTTGCCGAATCTGTTTGTGCCGAGAGTGACTTTTGGATTATCCATATTGCGATTTTATTTTCCACTCCCGATATAGATTAGCTTGGCACATCGGGTGATTTAGGCTGAGCGGGCCGGTCTAGGACCATTTTACCTATTTTTCTAATAATTTTTTCAATGGGCCAAGATAATATATTTTCCAGCCCTCATCAATATCTTTTACTTCTTCATCCGGAACATCTTCATGCAATAAATTAATCTCTGTTTTATCACCTTTTTCTAAGAGAGTAAATGTTACCATTGACGGTTTTTCCCACTCACCACCAAACCAGTCTTGAACCAATTCTTTATTTTTAACAACCTTGATATTTTTTCCGTGAATATCTCCTCCCCAAAGGGTAAATTTTGTTCCAACTTTATCATTCATGTGAGCCGGACCGCCGCCCCACCTGTCTATAATGACCGGATCGATAAGTGCCTGCCAGACATTTTGAACCGGGACACTTATCTCGTATGTTTGCTTAATAGTTTTCATATTTATCCAAATATATCAAGAATCTGATCCTCCGCTACAAACTCTTCAACAATTCAATAGTTCACACTCTTCTGATAGAAAGCTGTTTTTCGATTGCCTTCGGTAACCCCATCCCCGCAAATTCGCGTGGCTTTGCCTACATTGTTAATAATTTTCAGCGACATATACTCGGGATTTCCAATCCAGGTTCGTCAACTCATTTAATCTTCAAAAATTCGTCTTTAGTCAAGCCTGCCTGCTTAATAATTGCAAGTAATGTTCCATCTGGTAGATCTTTGGTATGGAGAGGTATTGTTAAACGCTTTCGAGAGGAGGAATGGTACAGAATAACATGACTCCCTTTTTGCCTGTCGATAGTGTATCCTTGTTTTTCAAAAATCCTTATCAAATCTCTGGGCCTAATCTTAGGGAGTTTAGGCATGATGAAAAGTCGGAGTAACTTTTATTTGAGTGTAAAAAGTTTCTTTCTCTTCGGGTACATCTTCATGATGTTTATCCAAACTTTCAATATATAATTCTATGGCCTCAACCGCCATTTTCTTTGCCTCATCAAGGCTCTTGCCATAGGTTACACAGCCGGCAAGGGCCGGAACGATAACCGTGTAACCGCCTTTAGGTTCCTTTTGAAATATAACAGTATAATTGAATACTTTTCCCTTCATACATGGATATTATACCAAACTACTACAAGTTAGACCATCAGGAATTACATACGTTTGGAACAATCGAGGTCGAACCCCGAATTTATTAAGATAAAACTCTAAAAATAATTATTTTGGTAAACGAACCCTGTACATTTGGCTGGCACTGGTTTACCCTGAGTTTACCGAAGGGTTGATTTATAGTGAAAGCAATCGAACCACCATGTGGGAAATTTTTACAGCGTAAACTTCATATAGAGCCTATCAGAACCAAGGCTATAAACGTCCGTTTTTGAGTTATATACTTTAAACCCTTGTTTTTCATAAAATGAAATAGCATCCTTATTTAGTGGAGAGACAGTAAGAAATATCTCTTTTCCACCCTTTTCTTTTATTTCTTCTTTTATTTTGTTAAAAACGTTGCTTGCCAGCCCTTTTTTTCTGTGTTGAGTGTGGATTACAAGTGCGTTTAGATAGTAGATATTCTTTGTATCTTTCCAGTACGAAACATGCCCAACCATTACACGATCGTGATATAGTCCATAACAAACAAAAGACTTTTTATTAAAAAAGGAAGTTAACTCATTAGTTGTGTCAATATGATATTTAGGAGGGTGGGGCGCATGCTTTTTATCAAAGAGTCTGACTGTTTGAATATCACCCTGTGTAAATTTTCTAAGTTGCATCAAGGAATTATACACCCGGTATAAATCGAGTTTGTGATCGCACGTCTTAGAGGTGGGTCAGAAAGCACGGCTTGGTATTTTCAAATAAATTCAACGTAATCCACCCCGGGAGTGAATTTTGCAAACGTTATTTTGATTTAAACGATTTGATTTCTTTGAGAAGTTCTTTTCCCAGAGCAGACACCTCATCTTTTATGATATTTTCAATATCCGAAACTTTTTCTTTTAAGAAGTTAAGCACGTTTTCGCTGTGAGGCGCTTGGTGAAAACTTTCTAAAAATTTTTTGTGATGTTCCCGGGGGAGATGATCTAATATTTTAGTGATTACCCGAAAGTGAACGGATTCTTCAATCATTTGGTCAATTTCTTTTTTATCTGCGGAAGAAATCTCAGAAGAAGTTAATTCCGTTTTAACCTCTTCTAAAATTATCAAATGATCGTAAAAAACCTTACTCATTTTTAAGTTTTTCAAATTTCTTGAACAGGTACTCTGGGCAAGTCCATTTTAGCATAGTCCACCGGTCCAAGCTGCACTTTATTTTCCGGATCATCCACAAATAAAAGTAAAACTGCACCCTTACGCGGCCCACCCCCAAGACCTAATTGATACATCACTTCGGGGGATCCCCCAAACTGTTTACCTGTCCAAGAGGCCGGACCCGCATCAGCGATTGAAGCCACGACTGCCTGTCCGGTTTTGGGATTGAGAACCAAAACCTTCCGGTATTTATACCAATCTCGAAGATAGGGAAGTCTTTTTTCCCAATCAGGAAGATATAATGTTTGAACGGCCACATAATATTTTTCTCTCTGAACATCCAAAGGGTTAAGCTCGCTTCGGCTCCGGGCAAAATAACCCCAGGCACCAAGACCGGGGGTTATTCCCGAATTTTGAAACTCGTCATGCTGCCAAATTGAATCACCCGGAAAACGCGGTAAGTGCTGTTCGGCGCCAATTAGCCCGTAGCAGACGTTTAAACGTTCACCCTCCAGGCTCGTCCGGGCGCGGATTCCGGTTAATCTTTCAATAAATAGCCCTATTCTTTTCTCCTCTTCTGGAGGAAGGGGACAAGGGTTTTTGGGTATAATCTCTGTTAAATGACTTACCAAAAATCCCTGGGGATCCTCCGGTAAAGCCCAACCTCTTTCAGTTAACGCATTAACCCATTTGGCGGGTAAAGGCGGTATCTTGAGAGATGTGGGATTGCCGGGCGCGCCTAAAAGGAGAGTGCCGGCCAATGCGCCTGCGGTTAAAATTTTAGCCGAGTGATGCCGAATTTTGCCAAGATCGACTCCTTTTATTTGAAAAAATCTTTGCGCGTGAGGATGCCTTTTACCTAGATTTTCCTTGGCTCTTTTGTTATGAACTTGAAGCGCTTCTTTTAAACTTTGCGGTTTAACATTCTTACTCATTTTTACCATCATAGCATTTTTGGTAAGACTTTTCGGGGAAGTTAAGGGGGGCTAAAATAGAGAACCTAATGATAATTCTATTAGCCGAGCGGGTCGGTCTAGAAGCTCTCAGCTATTTTAATTTGTTATTTTCCCAGTCTGGTTTTTGTCCCCCCTCTAGCGGGTAAAATCTTATTATTACCGGGTGAGGGTGAACAGTCCCGTCTTCGATTGCTTCGGATGAAGTTTCATAATCTCCGAGGTGACCGCCCCTTCGGACTGATTCACAAGCTAAACCGTACTCACCATTTTTTGCCAAGTCACAAAAAAGTGCATATCTTGTTTTAAATGGCTGCTTAGTCAAATGTTCAAGACTTGCAACCTGAAATTCTATTTCTTTTGTCATGTATTGAATCTTTATTAATTATTTCTTGGCTGGCCGTTTACAAAAAATGTCGAACTTCATTTGATTAGCTCCAGCGCGGCGCCCCCACCCGCCGCGCCTCCGCTATTTTTTGCGCGCGCGATTTTCTCGCCCTTCGGGCGAGTGTAGAAATAATTTATAGTTTTCCTTGCCCCGCCCAACCCATGCGCGAAAACTTTTTACTCCCTATTAATAGCTAAAAATTTCAATTTATATGACATTTGTTTTATTATGATTAAAAATTTTCCAATAAATCCAGAGAGGAAACACCATTATAATTTGAATTATCAACAACACTTTAATTGGTCCTATTTCATCAGCGAATAATCCTATTAAAAAGGCTACTGCTGCAAATGCTACACTTGCAGCCAGAGAATTGATCGATCCAAGAGTTGCCCTTTGCTTATTGGTAAATTCATTTTGCATTAAAGTATTATTCGCCACCTGTCCCGCCCCAAAGGTTAGTGATGTTAACGACATTAAAGCCGGTGACGCTACGGTAGGAAACACTAGAGCAATTATATTAAGAACTCTATTGACTATAATTTCGCCCACTAACACCCTTAAGGCATTGAACTTTTTAATAATTGGTCCACTTAGATAAAAGCTCACTGAACCTCCAATGAAACTTAGTGAGTGAGCTAACCCTACAGCCCAAAGTGGCCAAAGGGTGTTAATAAAAACAGGTTTAAATTGAAACGCAGTTTCCCCAAATGCAAATCTCATAATTGAGGCAAAACTAATAAGCCGTAGTTTGTAATTCTCTTTAAATTGTTTAAAGGATTCAGCCAAATGAGAATAGACATTTCCTGATTTTTTAGAATGCACCCCAGGCTCAGAAATAAATAAACTTACACCAAGGGCAATTATTTGAGGTATCAATGTTAGCCACATAGCTAATCCTAACGAAAAGGTAGCGATTATACCTCCAAGAACAGCACATATTGCTAAAGCTGCCTGACCGGCTGAAGAAGACTTTCCAGAATACTGGCTAAACTCCTCCTCCATATTTTTATCTAAAAGGCTGTCATACATGAGCGCATCATTATTACCACTCCATAAGGCTCTTGATAATCCTTCAAAGATAGCTCCAATAATTAGAAACCAATAGGAATTACCAATTGCATAGAATAAAACAAACAGAACACTTGCCAATGAGCCTAAAACTATGGTGTTTTTCCTACCTATCATATCGGAAAATACTCCTGTTGGAATTTCAAAGAGCGCTGCCGAAATCATAACGATAGATAGTACGCTCATTGCTAGAGCATATGATCCGGTTACATGGGCAAAATAGATTACCAGAATTGCAGCATAAAGCCTGAATTCAACCAAAAATTCAAACAGTATTAACAGTTTTACGTTTTTATGTAGGTTCATTACTTAAGCATATCAGTTTTGAAACAGAGAAAAAACATTTTCTAGTGTTTAATCTTTGAAATACTGTATTTTGATATACAAGGTTCCAGTTGAAATTTACGCTACTAAGTATGTATATTAAAAGCGTACAACTTGTTCGGATTGCTTTTTTAATGGCCGCTTCGGACAATTTGGAGCAATCCTAGTTGAGTACAACCAGAGCGGCCATTTGAGTTAAAAAGTTCTTTAAAATTTTTGCGTTTTTTCTTTTAGTCGCTTTCAGCGACTTGTTCGGGCCGACAGTTTCGGAGGCGCGGCGGGTGGGGGCGGGCGCGGAAAGCGCTACCTCTCGACGGCTTTCTTCTTCTTACTGGCTTGGGGGCATGGATTCGAACCATGATTGACAGATCCAGAGTCTGCCGTCCTACCGTTGAACGACCCCCAACTATAGCGTTATTTTAGCACAAATTAGCTTCGGGGGGAAGAGAAAGAGTCGTCATTCTGGCAATCCGCC
>JAUYIQ010000006.1 GCA_030688205.1 Candidatus Curtissbacteria bacterium | reverse complement strand
TACTCCATCAATTTCTATGGCACCCTGATCCAGAAGTCTTTTTGATTGGGATTTGCTATCCGTTACCTCGGATATTGCATCTATTAGACTAGTTCCGGCTTTTGCAGATATCTGAGCATTTTGAGGAATAGCTCCTTTTTGAAATGTATTTTCAAAATCTTTCTGGGCAGATTTTGCGTTGTCTCTGCCGTGATAAATCGCAACAATTTCAGAAGCCAGTTGTTTTTTAAGCTGCATTGGGTTTTGTTTCCAATCGATAGATTCGAGATCTTTGTCTGTCGTCAACTCAAAATATTGCTTGATGAGATCATCGCGAATAGACATGATTTTGCCAAACATGTCATTTGGTTTATCGTCTATTGCAATGTAATTTCCCGTAGATTTACCCATCTTGCTGCCATCTGTTCCCAAAAGTAACGGAACAGTCATGACAAATTTTTCTTTATTTTTTAGCGATTTCATAAGCTGCCTGCCGACAAGCATGTTAAATGTTTGATCTGTTCCGCCAACTTCAAGGTCTACGTCCATGGCTACTGAGTCGTAACCTTGCATTAAAGGGTACCAAAATTCGTGCAAGTGAATAGGTTTACCTTCCTGCTTTCTTTTAACGAACATGTCCCGCTCTTCGATTTGCTGAAGAGTGAGAAGCGATGAAAGTTCTAGGATTTCCTCAAAGTTTAGTTTGGCTAACCACTCACTGTTGAATTTGATCTGAGCTGGATTTTTGCCATCGAAAGCAAGGATTTTTGAAGCTTGCTCTTTATATGTTTTAGCGTTTCTTAAAACCTGTTCATGCGTTAGTTTTGGTCGAGTTGCTGATTTATCGGTTGGATCGCCGATCATTCCGGTAAAATCTCCAATCAACAAAATGACTTTATGCCCCAAATCCTGAAATTGTCGAAGTTTTCTAAGAGGAACGGCATTACCTAAGTGGATTTGTGCGTTTGATGGGTCAATGCCCAGATACAAAGTAATTTTTTTCTGATTCATCAATTTTGCCAAACCGTCGCGGTTAGGTAAAACCTGCTCAACTCCCCGATTTAACAATTCGTCAATTTTGTCCATATTTGAATCTTAGCCTTTTTTCTAAATTCTGGCAATCATGTTATAAACTTGATTTTATACTGACTCTTCCTTTGATATAATGTCCACTACCGATTGAATATGAAGTTTAAAGTTAACCGTCCTGAGGCGCGTAAGTTCACATCAAGACTGAACAAACTCACCCCAAGAGCTCAAGCAAATCACCCTTTTTTAGCTCAACAATCTTCTTTTAACAAACGTAAATTTTGGATTCGGTTTTTCGGACTGATTTCTACTGTTGCTTTCTTTTCGATAATTGCAATGATTGTTTTTACTGCGTTTTCTTTTGTAATTTTTGCAAAGGACTTACCTTCCCCGAATAAACTCTCTGCCCGCGACTCATCTCTTTCTACAAAAATTTTCGATAGAAACGACAAGTTGTTATACGACATTTACGGGGATAAAAACCGCGCTCTTGTCAAGTGGGGTGAACTTCCTCCTTATGTAAAGCAGGCGACCATTTCTATAGAAGATAAAGACTTTTATAAACATTCCGGCTTTTCGCCTATGGGTATGGCAAGGTCGGTTGTAAGTATTGTGATTTTTCAAAAAGTTCAGGGTGGGTCCACAATAACCCAACAGGTAGTTAAAAACACGCTTCTTTCTTCCGAGCGCACAGTGACGAGAAAAATAAAAGAGTTTATCCTTTCTACCCAGGTAGAGCGCAAATATACCAAAGACGAAATATTGCAAATATACCTGAACGAGGTGCCTTATGGTGGAACCTCTTGGGGCATAGAAGCAGCTTCCCAAACCTACTTTAATAAAGAGGCTAAAAATCTGACTCTTACAGAATCTGTTATTTTAGCAGGGTTGCCACAGTCGCCTTCTTTTTATTCTCCATACGGTACGAATCCTAAGGCTTATGTCGACAGGGCTTATGATGTTGCCAGAAGGATGCGCGAGGACGGGTATATTTCGCGCGAGCAGGAAGATACTCTAAAAGGCGAGATTCCGCTTGTGAAGTTTTCAAATGACGATAAAGGCATAAAAGCACCGCATTTTGTTTTTTATGTAAGAGAGCTTTTGGTGCAAAAATACGGAGAGAAGCTGGTTGAACAAGGCGGGCTTAAAGTTAAGACTTCACTGGATTTGGATTTGCAGGAAAAAGTTCAGACGATAGTTACCGAGGAAGTTGCAAAAGTTGCAGATCTTTCCGTTGGTAATGGTGCTGCCGTTGTTATGGATCCAAAAGGTGGCGAAGTTCTTTCTATGGTTGGTTCGAAAGATTATTTTGCCAAAGATTATGACGGACAGGTAAATGTTGTTATGTCTCTGAGGCAACCCGGTTCGGCACTCAAGCCTTTTACTTATGCTACGGCTTTTAAAGCCGGTTACACGCCGTCTTTCGTTTTGATGGATGTTCCAACCGAGTTTCCGGGAGGTGTCGGTCAGCCTATGTATAAGCCTGTTAATTACGATGGTAAATATCGTGGTCCTCAACAGGTAAGGTTTGCGCTTGGAAGCTCTCTTAACGTTCCCGCTGTTAAGATGACGGCCTTGGTTGGTGTCAAAAATATGCTTAGAACGGCTTACGATGCCGGTTTGAAGAGTTTGGAGCCAACTGACGAAAATCTTAAGAGGTTTGGGTTGGCTGTTACTCTTGGAGGCGGAGAGGTCAGGCTTTTGGATTTGACAAGCGGGTACTCAACTTTTGCTGCCGAAGGTACTTTTCGGGAACCCCGTGCAATTTTGAAGGTTGAAGACAGGGGCGGAAAAGTCTTGGAGGAGAAGAAAGATGACAAGGGTAAAGAAGTTATCGGGCGGGATGTTTCATTTTTAATTTCTCATATTCTTTCGGATAACAATGCAAGGAGTGAAGTTTTTGGAACCGGTTCTCTTTTGAATATTGGCGGTAAAACTGTTGCAGCAAAAACCGGAACAAC
>JAUYIQ010000005.1 GCA_030688205.1 Candidatus Curtissbacteria bacterium | reverse complement strand
TAAATACGCGGGATCTGGAAGCCGCAATAAAAATAGTACAAGGAACCGCCCGCTCTATGGGCGTAGAGGTTACGGAGTAATGGGTACCACTCGCATTAAAGTAATCGACCTATCAAGCGACGAAAAGGAAATTAAGACCTCCGGAAAGCGGGCCGAAAAAATAGCACGCGCACCAAGGGCGGCAAAGGAATCAAAAGGTACAGACAAGTCAAAAGTCGAAGAATCTTCTGCTGAGCAAATTACTACTTCTGTCCCTTCTGCATCATCTGCTCCATCTGAACCCTCCCCTAGAAAATCACCAAAGCCTGCAAAACCAACTGCAAAAGAATCTACTCACCACATGGGTATGAATTATCTTAAAGCAACTAAGTCCATTGATAAAAACCAAAACTACTCACCAAAAGACGCAATTGATCTTTTATACAAGACCTCCTTTGTCAAATTTGACTCATCCGTAGAACTTCATATAAACGTCACCGACAAAAACGTCAAAGCCAATGTTAACTTCCCACACGCTGTGGCCGGAAAAGTCAAAGAAAAGAAGTTCCTCGTGTTTTCCGAAAAACCATCAACCATAAACGATCAACGGCTAATATGGGCCGATGATAAAACTCTTGGCGATATAGAATCGGGAAAACTTAAGCCAAAAAAAGATTTTGACGTTGTTATTGCTTCCCCAAAATTCATGCCTCAACTGGCAAAAGTCGCAAAGATTCTAGGCCCGGCCGGCATGATGCCAAACCCTAAAAATGGGACTATTACGGATAATGTTACAAAAGTAATTGAGGGCACAAAAGATGTTGAGGGCACCGAGTTCAGAACAGACCCAACCGCTCCAATTCTTCACACCAAAATCGGCAAGCTTTCTTTTAAACCAAACCAAATAGAAGAAAACCTTAATGCCTTAATTTTTGCCATCGGTCCGGCAAAAATCCAAAAGGCTATTTTGAAATCAACAATGTCCCCCGCAATCAAATTAGACATCACCTCAATCCAAAAGTAGTGCTTTTTTGCATTCTTGACAAAGACGCAGTCGTTTTGCTACCTTTCCCATGCCTGCCCCGTTAGAAGTCTGTAATCGTAAAGAAAACAAGATACTAACGGAAAGGTAAGTTGTAAAAAATAATACCGTTTGAAGACGATACTTCTAACGGGGCCTGTATCCCCACTGCTCAAAATCTTAAAGATTTTTGGCGCGGAAAAAAGGCAATATAAAAATATAAAGGAAGGTGGTGACTAAAATAATGATCGATGACGACACAAAGACAACAGACGGAGAAGAGGAAGAAGACAAAGACGAGGAAGAAAAGGAAGAAGAAGACAAAGCTGAGTAGAAACAAAGGATTCCAAAATTAAAAAAGCTCCAAAAAGCAATTTGCTTCCGGAGCTTTTTTTCTTTTAATAATTAGCTCATTCTTGACACAGCTTCATATAAGTTGATATATTTCTCACAAGTCCAAAGACCGTAGGGGTGGTGAACTAACTCGAACCACTTAATAAACCTACGCAGGAGTGAAAGCTATCTTTCTCCTGAGCGTGAGGATTCACGCTTTTTCTTTGGAAACTTTGTTTAAACGTCAATTTTATTTTCGCGAGGGTAGGATTTTGAAAAACATGACGAAGCGAGCCCAATACGACATACGAACTACCCTAATAGTTTTGGCGAGCGAAGGCCTGAGTGAGGTTGGGGAAATCATTTCATAATCTTGAAAAAGATTAATCGAACGTTTTTTCAAAATTCGGACCGAGCGAAAAACTAAATAACAGAATGAAAAAGCAAAAAACCATAACAGCACGCGAAATCAAGGAAAGTACCGTTAAATCCTTAGGCGAAAAAGTCGCAAGGAGCAAAACCCTGGTTTTTGCCGATTACCATGGTTTAACTGTTAACCAAATTTCCGACCTCCGCGCAAAAATAAAAGACGCAGGGGGCGAAATGCTTGTCACCAAAAATACTTTAATGAAACGGGTTCTTGAAAGTTTGAAGTTCGATATTCCCGCTAAGGAAAAACAAAGTTCAAAGTTCGAAGGTCCGACAGCTACAATATTTTCCTATGACGATGAGGTCGCACCAACCAAAGCAGTAGCCGAAGCTGCAAAAGTCACAGGTATTCCAAAATTCAAATTTGGGTTTTTCGGTCGCGACTTTATGGATACCGCGCAAGTAGAAGCTCTTTCGAAAATTCCTTCACGCCCGGAACTTCACGCAAAACTGGTTGGCAGTCTCTCTTCGCCAATCTATGGATTCGTGCAGGTCCTGTCCGCCAACATTAGAAATCTGGTATCAATACTGGATCAAGTCGCAAAGAAAGGAGTGTGATATATATGGCAGACGATCAACAACAAGAAGAATCAAAAGGAACAGAGGGTACAAATGAGCCAAAGGTCGAGGAAACCTCTGCTCCATCTGAGGAAGCAAAATCTGAGGAAAAAGCAGAATCAGTTAAATCAGCTAAAATCAGCGCTAATCTGGAAAAACTTATCGAACAGATAGAAAAACTTTCTGTTTTGGAACTTTCACAACTTGTTAAAGCTCTGGAGGAAAAATTTGGTGTATCGGCAGCTCCTATGATGTCCGGCGCAGCCGGAGCAGCCCCGGCAGCAGCTGCTGGTGGTGACGAAGGCGTAAGTGAACAAACAACCTTCAATGTTATGCTTACAGATTCCGGCGCAAACAAAATCTCGGTAATCAAAGCTGTTCGGGAGCTAGTACCAACACTGGGCCTTAAAGAAGCAAAGGATCTAGTTGATGCTCCACCAAAACAAGTTTTGGAAGGGGTTAATAAGGAGAATGCTCAAGAAGCTAAAACTAAATTAGAAGCAGCAGGAGCGAAAGTGGAACTGAAATAGTTCTTTTCGCATTCTCCTTGCGATAACTTCGCGCTATATTGCGTTACAAATAGTAAGCATATAGCGCTTTCGTTATCTAAAAGAAAACGCCAACTAAGCAAAGACCAAACTAGAAGCAGCTGGTGCTAAGGTAGAGCTTAAATAATACTGAAAACCTTAAATCCTATCACCTTCGAATAGTTTCGAAAGAGATACTGGTTCTAAGTTCCGCACCCTCAAGCCGTCAATTATTCCCAGCAGCCCACTTGCTGTACGTGCATTAAAATGGATCAGGAGTATTGACCCCCAAGGATTTTTCATCTTATCAATCTGGTCATTCAAATAAAGCCGCACTAACTGATCAGAAGTATAAGTAGCACCGGTATCACCCGAAACATTCCAGTTAATTGATCTGAATCCCATGTCAGCTCCCGCCAAATCGGTAGCGGAATTTCTAGCACCTCCCGGAGGCCTGAGAAATGGCGCAGTTTGCGCTCTCGCGTCGACAGCCAGCATTGCTTCCTGTCCTCTTTTGATGTCAACGCGCATTTGATCCGGAGTCATTCTTGTTAAATCCCCATGCGAAAAAGTATGGTTGCCAAACTCATAGCCTAAATCCAGTGCCCGCTTTATAAAACCGGGGTCACTTGCAGCAATTCTTCCGATCATAAAAAATGTTGCCTTAACATTTTTCGAAACTAATGCATCCAGTACTTCACCTCTTGCCAAAAAAGCGTCGTCAACCGTAAGACCAATAAGTGGCCGGTCCGCAGGACCCTGTCTTATTGATTTTAAAAGTACCTCTTTTGGCCAATTTGGCCGCTCAGTTATCAAAGGACTTCTTGATGGCAATTCGCCCTTGTCGACAACAATTCCGGGAATACCGATACGATATTTTCCGTCAGGGTCAGGCTGAAAAACGGAACCGATTGTTAATTTCTCATCACCTTCTGAACCCGAAACGGGACGGCCGGTTAATCCCAAAATTGCCCCGCCTGTCAACATAAGCAATTTTCTTCTCGATAACCTTTCAGTCATAATGGAACAACATATACTCTCAAATTATGTAAAAATCAAATTCCTGAGTTTTTCCCCTTTACCCCTTTTTTGGGGACTTGACCTACTTTTTGCTAGCATGTTATATATAAGTTCGAAAGTAAATTACTTAGTTTGTAAAAAGATATCTTCACTGCCATTACAAACTAATCACTACCCACTACTTACAAGTATGGCTCTTGGAGACGATTGGCCCGAATTATTAACAGTAAAAGAAGTCGCAAAGATTTTGCGTGTTGCCCCACTCACCGTCAAACGCTGGGGCAAACGCGGAAAACTGCCCGCAATCCGAATAAACTCCCGCGGTGACCGCCGCTATAAGAAAGAAGCAGTTCTTTGGCTTCTTGGCCAACAACAACCCGGAATATCATCAACTGCTTAAATGATCAACGTTGCCATCGATGCAGCCCGTGCTGCTGGCGATTTAGCCTATACCTACTTCGGAAAAACGCAAAACGTCCGTCACAAAGACGATAATAGCCCCGTTACGATCGCTGACATTGAAGCGGAAAGGCTTATACGAAAGGTTATCACCAAAAATTTCCCAAGTCACGGCATAATCGGCGAAGAATTGGAAAATGTAAATCCAAATTCAATTTACCAATGGACAATCGATCCGGTCGACGGCACCAAACAATTTGTAAGAAATATTCCATACTGGGCAACACTTCTTGCACTTCTTAAAGAGGGCAAGCCGATTCTCGGCGTTTCCTACATGCCGGCAACTGGTGAAATAGCAACAGCCCAAAAAGGCAAGGGTGCATTTCTCAACGGTAAAAAATGTAAGGTTTCTAAAATTTCGAACCTGAAAAACGCATATATGTGCCACAGCTCTATAGAATATTTCGGGAAAAAAGGTAAGATGAACGGTTTTTTAAAACTGGAAAAAACTGTTTACGCAGCAAGAGGATACGCGGAAACTTTGGGATACCACTTATTGATTAGTGGAAAAATAGAAATCATGTTGGAAGCAAAAGATAATATTTGGGATCTTGCAGCGCCGGCGATTTTGACAGAAGAAGCCGGCGGAAAGTTTTCGGACTTTTCCGGAAAGTTTTCAATAACGTCGGAGGAAGCAATTGCAACCAACGGACTTCTACATCATCAAGTTGTTAAAATGTTGAATGAGTAAGAAACTACCTACACCCTTCGGGTTTCATTTGAAGTTTTGAAGCTAATATTTACTAGTCCGTTCTTCCCCATTCCAACTTAACTCCCTCACTTTTGTACACAAGAAGCGCATCCTCCATCAATTTTTTTAACTCCTCAAGTCTTTTTTCTGTCTTCGCTTCCGCCCGCAAAGTAAGCGCCGGTTGCGTGTTAGAAGCCCGGACAACAATCCATCCGTCATCCCATTCAAGTCTTATTCCATCAATATCTAAAAGTTTCGGCGACCCTATTTTTTCAAAAACTTTACCGCCAAAAAAATATTTTTTAAGCTCTTCAACAATTTCAAATTTCCGTGAGTCGGGTGCTGTAATCCTTGTTTTCGGGACAGAAATATATTTTGGAAGCGTCTCAACCAGTTCACTTAAGGTCTTACCAACTTCGCTAACATATTCGACAAGTCTACAAGCTGCATAAATCGCATCGTCAAATCCGTACCACCTGTCAACAAAAAAAACGTGACCGGACGTTTCGCCTGCCAATTCAGCCTTTTCGTCAATTAGAGCTTGCTCTATATACGAATGGCCAACCCGAACCAAAACGCTTTTTCCTCCGTTTTTTTCTACATCGTCTGTTGCACTTTTACTGCACTGAACTTCAAATAAAACTTTGGCACCGGGTTTGTCCTCTAAAACTTTTCTTGCGCAAAGAGCTGTTATCTGGTCACCGCGAACCACATTTCCCCCACCATCAACTGCACCCAAACGATCTGCATCACCGTCAAATAAAAGTCCTATGTCATATTCCCCGCCCCTCATCAAATCGACAATCGCCGGATATGCTGCAGGGTTTTCGGGGTCCGGCGGATGATTGGGAAATTTCGGATCAACATTGCAAAAAAGTTCCCTGACGGAAACTCCCAATGCTTCGAGTACTTTTGGCGCATACGGTCCTGCTGTTGAATTTCCGCAATCAACAACAACAGAAACAGGTCGGGTAATTTTTACCTTCGAACAAATATCACCTTTATAATCAGCAAATATTTCGCGGTCCGAGGCTTTTCCATTACCCGAAACAAAATCCTCCGACATCATAAGACGCTTTAAATCCTGAATAGCTTCTCCAAATAAAGCGCCATTGCCTGAAGCCGGCTTAAACCCGTTAAACTCCGGCGGATTGTGGGAAGCCGTAATGATAAGCCCACCATCTATTTGGTAAAATTTCCGTGCCCAATACATCATGGGCGAAGTAATCATGCCAACACGAATCACATTTATGCCGCATGAAAGCAGACCATCGACGCAGCTTCGAAAATAGCTCGGGCTGGTCTCACGGGCATCGTATCCCACGATAACCTCGCCTGTGCCCTTCCTTATTAAATAAGTACCGAAAGCCTTTCCAAATATATTAGCGAATTGCTCATCTAAATCGCGTCCGACTATACCGCGAATATCGTAGTCGCGGAAAATAGCTTCATTTACCTTCACACCTTAATCTCCTCGGAAAATATTTGGGCAGCGTCAGCAGGATCTACAATATTAACCTGCAGCCCTGTTCCAAGCTCAAAACCGGCCCTGTGCACAAGCCTTGGGATGATTCTGATATACCAATCCTGACCGAAATGTATATAGAAGTTGTAAGCAGGTCCATCTTTGAACTTAACCATAGGCATGCCCGGGTGATAATGCTCACTGCTGGCAAGATGATAGACTACACGGCGCAAAGCATCCTGAAGCACTTTTGCCAAATCTTGCAGCGCTTCAGAGTCTATCTGGCCGAAATACTGACCGCGCTTCTTGGGAGCAATCCAAAGCTCGAATGGCCACTGGGAAAAATCCGGACAATACGTAACAAAATGTTTATTATCATAAACTATGTTCTGAATTGGCTCCAGCGCCAGAGCATCAATTCCAATTTGCTTTGGGACAACCACGAGCTGTGAATGCGGATGCCTAAGGCTGGCACCTGCCTGCTCACCCACATTATTAAATATTAAAACGTGCCCGTTATTCACATTTGCATTGAAACGCTCACGGAAAGCTAAAAGTATTTTATAAACCTGTTCAAGAGGCAGGCGGTCTATGTCAAGCTCATTGTCCGGAGAATGGATTATTACCTCATGGAAATCCGTAATCGGATATTTATTTTTGATAACCCGAACTTCCCAGCCAGACTCATAAGCAGCGCCTTTACCGATTCTATAAAGTTCTTCACCCGGAATCTTCTCAAACCCCGGGCAAAAGACACAAATCTTCTTGGTTTTCGCATCCTCAGCCTTCGTATCCTCAGGCCTTTTCTGCCTTCCTTCGGCAATAATTACCCAACGATTAGTTGTTATATCGGGAACAAACTTAGCCACAGATCTAGTGTACAGTGAGAACTACGCAGTGTAAAGTCTCGTCTTGAACCTACAACGCTTCTAACTCATCTAAAGGGCTCAATTCCGAAAACTTCTAACAAAATATGCCTCTCAAAGCCAATTTCATCCAAAAAATTGAATAAAAAAGACATTTAGTATTTAATTAGAAGCCATAATACTGCTCACAGTTTCGCTCATAATAATCAAGCTTATAAAGTATAATTTAAAGCTGAAATTTTATGCCCTTAGTGATTTTATTAGAAGTCATATAATTAATGCCAGAAATGGTCAAGAAATTTTCAAAAGTGAGTAAAATTTTTACTGTTAGTTTTTAAAGCTAAATCGAAGGTTTAACCGGAAGAAATAAATTTACTATAAGTAGGACTATAGTAATTATTACAGAGACAAAATATGGTTCAAATCCGTAATCGGCATTTTTAAACGAAATTTTTGCTTATATTAATTACTTAAAGCTTAAATTTTAACTGACTATAAGTTTTTTTTAAAACTATGGAGGAGACCGAAAAATTTTTGGTCGGAATTTCCAATTTTCTTAAAAAAGTCGTTAGGAGATTTTTTTTGGAGAAAAATTAAGACTTTTGGCAAAAAACTGACCAATTACCAAAATTGCAAACACCGGTAGCACTCTCATTCTCCAAATGCGCGCCGGTTCCATCAACAGACGCCATAACCACTCAAGGCCTATATTTTGAAGCTGCCTTGGTGCCCGCATTTTCACCATGGAAAGGTAATCAAAAGCACCTCCAACACCAATAAAGACACCTACATCGAGCCTATTCGAAGAAAGGCTATGCCTATTCGAAGAAAGGCTATGCCTATTCGAAGAAAGGCTATGCCTATTTTTATTCGAAGAAAGGCTCCGCCTATTTCTTTCGATCCAAAATTCCTGTTGACCCATGCCATATGCGACAAACAAAATGTCTATCCTTCCAACACCCAATAACTCTTTTTTCAGCCTCAAATCATATCCTATAGCTGGATCTCCAGAACTTGCAAACACAACTTTTAGACCCGGATTTTGCTCTTTTTGGCGCTTAGAAACAGTCTCTGCTACACCACCAAAACAGCCTAAAAAACCTACGCTGATAGCCTTTTCGGCACTTTTGACACATAGCTTTTCTATCAAATCTACCCCTGTTACCCTTTCATGCTCCCTACCACCCAA
>JAUYIQ010000099.1 GCA_030688205.1 Candidatus Curtissbacteria bacterium | reverse complement strand
CTATAGCAGATTATAACGGATTATAGCGGATTTTGCAAGTTTTCCTTCCCTTTTTCCTCAAGCACAAATTTATAAGCAAACCACCAGCCGCCGTAGCGAGCCTCGCTCTTTCAGAGCGGGAAGAAGAAAAGCCAAAGAAATTTAGACCCTTGACAACTCCCAATATTCCATATAATATGGGGAGTATGGATCCCGATATTATAGACAATACAGATAGCCCCTACATTAAACGCGATCTTGAGGATATTATTTATCAAAACCTCAACAAAGGCAAGGTAATTATCCTTTATGGCCCAAGACGGGCAGGAAAAACTACCCTTATCAGACATCTTTTCAAGGATAAAAATATACCATATCTGTACTTAAACTGCCGGCAAAAAAGGATTCAAAAACAAATTGTTCCTGATAGTTTAGAACTTAAAACCATTATTGGTGATCACAAAAACATCATCTTTGATGAGGCACAATATTTAGAGGATCCGGGTGAAGTTTTTACAGTTCTTATTGACACTTTTCCTAATCTTAATATTATTGCTTCTGGTTCCTCCTCTTTTGAACTATCTGGTAAAGTGCAAGAGCCCGCAACCGGGAGAAATCTACCCTACTACCTCTTTCCTCTTTCTTATCATGAAATCGAAAAAAATTATCCTGCCACAGACATCAATTTTTATCTTGATCAAACGCTTCGATTTGGTAGCTATCCAGAAATATTTCATTACACCACCACTGATGAAAAAATCCACTATTTACAACTTTTAACCAATGATTATTTATATAAAGATATCCTTGATTTTGAAAGAGTAAACAGCAGCGCAAAATTGCAAAAGCTGCTTGAGGCATTAAGCCTACAAATTGGCCAGCAGGTATCTTACTCTGAAATCGCCAATATGTTATCCATTGATCGTAAGACCGTTGAATATTATATTGATCTTTTAGAGAAAACATACGTTATTTTTCGCTTGTACCCTTACAGTAGAAACTTGCGCTCAGAGATAAATCAGAAAGTAAAAATCTATTTTTATGATGTTGGGGTCAGAAATGCGCTGATTAACAACTTCAACTCACTTGATATCCGCAGTGACTGCGGATTTTTGTTTGAGAATTACTTCATCGCTGAAATGATTAAACAAAATATTAATAAACTGTACAAATCAAACTTCTACTACTGGAGAACTTATACTCAAAAAGAGATTGATCTTATTGAGGAACGAGAAGGAAAACTATCCGGGTTTGAATGTAAATACTCAGATAAAAGAAGTGTACCTAGAGCGACCTTGAATGAGTTTGTTGAAGCCTATCCAGGAAGTATCATCAAAACAGTAACACCCCAAGTTTTAAAAGAAATACTAGAAAGTAATTAGTGATTTAGTTCCCCTTCCTTCTCTTCCAACACAAAAGAATAGCTAAACCACCAGCCGCTGTAGCGAGCCTCGCTCTTTCAGAGCGGGAAGAAAAAGAACCAGAGGTCTGATCTTCCATTAAAAGTCTAGTTTATTGGTAATGAGATCAGAAAATGGAAGTATAGCAACTTTTATATCATCAACCTCTGTTTCAAACCTTTCTCCTAGATGTACTATATACCCTTTTTTGGGTTTATATTTTAATAAAAAACTTCTAAAAGATCTCGTGATCTCCATCTTTTGCATTTTAGTATGTTTTACTTCAATTGGTACAACTTCTAATCCTACTTCTAAGACAAAATCTACTTCTGCCAGGTCACGCGTTCGCCAAAAATGTATTTGGATTGGAGTCAAGTTAAATTGTGGTCTAAGCATATTAAAAATGACGTTTTCAAAAAGATGTCCACTTAGAGGAATTGGAATTTGTGCTAAACCAAAAAGTCCTAAAAGCCAATTACGAAGTCCAACGTCTATAAAATAGTAAATTGGCGCTTTGGCAATTTCTTTCCTGGTATTGCGATAATATGGTGTCACCTTTTTTAACACAAACGTTTGCTCTAAATACCAGAGATAATGTTTAATGGTTTTTTCATCTATACCAACTGTTGATGCTAATTCTGTCATATTAACAAGGCTGCCGATTTGGGAAGCGATTATTTTTAATAAATTCGTTAAGCTCTCGGTTTTCTCAAGATGAAGCAAACCACTGATATCCTTATCTATATAACTTCTGTAAATCTCCTGCATCTCTCCTTGTTTTAAAGATGCTGTCTCTGCTAAAACCACTCTTGGATAGCCTCCAAATACCATATACTCAGAAAGCAACCGCTCTCCTCTCCCTTTCTCCAAGGCAAAAAAATCTCTTAGTCTATCTTCATATTGATAATTCGTTTTAAAATTAACAAATTCCTCAAAACTGATAGGATCAACCACAAACATTTGTTTCCTCCCAGCCATTGATTCTGGAATTTTTGCCTTTAGCTCCAGGCTCCCTGAACCGGAAATAATGAATTTATATGGAGTCTTCATGTCAAAAATGCCTTTCAAGAAAAGTCCGGCATTTTCTTTACGCTGTATTTCATCAATAAAGACAAATGCTCTAGCCTTACCTACTTGGAGTTCAATATATGAAATCAAGTCTGCTTGGGAAGTAAATCTGGTTGCATCTTCATCATTATCCAAGTTTAACCAGATAGTTTTTGCGCCTGTTTTCTCGAGCTTTTCTCGCATAAATCTCATCAAATATGTTTTACCAACCTGTCTTGGACCAGTAATAATTGTCATTTGATCCGATGAAAGGTGCTCTTCGAGGCTAGATAGTATTTTTCTTTTGATCATAACTATATTATAGTACCGTTTTTCCAGTAGTCAAGTGACAAAATATGGGGGTAAATTTAACCATGCCTACCGGCAGGCACGACTTCCCCCTTTTCTTCCAATACAAACTTATATGAAAACCACCAGAAGAAAAATAACCACAAGATGATAACCAGAACCACACTGTTAAAATAGGTAACAATAAATCTAAGTAAATCTATTAATCTCTCTTTCCAGAGTTGTTTTAAAATCTTTAATAATTGCCCATTGGGATCTGGGCAGAAATTCTTTTAACTCTACCTCAAAGTTAAAATTCTTCTCATCTAGAGCTTTGGTAATCTGCGGGATGAGCTCTCCTCTTTTGGGTATGGGGAGTCCTTTCCGAAGTAAAAAATAGAGATCGTAGAAATCCCTGGGCTTTTTCCGCACAAGCAGAGCTCTGATCTTTTCAAATACTAGCTGAGTCTCTGTTGCCGCTACCACATTATAGGTAGGTATAAAATCATTTATTACTCCTACTATCTCACCCTTCTTCTCTTCTTCTCGAAGAGAGATCTCAATCTTAAGTTCAACCGGTTTCTCAAACGCTTCAAAGGAAATCCAGGCCAGAAATCCTCCAGAGGTTTGCTTTGCTTCTTTAAGATTAAAAGAGATGTTTTCTTTTTCTATTTGAGAAAGGGTGTCCAATAAAAGCTCTTCTATGCCTTTGTAGGAAATATTGGCTGAGTTAAAATCCAAGTCTTCAGAAAACCTGGGGCTTTGGTACAGGAGCTTCAAAGCCGTACCTCCTTTGAAGTAAATGTTTGAAGCTGCACTTTGTTGGTAAAAGTAGGATAAAAATAAGTGCTGAAAATATTCTCTTCTGATATTGATCTCCGAGGTTTGAAATTTATTAGTTAAATTTTTGATTGAGTCTTCCGAAATCATAATACCTCCTCTATTAGTTTATCCAGCTTTGAATAGTTATAGAGCCTGGCATATTCAAGGATTTTATTTTTATTTAAAGAGCTCAGCTCCATTCGATCATTGACTGATTTTCCGCCCGTTGTAGCCCTTTCTCCTAAAGCAATCATATAAAGATAGTCTACCAGTGCTTTCTCAGGCATTGCCATTAAAAACCGCTTCTCTCCTCTTTGCACCAGACTATATCCAGTGTAGGCCTCTGGTTTTATGGTGTAGTAGGAAAAGGAAATATGATCAGTATTAAACAGTTGAGTGGGTCTGGTAGTTGCTGAAGTAACATGATAGGTCATCTCAGGAATAATGTTGTGATACGCCAGCGCATATTCAAAAGATATGTATGAGGGTTTATATATTGCATTAGCCACTTCTTCCTCTCCTGGCGGATCAGTTTTTAAAGTATATAATCCCCTCCTGAGTCTTGTCAGCAACCCTTCCTTAACAAATTGACCAAGGTAATATTTGGCCTGGTAAAGAGACAGTTTAAACAAGTGGGTAAATTCCTGATGGGTAAATATCCGGATTTTATGCCTCAAAAGCTCTTCCCTGGTAGATATTGGTTTTAGTAAGTTGTACATTTTTACTACTTTCTAAAATGATAGTATCCTCTTTCGCTTTATTTGTCAATAGCTTGTACAGGACCCCTAAAAGATCAGAAACAGCTTTTTTGTTCTTAGTTTCTTGTTCTTTTCGTAAAAGAACTTAAGAATTAACGAATTTTGCAAAGCAAAATTAAAAACTACTCTTAATGATTTAGTTCACCTTTCTTTTCCTCCAACACAAATTTATATGAAAACCACCAGAAGAAGATAAGTACCAAAATTTAATTCCTTATAATCAAATGATTACCAGGAGTATATCTACTCACAATTTGATAATTATAAGGAATTATGATATTATAATTTACATGATTACCAGAATCTATAACGATCTTAGCAAATATTTTCATCCTAAAGAAGTCTTAATTATTTATGGGCCAAGACGTGTGGGTAAAACCGTTCTTTTAGAAAATTTTCTGGCAAAAACCCACTTGAAGTATAAATTAGAAAACGGTGGTGATTTGGGAATACAAGAGGTGTTTTCCTCGCACAGGGCAGAAACACTGCGCCAATATGCAGAGGGATATGAACTGATTGTCATTGATGAAGCTCAATATATTCCTAATATTGGTGAATCTCTAAAACTTCTGCTTGAAACAGTTCCTAATATTAAAGTTATTGCCACTGGTTCAGCCTCTTTTGATCTATCTAATAAAGTAGGCGAACCTTTAACTGACCGCAGCACTATTCTTACACTCTACCCTGTTGCCCAACTGGAACTTGTAAATCAGATGAATACGTTTGAACTCTCACAGAAAAAAGAAGAGTACCTCATTTACGGCTCTTATCCAAAGGTACTTACCATGAAATCTTTTGAGGAAAAGGCGAAAAATCTGCGCAAACTTGTCAGTTCTTACCTTTTAAGGGATATCCTGGATCTGGAAAACGTCAAAGGCTCAAAAATTCTTTTAGACTTACTCCGACTTCTCGCTTTTCAAATAGGTAATGAGGTCTCACTTGCTGAACTTGCCCAAAACCTGCCAATTGATCCTAAAACAGTTGCAAGATACTTGGATCTACTGGAAAAATCATTTGTGATCATTAATATCCGAGGATACAGTAAAAACTTAAGGAAAGAAATTAGCAACAAAAGCAAATATTATTTTTATGACAACGGAGTACGAAACGCGGTAATCAATAACTTTAACCCTCTTAACTTACGGGATGATACCGGTAAATTATGGGAAAAC
>JAUYIQ010000104.1 GCA_030688205.1 Candidatus Curtissbacteria bacterium | reverse complement strand
GTGCATCAACACCAACAGACGCTGCGCACATTGTAACTAGCGGTTACGGGCAAGCTTTGGATTTGCTCGAAGGTTACAAATACAAGCTTAAGACTAGTGCCAATTACTATTTTTCCAATAACTTCCAAACTCTGGACCACGTTTATCTGCGACTGCAGTACACAAAAAACATATTCAAAGATCTGCCTCACAAGCTAAATGCAATCAAGGAAATTCTAAGACGGCATGAAAAACAAAAAGTAGCAAACGCAATGGAAAAAACAGAATCCAATTTACAAAAGCTGGGTAAATCCGCAAAAAACTTCTCTCAAAACCAAAGCTACAGGCTGGATAATTTGTCAAAATCACTTTTTCTTCTATCACCTCAAAATACTTTAAAGAGAGGATATTCAATTACAACTGACAAAAACGGGACAGTTCTTAGGAGTGTCGGAAATGTTGTTGTTGGTAGTACAATTGGGATAAAGTTGGCAGACGGGCGCCTTTCCTCTACTGTGAAGGCAAAGTCTAACAACTAAAGACTAATGACTAAAGATCTTAACTTCACACAAGCATTAAAAAGACTCGAAGAAATCGTCGAAAAACTCGAAGATCCTGATTTGGACCTGGAAGTTGGCCTAAAACTTTTAGAAGAAGGGGTAAGTCTTCACAAACTATGCAAAACAAAACTTACAGAAGCCAACGCAAAAATAACCACGATATTGAAAGAAAACGAGGAGGTGATAACATAAATGGCTGATAAGCAAAGCTCTTCTACGAATAAAAAAATAGGCACAGTTACGCATTACTATGACAAAATCTCAGTTGCAGTAATCAAACTTGCAAGCGGAAGTATTAAAGTCGGCGACGAGGTTAAATTTGGTAGTAAAGAAGACAATGAATTTACGCAAAAAGTCACCTCAATGCAGATAGAACACGCAGAAATCGACATAGCGAAAAAAGGTGACGAATTTGGTCTAAAAGTCGACAAAGAAGTAAAAGCGGGCACACCACTTTCAAAGGTTTGATGATTTTCGTTATTCACGGTACAGACACAGACTCTTCTTACAAAAGATTCTCTCAACTTTTATCTTCATACTCAAATTACACGCAAGTCTCATTTGACAAGCATTCCCAAAAAGACGATTTAACTAATGCATTTCTCTCGCAAGATCTTTTCAGTACCAAAAAAGTAATTGTTATCAAAAACACTCTTATAGTCGACAAAAGCTTAATAAGTCTTTTAGAAAAAGCCCCCCGAGATTTAGAAGTAATAATCTGGGAGAATGACGAACTTACCGGTTCAGTTGTAACAAAAATTTCAAAAATTGCGAAAGTTGAAAATTTCAAGTTGCCGGCAAAACTATTCTACTTTCTGGATAGCATCGCGCCAAAAAAGAAAGAAATTATTGCCCAACTGAACAAACTCGATGATGAAGCATCTCTCATATGGAACATTCAAAACAGATTTTTGCTCCTGACTCTTGCCAAGCTTAGAGTAGACGTATCTTTGGCAGGAAAAATTACTAAAAGAAACCTTGCGGATTGGCAATGGAGCAAAATACGACAGCAAGCGGAAAAATTCACCCTCCTTCAACTGAAGTCTATATGCAACGCCTCACTAAAAATCGACTACCTGATAAAATCCGGCCAGACAGATCTATCGCCTACAATTCTTCTCTCTGTTATGTTTCTGAAATACCTCTAACTCTTGTGATAGCAACTTCGCACATGTTACGCTGGAGTTATGGCTGAAGATGTAGTCTGGTTTAGTGAAGTTGACAGAAACGACGTGCAGTATGTAGGCGGAAAAGGCGCAAACTTAGGAGAACTTTACAAAGCCAAAATGCCGGTCCCCAACGGTTTTATAGTAACAGCCCAAGCATATTTCGAAAACGTAAAAGAAACAGGAGCTATCGACCGCATAAAAGGGTTACTTTTTAACCTTGATATAGAAAACCCCGTCAGTCTGCAGGAAAAAGCAGAAGCATGTCAGAAAGAGATAAAGGAGATGCTTCTAAACGAAAAACTGGCCAAAAAAATTGATAAATTCTACAAAGAGCTCTCTGGCGGACGTGATGTATATGTTGCAGTTCGCTCATCTGCAACAGCAGAAGATCTTCCGGAAGCATCCTTTGCAGGCCAGCAGGCGACTTTTTTGAATATTCTTGGCAAAAAAGCGCTGAGACGGGCAATTCTTGATGCCTGGGCTTCTCTTTTTGAAGCAAGGGCGATTTTTTACAGAGTCCAACAAAATTTTGATCATTTCAAAGTAGGAATCGCAATACCTGTGCAAATTATGGTCCAATCAGAAGTTTCAGGAATAATGTTTACACAAGACCCTGTCACAAACGATAAAGACACAATGATTATTGAAGCCGTCTATGGCCTTGGTGAGTTTATCGTTGGCGGTTTGGTTACCCCCGACCATTACGAAGTAAAGTCCAAAGATTTAACAATCAGCAAAAAAGAAATTGTTGTCCAGGATAAACAGTTAGTCCGGGCAAAAAACAAAAATAAGCAGAATAAGACTCTCGCCGTTTCCAAATTGTACGGAAAGCTACAAAAGCTTTCAGACGAAAAAATAGTCGAACTTGCAAAAATCGGCAAAAAAGTTGAAAAACACTATTTCTTTCCCCAAGATCTTGAATGGGCAATGGAAGATGACAAACTTTTCATCGTCCAAACACGTCCGATTACAACATTCAAAAAAGTAGGCGAAGAACTGGAAAAGAAAAAAGCACCTTTGGTGACTGACAGCCTGACACCGCTTGTGATTGGAGCACCGGCCTCCCCTGCAATTGGCACAGGGAAAGTTGTAATTATCCATTCGCCAAAAGAGCTATTTAAAGTTAAAGCCGGAGATGTTTTGGTTACAGAAATGACCAATCCTGATTACGTCCCGGCTATGAAAAGAGCTGTGGCAATAGTTACTGATTTGGGCGGGAGAACGTCTCACGCAGCCATAGTCTCCAGAGAACTGGGAATTGCCTGCGTTGTTGGAACCGGTAAAGCTACAAAGAAACTAAAAGACGGAATGATTGTTACAGTCGACGGCGCAAATGGGGCTGTTTATAAAGGCTCACCCAAAATGTCAAAAAAAGAAATTACCCAAAAGGCCCACCAAACAGACTCAATTCACCGCAAAACTGCTACACACGTTTACGTCAACTTAGCAGAACCGGAGCTTGCAGCAGAAGTAGCCGCAAAAAATGTCGACGGTGTTGGACTACTGCGCGCAGAATTTATTCTAGCGGCCATCGGAACTCATCCAAAAAAGTTTATAGAAGATGGAAAATCGGAAGAATTCACAAGTGATCTAGCATTCAAACTATCCATTTTTGGAAGAAATTTCGACGAGCGACCTGTAATTTACAGAGCTACCGATCTTAAATCAAATGAATATAGAAATCTGAAAGGTGGGGAAAAATACGAGCCCGTCGAACCAAATCCAATGCTCGGTTACAGAGGAGCCTTTCGTTATATCAAAGACCCGGATATATTTAAACTAGAGCTTGCTGCTATCAAACGTGCACGTGTCAAACACAAGAACTTACATTTAATGATTCCTTTTGTAAGAAGCGTTGAAGAATTAAAAAGCGTAAAGACACTTGTTGCAAGTGAAGGACTATTTGAAGACAAAACCTTTAAATTTTGGATGATGGCAGAGATACCTGTTAATGTAATAATGCTTGAGGAATTTATAGAAGTCGGCATCGATGGTGTATCTATTGGTTCAAATGATTTGACGATGTTAATGCTTGGAACGGATCGTGATAACGAAGAGGTAGCAAGTGAGTTTAACGAGCTTAACCCCGCAGTTTTGTGGGCACTAGAAAAAATAGTCAAAACCTGTGCACGCAACAACATTACTTGTTCGATTTGCGGTCAGGCACCATCCATTTACCCGGAACTGACCCAAAAACTGGTTTCGTGGGGAATTACTTCGGTTTCTGTTAACCCCGACGTTATAGACAAAACTAGAAAATTCATATATGAAGCCGAGCACAAATTAATAACTAAAACCTAGTGGCTAAAATAAAAAAAATAGTTGCTCGTGAAATTCTCGATAGTCGAGGACATCCGACAATTGAAGTATTCGTACAATTAGATGACGAGGCGATTGGTATTTTCTCACCACCCTCGGGTATTTCTGTTGGCAAAAGCGAAGCTTTGGAAGTAAGAGACAGGGATCCTGCAAGATATGCAGGGCTTGGAGTCCTTAAAAACCTTGAGGTAATTGTTACAGTTATTGCTCCCCGACTAATGGGTTTGGATGCAAAAGAGCAAGCCCAAATAGATGGAATCTTAATTAATATTGACGGTACAGGCAACAAAGCAAAGCTTGGATCCAACACAACCTTGGCACTATCAGGCGCTATAGTTGAAGCTCAAGCAGCTTCTGAGAAAAAGCCCCCGTATTTATATGTTTCGCAGTTATTAGGTAAAACAGATAAAGCATTTGCAATTCCCACGCCTATGTTTAATATCCTAAACGGCGGCAAACATGGCTCAGGGAATTTGGATTTTCAGGAATTCATGGTGGTTCCTCCCAAAGCGAATCCCTATTCCAAAAACCTGCAAATTGGTGTCGAATGTTATTACTCTCTCAAAGAAACTTTAAAATCCCATAGTGCCAGTACGCTAGTTGGTGACGAAGGCGGTTATGCTCCGAACCTCTATTCGAACATGGACGCCTTGAAAATCATAGAAGAGGCGGTCAACAAAGCAGCCTACAGGCTAGGGCTGGACGTTTTTTTAAGCCTAGACGTTGCTGCTTCTTCCATACTTCAAGGTAGCTCTTACAGAATAAAGGACAAGCCGGTGCCGCTTACGTCCAATGATTTTATAGACTTTTATATTACACTTAACGAACAGTATCATCTGCTATCCCTTGAGGATCCTTTAGAAGAAAACGATTGGGATGGATGGAAAACGTTAATGACGAAACTTGGAGGAGAAACTTTAATAGTGGGAGATGATCTTATTGCTACAAATCCCGAGAGACTGCAAAAGGCTATTTCGCAAAAAGCCTGTAACTCCATAGTGGTCAAACCCAACCAAATAGGTACGATTACAGAAGCATTAAAAGTAGTCAAGCTCGCAAAAGAAAATAAATTCAAAATAATTGTTTCTCACAGATCCGGCGAAACAAACGATGACTTTATTGCAGACTTTGCAGTTGGTGTTGAAGCAGATTATGTAAAGTTCGGTGCTCCAGCAAGAGGTGAAAGAGTTGCAAAGTACAATCGCTTATTGGAAATAGAACATGAGCTATCGTAATCAATCATTCTAGTGGCTAGTCGCTAGTTGCTAGTGACTATCTTATGTTGAAGATTACTGCAAAAGTAAAACCACTGGTTCTTATTATCCTCGATGGTTGGGGAATCGCAGCAGATACAAAAGGTAATGCAATAACTGCAGCAAACCCGGCAAATTTCAACAGTCTTTGGTTTTCCTACCCCCACACATACATAAAAACGTCAGGTGCTCAGGTTGGATTGCCTGAAGGCAAAGTGGGCAATAGCGAGGTCGGCCATCAAAATCTAGGAGCCGGAAAAGTTGTCATGCAAGACGTCTTGAGAATAAATATTGCAATATCAAACGGATCTTTTTTTGAAAACGAAGGATTCCTCAAAGCAATCGAACACGCAAATAGCAACAACTCAACAATTCACTTAATGGGTCTTCTGGGTCCGGGTTCTGTGCATTCGTACATTGATCATTTTATGGCTATTTTGTCGCTGTTGAAAAGCGCACAGTTCCCCGCCCAAAGAATTAAAATCCACGTTTTTACAGACGGCCGCGACAGCCCACCAACTACTGCGAAAAATTATCTTTCCCAAATTATAAAAAAGCTGGAAGAAGAAAACTTAGGAATCATCGCTTCAGTTTCTGGAAGATACTATGCAATGGACCGTGATAACCGGTGGGACAGAACCCAAAAAGCATATCTATGCTTAACGGGTACAGGTGAAAAAAGGTCTCAAAACGCACTTAAGGTTGTCGAAGATTCCTATTTGGCAGGCAAAACGGATGAATTCATTGAACCGACGGTGATAACAAACGACCAAAATGAGCCCTTAGGCGCAATCAAAGAAGGGGATAGTGTCATATTCTTTAACTTCAGACCCGACAGAGCAAGACAAATCACAAAAGCATTTGTCCAAGAAGAGTTTAAAACAGTCAAAACCACATCGGGTAGTGTTGTACCAACTTTTGAAAGAGGACAAAAAAAGAAAAATGTTTTTTTCGCCACACTTACACAATATGAAAGAAGCCTTCCTGTCTCGGCAGTTTGTTTTAAACCGCAGGAAATTTTTATGCCTTTGGCCCGTGTATTTAGCCAAAGGGATTTAAGACAACTTCATATTGCAGAAACCGAAAAATATGCTCATGTGACCTATTTTTTTAACGGAGGCAAAGAAGTTCCTTTTTCCGGAGAAGACAGAATTCTTGTAGATTCACCAAAAGTTGCTTCTTATGACCTTAAGCCGGAAATGTCTGCACAAAAAATTGCAAAAATTGCAATAGAGCGAGTTAACAGCCTGGTATATGATTTCATCGTAGTTAATTTTGCAAACGCAGATATGGTAGGACATACAGGCAATATGGAAGCAACAATAAAAGCTGTTCAAGCAGTGGACACTTATATTGGCTTAATTACAAAAGTTGTCCTTTCGAAAGGCGGTGCAGTTGTAATAACTGCAGATCATGGCAATGCCGAGCAGATGATAAATCCAACGACAGGCCAGCCTGATACGGAACACAATGGTAATCCTGCACCAATAATAATTGCAGTTCCGGAACTTCGTGGTAAACCGGTTCAGCTTAGAATGGGTTTAATGGCTGATGTTGCCCCTACAATTTTGGGAATCCTGAATATCCCCAAACCCTCCCAAATGACAGGAAGAAATCTGCTGGAATAATTAGACTAGAACAACAAACTCACCCTTAGGAGAAATTTTGGAAAAATACTCAATTAATTCTGAAACTTTTTCCCGGCGAACTTCTTCGTGCATTTTTGTAAGCTCTCTGCAAATAACAATATCGATATCTCCAAAAATATCACAAATTGCTCTAAGAGATTTAATTAATCTATATGGGGACTCGTAGATAATTACTGTCGACTTAACTAATTCAAGCGATTTTTTGACATTTCCTAAAAGTTCACTCCTTTTCCCTTCTTTTTTTGGTAAATAGCCAACAAACAAGAACTTATCCGTGGGAAGTCCGGAAACAACAAGAGCAGAAATTGCAGCAGATGGGCCAGGGATAGATTCGACCTTTATCCCGCGGGCAACCGACTCTCTTACCAACTTAAATCCCGGATCCGAAACGAGCGGGGTTCCTGCATCCGACACTAAAGCAATGTTATTTCCATCGGTTAAATCAGCAATAATCGGTATAATCCGTTTCTCTTCATTGAACTCATTGAAAGGCACAATCCTGCTATCTATCTCGTATTCGTGTAACAGTTTACCGGTCACCCGCGTGTCCTCACACAAAACGTAATCTGCACGTCTTAAGATTTCAATTGCTCTCAAAGTGATGTCTTTCAAATTACCTATCGGAGTTGCTACTATATACAGAACGCCTGCCATATTCAGGTTGCATGATACTTGATACATGATACTTGATACAAATTATGAACGAATCAATTCTTGAATCTATCGTCTTTTGGGTCATGGGAGTTATCTCTACTCTTGGTTACCCGGGAATTTTTGTTCTAATGGCACTTGAATCAGCACTCATCCCTATTCCCTCGGAAGTAATAATGCCCTTTTCCGGATTTCTTGTTTCCCAAGGCAGGTTTGACTTACTGACAGTAATAGTTATTGGAGCATTAGGAAATCTTTTCGGTTCATGGATCGCATATGCTTTGGGATACTGGGGTCACGAAAGATTAGTTAAAAAATTAGTAAGAAACTATGGGAAATTCATTCTTTTAACAGAAGAGGAATTTGATTATGCTGTAAATCTATTTCGAAAACACGGCCAGTGGGTCTCAGCAATAGCAAGAGTTCTACCAGCATTAAGAACGATTATTTCACTGCCTGCCGGAATCTCGAAACTGCCCTTTATTAAATTTAGTATTTTGACTTTTTTCGGTTCATTAATTTGGTCTGGTCTGCTTACATACATCGGTGTAAAACTGGGCGAAAACTGGGAAGTAATCCGGCCATATTTTAGAAAGTTTGACATAGTAATTGTTCTTATAACTATAATCGTATTAGGAGCATACATTTACCACAAACTCCGCAAAAGAAAAGTTAGTGCAAAACAAACTTAAAAAAATCTTCTCAAAGCTTGGTCCGGGTTTTATAACCGGTGCTTCCGATGATGATCCTTCCGGAATAGCTACATATTCTCAAACCGGAGCTCAATTTGGATATTCTCAGCTTTGGACTGCACCTTTTTCCTTTCCTTTCATGGCTGTTATCCAGGAAATGTGCGGTAGGATTGGCATGGTTACCGGAAAAGGGCTTTCAGGTGTTATCAGAATTCACTACACAAAACCAATTCTTTACTTTGCAGTCAGCCTTTTATTTGTTGCAAACACAGTAAACATAGGTGCGGATCTTGGGGCAATGGCCTCAGCAGGCCAGCTTCTATTAGGTTTACCGTTCATTTTTTGGTTAATCCCGATGGCATTTTTGACACTTGTTCTGGAAATATTTATTTCTTACAAAGTCTACGCAAGATTTTTAAAATATCTCACGTTTTCCCTTTTTGCTTATGTAATTACAGTTTTTATTGTCAAACAACAGTGGTCTCAAGTCTTACTTTCAACAGTAATTCCCAATCTTACTTTTTCCAAGCAGTACCTTCTGAATGTGATTGCAATTCTTGGAACTACTATCTCTCCATATTTATTTTTCTGGCAGGCGGGTGAAGAAGTCGAAGAAGAGGTTGAATTTCATAAAATAAGAGCAATGGGCAAAGGAGTCCCCAAAATTTCCAAAATAGACATTCGTAAAATGCGCTACGATACGTTTATAGGCATGTTTTT
>JAUYIQ010000103.1 GCA_030688205.1 Candidatus Curtissbacteria bacterium | reverse complement strand
ATAAATTTTTATCTGATATTTTGTAAGTTTTTGCGAAATCTACAAGAACGTAAGTGTCTTTCTGCTCGGGAAGTTTAAATATTTTTTTCGGGTTAGTCGCAAGCATTTCACACAAACGTGCAGTTGATGTTTTCCCTAAAGCTACAGCTGTTAACATCAGAGGCAATGTTGTTTCTAGGCCGGGCACTCCAAAAGGCGTCGGGTTTTGCTTTTTTTCTTCGAGTGTATGCGGTGCGTGATCAGTTGAAATCATGTCTATCTTGTCTAAGTTATCCCAAAGTTTTTGTTGATCACTTTTTGTGAGTAGAGGCGGTTTCATAATGCCAAGCGAACCAAGTCTTCTTGCGTCATCCTTGTTCAAAAATAAGTGATGTGGGGTGACTTCACAAGTTACCTCAACTCCATCTTTTTTTGCTTTTTTTATCGCTTGAAGTTGATTTGCTGTGACATGGCAAATATGTATAGCTTTTTTGTATTTTTTGGCAAGTTTTATTGCGTCTTCTATTACTTTGTCCTCGGCGTGGATCATGATTGGAAGCGGTCCCGGCCAGGCTTCGAATATCTTCTCTTTTGCTTTTTCACTTTCCACAATAAGAGGACCGGTCGTATTGCTCATATAAATTTTTAGGCCGAAAACTTTTTTTGCCACTTTTTTAAAATCTTTTGAGGAATCCGCAGTTGCTCCGAAATTGAAACCCAAGTCGCACCATATTTTCCCTGTGGCAAGCTTTTCTTTTTCTTCCAAAGATTTTTGGGAAACTGTCGCAGGAGTGTTGTTTGGCATATCCAGAATCTGGGTGTATCCGCCTGCTACAGCTGCCATAGTACCGGTTGCGAAGTCTTCTTTTTGTGTTGCGCCGGGCTCACGCAAATGAACGTGGACATCGACCAGTCCGGGGAGTTTTATTATTGTATTTTCCCTTTGGCTCACAGCCGATTTTAACACAGTTTGGTAGAATGGTTATGGTACATTTATTACTTCGTAAAAATGTGGTTTTTATTACATAAAAATGGAGCCAACTCTTAGAATCAAGAAGCGACGGCTGTTGCGGGATTTTTCAATAATCGGACTTTCCGTAATTGTCGCAATATACATTCAAATCTCCGACACTTCCAGTACACTGGTTGGTTTCTTTTCAAGTCTTTACTTTGTGCCTGCAGCAATTTTGATGGGGTTTTTGTTTTCGCTTACTTTTACGGCTGCCATATCGACTTCTGTGTTTATCCTTCTTGCCGAAACAACGCACAATCCGTTTTTGATTGCTCTTTTGGGCGGTGTAGGGTCCGCACTCGCAAACTCACTAATTTATAAATTTTTTAAAGAGGAAATAAAAGACGACATCGAATTAATTGAGCCTGAGTATGCTAAAAAACTCGCTCATAAAATAATGCATTCAAAACTTTTTGTTGGCCTTTTGCCCTATTTGGCAGCTTTAATACTCGCTTCTCCCCTGCCAGATGAGCTGGGGATCCTTTTACTTTCCGGTAGTAATTTTAAATACACAAAATTTTTCATTCTTTCTTTCGCGTTTCATACGATTGGAATTTTAGCAATTGTTCTTTTAGGAAAAACGTTTATCTAAATTAGATTTCCCCAAATAGAATAGAGGGAAAAACCTCCGAAGAAAAGAAAGATTGTAATTATTATCGCCCTTCGGGCATATGAGGGTGCCAGTACTTTGGGCAGAGTTTTTACGTTTAGTAAAAACGTCAGGCCTATGTGAATAAACATAGCCACGGCATTTATGACAGCCTGCAGGATAATTAAGTCTTTAGGATCTTTCAATCCAAGTGAAAAAATGCATATCCCAAAAATAATCTGCGCCCAAAGTGTGATGTAATAAGCTTTTGGTATCGCCTTGGTTGGAAATTTCTTTGGGTTTGTGAGAATAATGTTTTCTGAAATAATTCTAGATGTCGAATCCATGACAGCAAATTGAGTTGCAAAGAGCATAGTTCCTGTTAAAACTAAAAATAACGTGCCGGCTAGTGGAAATAGATAACTTCCAATGGCCCGTGCTTCGTTTGCAATAAAATCTATGCTTGGAGCGTTACCTGGCGTACCAAAAGTTGTTGAATATGCAAGAAGTGCCAGAAGTAGAATGGAGATTATTCCGGTTAAAAGGAATACGAAAAAGTGCTCAAAATTCATGATTTTCCACCACTTTTTGAAGTTGGTCATATTCTGCTCGTCTAAATTGAAAGTTGTTCCTTCGAGCTCGACGTCTTCTACTTTTCCGGTTAACAAACTTTGAATTTTGTGGGCGTATTTCCCCATCCCATAACCTTTTTCTTTAATATAAATAGACTGTGAAAGGTTTAAGTTTCCACCGGCTCCGGAAAAGGCAAATGCACCAAGGAAAGTCAAAAGAGGGATTGCCTTTGGCAAGAAGTTGTAGCCTTCACCAATTCCGATTACTCCATGCGTTAGTGCAGTATAATCGGCTTTTGTCGCAACAGCCGCCGTTATTATCAAAAGAGTGGGCACTCCGATAATAATTACTGTTTTTTGAAACCGCTCGACAGTTTTGTATAGAACCGGGCCTAGAGTTAGAATTGCACCGATTGCGAGCAAAAATACTATTGCCAGAATATGAAACGATTCTATTTTAAATACAATTGAGAAAATTTTTGCGCTTGCTGCTACTATTCCCGGCCAACCAAAACCTAAAAATGTCGATGCGATAAACCAAATAGGTAATAAGCGCGAGAGCCTGGCAAAACCTGTAAAAATGCTTTCGCCTCTTACCAAGGCGTAGCGTTCTATCTCCATATTTATAAAAAACTGGAAAGTGATCCCAAGGACGGCTCCCCATATAATGCCCAGCCCGAAGTTGGAAACAAGATATGGCCACAGAATAATCTCTCCGGAGCCCAGGCCCAGACCAAGTATTATGAAACTTGGTCCTAAAATTTTTAAAAAAGGAAGCGCCGGAGGAAGATTTGCTATCTTGTATGGTTTGAGCTGGGAATTCATTTGCTAATTTGATTCTAGCAGATTATGATCAGTTTGGATGAAGAAATTACCACTGTTAGTTTTCGTTTTTGCAGTTTTTTGCGGACTTATTATTTTTAGAGCAGCTTGGTTTACAAATGACAGACACTTTTCCATTCTCGCTTTAAGTTTTCTCCACAACGACTTATTTTTGAGTCCTGCGAATTTGCCAAACGGGGATTATGTGGACTATTTCGGTAAGCAGTATTTATTCTTCGGCCCAATGCCGTCTATTCTTCTGATACCATTTGCGGCTGTTTGGGGGAGAAATTTTCAGCAAATGGTGTTATCTTTTTCTTCCCTAGTTATTATTTTCTTTTCCATTTTTCGGCTTTGCAGAAGGCTAAAATTTAATTCTGAAACTTCTTTCTGGCTCTGTAACTTTTTTGTGTTTGGTACAGTTTTATATTTTGTAGGACTCGTTAATATTTCAGCTTACGTAGTGCAAGCTGTTGGCGTCGCGTTCGTTGTTTTGTCTTTAATGGAATATTTTGGGAGGCGCCGGTGGTTTCTTGTCGGACTTTTGGTAGGTGCGGCCGTTGCAACAAGAATTACTCTCATTGGGATGGCTGTTTTTTACATTCTGGAAATAGTTAGAAACTTCAAAAAAATAAATGTTGCAAAAAGCGTGGCTTTGTTTTTGATTCCAATAATTTTTTCGGCAGTGATGCTCGGGATATACAACTTTAAGAGGTTTCACAACGTTTTTGACACGGGCTACACTAAAAACGTATCAATACTGGATAAAAATTATTATAACTATAAATTAGGGTTTTTTAACCCAATTCATATTCCCGCCAATTTGTACGAGTTTATATTTAAATCGCCTGAACCGGTTATGCGAGACGGCGTTGAATTTACTCTAAAGTTTCCATATCTGAAGGCAGATGGTTTTGGTATGGGAATTCTTTTTACGTCACCTCTTTTTATCTACCTTCTGTTGGCAAAAAAAGAGGAATACACAATATCCGCTGTCGTTGCAATCGTTATACTTTTGATTCCTTCACTCCTGTATTGGGGGATTGGGTCGTCACAATACGGATATAGGTACAGTTTGGATTTCCTGCCGCTTTTGTTTTTGATACTTACAAGTGCATTTAAAAATGGCCTTGGTAATTTTGCTAAGGCTCTGATTGTCTTTGGAATTGTTTTTAACTGCTTTTATATGCTGAGTATTTGGGACACTTACCCTCTTCTTAACTTTTGGGTGTATTTAGATTAGCTAGAGAGTTTGAGAACTGATTCCAAAGCGGCAGGAAGTTCGTAAATTTTGTTTTGATAAGATTCTCCTGAAGAGAAATGTCCTTTCTCGTGTTCAATAATAATTTCTGAACCCAGTTTATTTTTGAAATCGTCTTGATTATCCAATGGAACCCACGGATCGTCATCCGAAAAAATGGCAACACTTCTTTTTAAATGAGACCTAACTTTCGTTAAATCTATAGGTGTGGTCAACCAATGTTTGCCAGTTTCTTGAACATCCGGATCTTCTTCAAGATTCATTAGTTTTTTAAAAAACACCGCGACAAATACTGCCCCACCGACAATAATGTCATCCGGTAATGTTTCTAAATATCTGGCAATTGCCTGGCATCCCATGCTGTGTCCGACAAAAAAAGTTTCTTCATCCGGCATTCCAACGGTTTTTGCAAGAGCCGGTACCCACTTATATATTCTTGGGCTGTCAGCATCCGGAAGTTGCGGCACATCGACTTTAAAGCCCCTTGTCTCCAATTCTTTTTTTAACCATGGGAACCAATTTGTTTCTGGATATCCATCCCAACCGTGAACAATAATAACTCTTTTCATTTGAATATTTTAAATTTTACAATACCTGTCGAATGCAACAAATACCCAAACACTGTCCAAAGTGTAGCAAGCCCGTATTTGGAAGATCTTTTGAAGTTGATAGAGGAAGCCTCTTTAAAGTATTTACAAGGAACAGGTATTTCGGAAATGTTATAGCCATAAGACAATGCAGAAATTAAAATTTGTTGGTCAAATACAAAGTCGTTGGAAAATTTGTGATACGGAATAGTTTTTAAAACACCACTCGAAAAAGCACGGAAACCTGTGTGATACTCGGAAAGATTCAAGCCCATTGCAAGGTTTTCGACAAGCGTTAAAAATCTGTTTGCGAAGTATTTCCAAAGAGGCATCCCGCCTGCCCGTACTTGATTTCTGGTCTGGATTCTGGAACCCAGCATAATATCTGCCCTGCCATTTACTATTGGTTCACACATAACTCCCACCAGTTTGGCATCGTATTGATAATCGGGGTGAACCATAATCACTACGTCCGGATCTCGCCTGAGAGCTTCGTCATAGCATGTTTTCTGATTTCCTCCATATCCTTTGTTTTGCTGATGAGTGTAAACCGTGATTCCAATTTCTTTTGCAATTTCTACTGTTTTATCTGCCGATGCATCGTCTACCAAAATCACCTCGGAAATGAGATCTTTGGGCAAGTCATTGTATGTTTTCCTTACAGTTTTTTCGGCATTGTATGCCGGCATTACTACCACTATTTTTGGATTCTTTTTTGGATCCCAGAGGACATTACTGCTTTTCAAATTTTTTCAAAACCTCCCTGTCTGATAACGAACTATGAACTTCGAAATTCGAACTAAGAACTAATTGCGGTATCTTGGTTAAAGCCCAGAGGAAACCGGTAAAAAACGCAAAGTCTCGGTTAATAAGTGCTCTTGCAAAATGGTAGGGAAGCCACAATAAATGCAGAGTTATCCACCAGTAATCTTCTATATTCTTCCAGACAAAGAGGAACTGGTTTTTGTAAGAAATTGATTTGATACGAAATCCTGAGCTGGATTTTTTGATTGCTCCCTCCTGGTGAAAATGATCAACTTTTGAGTTTTCGTCAAAAAAACAAAGATAGCCTTTTTTCCTGGCTCTGTAGGATAGATCAATATCTTCCCAGTAAAAGGGCGCAAAAATTGAATCAAAACCTCCAAGTTCTAAAAATTTCTGACGGTCTATTAAACTTGACCCGCCTGATACCCAGAGCGTTTCTCCGCTCTTTGGGGGAAGTGCATAATGATTAATAAAACCTCTTATGAATTTGGCTCCTCCCCTACCCCTCACAATAATTTTGCCTTCTTCGTGGCTGAAATCAGAAAGACCTACAGCAAACGTTTTTTGGGATTCTTTGCTAAAAGATTCCATTGCACTTTGCAAAAAGCCTTTTTGCGGTGCAACATCCGAGTTTAGAAGCAGTACATATTGGCCCGTGGCTTTTTCTACTCCACAATTTACCGTTTTGGCAAAGCCGGCATTTTTCGAATTAACTAGAAGTTTTACTCTTTTATAATTTTTCTTAATGTATGCGACAGAATCATCATTGGAAGCATCGTCTACAACTATAACCTCACACCCCGGACAGTTTTCTAAAACTTTTGGCAGATTCTTTGCAAGCAGCTCGCGGCCATTATAGTTAGGAATTATTACAGATATTTTTTCTTCCATATTAAAATAGACATAAGGATTGTCATGACTAATCCTAAGATCGATAGTTTAAGTCCATTATAGAAGGATTCCGGCTCAAATTTAAATTCCACTTTATGGTTTCCGGCAGGCACAATTGTAGACAGGAACATAAAGTCAGCTTCTTTAACTTCACTCCGTATGCCATCAATATATGAATTCCAGCCAGGATAAAATGGGACAGTTATAACAAGAGGCGCAGCAATGTTTGCGCTTGTTGTGATAACTGTCTTTTGATCATCATAGCCTTGAATATCCGCAGATGCGATTATTTCCTGTTTTTCAAAGCCGTAAACTTGCGAGGTTGCCGGACCTCCTTTGAGAAGTTGGGATATTTCATCTGCGTCGCTGTTTACTTGTAACACTTCGTCTACAAAGAAGGCTCTTGGTTTTGCCTGTAAGTTTAGATAAAGCTTTGTTTCTCCTTCTTCCTGAATTTTTTCAAGACTTGCGCCTTTTAACTCATCCAAAGAAAGAATGTATTTTACGTTTAAAAAATCCGTGACTGGCGAGTTAACTCTTTGAGGAGTAACGATTCTGTTGAACGAGGTAGCTTTTGAATTTGGATCGTTGCTTTGCCAGGCAGAAACAAGCTTTGCGTAACTTGCTAAATAAATTGGGTCGTAGCCGTCTGTGGATTCAATATTGTAAGCGCTGGAAATATTAGGATGCATTACGCGGCGATCTGTGGTCATAACTCTGAAGGGTTTCTGCTGATTTGCCAAAAAATTAGTTATTTGCGTTTGCGGAAAAATCCAAGAAGGTTTTGAAAAAGGAGTGAACTTATAGGCAAATCTGAAAAGTTCAATAATTGTGACAAGATAGATAAAAATTAGAAAAAACTTTGCATTGTTTTTAAACACTTTAACAACAGAGGCAAAAATTAAAAATATAATGGTGACTGCCGGAATGACTAAATTTCTTTGTGCGATATTTGATTGCTGGAGTTCCAAACGCGTTGTTGAAAACGCCACAAGTCCCAAAGTCAAAAGAAGAAAAATGGGGACAAGGTAGAACTTACTTTTCTTTTCTTTTAAAAAGAGATCAAGACCATATGCGGAAAGCACAACAAGCGAGAACACAAACAAAAAAATGATTCTTGATGGTTGCATGGTTGAAATTGCACTAAAGTTCAAAACATATGGGATTTTGGAAATGGGATTTGCAAGTGCAATGAGAAGTGAAAACACCCCCAGCGCTACAAAGAAAGATTTTCCCCTAGTTTTGAGTATTGCAAATAATGCAAAGGCTAAAGGGACAATTCCGATAAAGCTGGCAAATTCCCAATAATTCCATACGCCCCAATAGTTATTGGTTGTAGGGTTTCCAAAAAAATCCGGCGCAATAAGCTGAACTAAATTGAAAGCGGGCAAAAACCAGTCTTCTCTCCCCGGAAAATATCCCAGGTCTATACCCCTGGCTGAAAGTTTTAAAAATTCTAAAAACGGAATAATTTGAACTGCGGAGATTAAAACTCCTAAAAACATTGCAGTTTGCGATATGCACAAAACTTTTAGATTTTTTGTGGTGATGAACTGAAATAAACTAAACATGCAAGCCGCAAGAAAAACATACAGTGCAGTTTGAGCATGGCCCGAGAGTATTGTGAAAGCAGATGAGAATGCAAGTATTAAAAACCACCATGCATTTAATTTAGACTGAAGTTTAAGAGTTGATAAAATTAACAGAGGCAACCACATTGCGCTTGTGACAATTGTTCCCCACGTAAGCCATGGCATAAAAAAACCGCTGAAAGGCAGAACGATTGCACCAAAAATTGATGCTTCTTTTGATATTTTTAGCTCCTTTAACATCAGAAACATAAAAACAGACAGAACAATTGGCGGAAGAATGACAGATATAGCCCATCCTAGTTTAAAAGGCAGAAATAAAAATAAGATATTTGTTATTTGCAGGGCCGCTGACTGGAAATTAGCAAAAAGAGGTTGTCCAGAAAAGCTGTATGGATTCCAAAGAGGCAGATTTTGGGATTTAATGTTTTTGAAAACAAGGCTTCTCCATTCATATGTTTGAAGTACCGGGTCGTTAATATGCGGATTTTTGGCAGGAAATTTACCCCTGTTATAACCATCAAGTTCAATGTCGCGAAACGGATGATAGAGGGCCAGTATTGAATCTGCAGGAATTGGAACTTTTCCTTTTAAGGCCGGGGGCAGAAAGAATGAAAAAACAACTAACGCTACGAGGAGTGCATTAAAAGATGATTTTTTCATACTCGCTTATAAAGGTTTCCTCGCTGAACCTTTTGCTATTTCTTATTGCCGCTTGAGAAAGTTCTTCTCTTTTTTTCGGATTTTGGATAAGGTCTAGAGTTGAATCGAATAGCTGTGATTTTGTTGTCCAAAGAAGTCCGTTTTTACCATCTGTGACGATTTCTTTTTGGCCACCGTAACCAACAACTACTGGTACTGCTCCTCCCGCCTGAGCTTCAACAGTGGATATCCCGAAATGTTCCATTCTTTCGGGATTTTTTAACTGGTCTTCACCAAATCCTGTGGAATGCCAATAAATGGCTGCCTTAGAATAAAGTTGGCGCAATTTTTCCGCTGTCATGTTTTCGTTGATTTTTATTGCATACCCGCGGACATTTTTTTTGAGACGGCGCATGTATTTTTCGTCTTCTTTTTTTAACTGCCCGGCAAGAACTAATTTCCACTTTGGCGCTTTTTTGTACAGCTCTTTGAACACCTCAATCATAATTTCCTGCTTTTTAGGATGGAGTTGAGTCTGGGAAAATCTACCGACTGAGAAAATTATGTTTTCTTTTTCTGCAGGATGTATTGCCCTTATGTCTACGGGGGGATAGATTACTTTTGAAGATACTCCATAACTTTTGTCTATAAAATCTTTAGTGAAGTTTGAGTTGCAAATTACATAATTATATTTTTTAAGCTTTAGTCTGGTCTTAAAATCCAATTTCGGAGCTGTGAAAGGTACCTGAAAATGCAGGATATTTTTGGCAGCCAGACTTGTTGGAACGCTTCCATCTGAAATAACGAAAATCATGTTATAACCAAAAGTTGCAAAACATTTCTCGGTAAAGCTTTTGTGAAAAATGTTTGGTACAAATTTAGTTTTTGTAAGATCTATTTTTAAAAAGCGTGAAAGCGGAGCTTTTGTTTGAGGATCATCCCAAAAAATGTCTACAATATGATTTTGAGAAAGATAAGACGCCAGGGTCAGCATATATCTCTCGCCCCCGCCGAATGTATTTAAATAAGGACTGAAAAAACCAAATTTCATGACTTTTTTGTTATAACTAAATAAGCCCTAACAACCTTGTGGGAATACTTTTTGTTTGCAAGCATGGCATACAAAAATGGGTTTGTCAAAAAATATAAAAACCCTTTGGCAACAAAAATTATCCGCCTTATTACAGGAATTTTTGGGTCAAATATAAATATTTTAAAAAGAAATTTATTTAAAACGAGGTCGCCGGAAAAATACAGTTTTGAATTTGCGTCTGAAGTTATTTGTTCTATTTCTTCCTTTTTTGGTAAACCATATTTTATGTGTTCTTTTAAGTAAGAAACGTTATGTCCTTTATTTTCCAGCCATTTTTGAATTTCTCCTTCGTAGGAAATATGTTGGGGCGTTCCTATCGGAAAAGAAAGAATGGCTTTTTCTTTAGAGATTCTTGTCAGTTCATATATAAATCCTGCCCTATCTTTTTTGGCAATATGTTCTAAAACATCGATAGCGCAAGAGGCTTCAAACGAATTGTCATCGAAAGGGAGTTTACCCCGTTTTATAGTGACATCACTTTTTTCTTCGCTGCTTTCAAGGTTTGCTACTGTCACACTTGAAACATCACAAAAGCGAGAAAGCATATCGAGCTGGCCGCCGATATCCACCACAGTTTTAGCCTCACCCAACAGTTCAGCTACTCTTTTGTGCCTTTCATAGGTGTCGTAAGGAACAAAGGAAAGGTTCATTCGTTCTGTAATTCCCAAAGATATGTAAGAATCATTGCCCTGTGATAAGCCTGATACATAGATTCAACTAAACCAACAAATCCATCGAGAAAACCGAGCTTTATCACGTATCTGGTTATAAACTCAGAAGTTAAGGCTTTGATAACTTTGAGAGGGGTCACTGGTCCTGCATTATTTTCGAAATTAAGTTCCGCTTCTATTTTTGCCCACTTAGCACTCTTCTCAAGCATCAATTTCATACTTCTTGCAGTAAGATGGGTGATTGGAGATTTAATGTAACCAAATTTTCCATCTACTTTTGGGCTTTCATGAATACGTCCCTGCCAACCTGTAAGCTTTTCCTTTTTAAATAGCCTTGGTACATAATCCGGCCACCAGCCACCGTGCCTTAGAAATTTTCCCAGGATCATGTTTTTTCGCGGGATGTAGTATGCAGCCGTTGATCGTTGATCGCTCGTCGTTGATCGGATTTCTTCTATAAGTTCGGGAGATAGGCGTTCGTCCGCATCAACATAGAGCAACCAATCTCCTTTTGCATAAGATGCCAGTGCGTTTCTCGCTTTATCGAAAGGCAATGACTCGGCGTACACTTTATCCGAATATTTTTTTGCAATTTCAATCGTGTCGTCTGTTGAGTTTTGGTCCAGAACAATGATTTCATCTGCAAAAACTAGCTGTTTTAAGCAATCAGCAATAATCTCTGATTAGTTTTTGGCCAGTACTAATGCTGAAATGGTCATATATTTGATCCTTTGCCAAATTTAAATGTAAAAAAGTCCAGAAGCGCTTTCCTTTTTATGGGATTTGCCGATTCTTTTATTATTTGTCTCACAACTGCAA
>JAUYIQ010000094.1 GCA_030688205.1 Candidatus Curtissbacteria bacterium | reverse complement strand
AGGAAGTGATCCTCAAAAACATTACAAAAGGTACAATTCTCGCAACCGATTTAAAAATCGCCACCTCCCTACCCGATAAAATCGCGGGTCTTTTAAAAAAATCAAATCCTCCGTCGCTACTTTTTAAAACAAGATTTGGCATGCACACCTTTTTTTTGAAAAACTCAATCGACATACTTGTTATGGATAACGAATATATAATAAAGAAAGCAAGCACAATAAAACCCAACAGATTATTTTTTTACAACCTGCAATATCCTTATATAATAGAAACACATACCGGTACAATTAAGAAATCAAAAACAGAAATAGGAGACAAGGTCTCCATCTCGAAACACTAGAAACACTTATCAAACATGTCAACACTAGAAAACATTATTGTAGCAACTTTTCTTGGCAGTATCGTAGCTTTGGTCGGTGGAGTTCTCCTTCTTTCTTATGAGAAGTTTGCCCTCAAATTTTCGCATTTACTTGCATCTTTTGCAGCAGGTACTCTTCTTGGTGCCGCGTTTTTGGATTTACTCCCGGAGGCATTACAAGAATCAGAAGGATCAAATTTGAATATCCCCCTCTGGGTTTTGGTAGGAATTATTATCTTCTTCTTTGTCGAAAGATTTATTCACTGGTTTCATCATCATGAAGAGCATCCGGAACATCTTCATCATCAGAAGGAATCGAAAACCACAATCCCCTTAATCGTAATAGGGGATACGGTCCACAATTTTATTGACGGAATTGTAATAGCAGCAACATTCTCGATCAACACACAACTCGGAATTGTCTCAACCCTGGCAGTTATTGCCCATGAAATCCCACAGGAAATTGGAGACTTTGGTCTGCTTTTACACAAAGGTCTCACAAAGAAAAAAATTATTGTTGTAAACTTAATAAGTGCGGCAGCCGCGTTTCTTGGTGCAGGCCTGGCTTATTTTTCGGGCAGTGTACTAGATGGGTACATTCCTATTTTTCTGGCTATAACGGCAGGGTTCTTTATATACATTGCTACATCAGATTTAATTCCCGAAATTCACTACGAAACAAGAAAGAACTTCGCAATTATTGAAAGCTTCCTTTTAATTTTAGGGATTGTTGTTATTTTAATCTCGACCACTTTTCTGGAGTTTTAAGGAATCTAAATACTAAATTTTTAGCTTTTCTTCTTTAATTTGAACTTTTATGTCCTTTATCATTTTTACCCCCAGCCCAGCTATTTTTGCCCCGCTAGACGCCAAAAACATCATTGCCAGATAATAAAGACCAATGTTTAAACTTCCGTTAAAAACCTCATCGGGGATCAACTTAATTCCCGGCGGACTTTGATTGGAATCCTGGGTTAATTTCAACCCGGCTGCAAGCGTAGCTCCTTCTGGTAATTCTAATATTTGACCGGTATCTGTTGGTAGCTGGAAACTTGGTGCTTCCACATTGTAAACCTGCGGAGGCTTTGCACCTCCTGTCAAAACGCCATAAACCATATAAGTTGCAGCAAAAATAAACAATAACCCTATGGCTAAAAGCACATAGCCGATTATCGTATCCCCACTTAAATTAAAAGATTTCTTATCGGACTGAGGCTTGATGTCGGGAGTTATAGGAGAATCGGGCATTAAGTTAATATAACTCTAAATGAGAGCAGTAACAACCCGAAGCCTTCTCATTATTGTGCTAAAATCAAAAAAAATGAAAATTTGGAATGGTTCCTTTTTGACAATATTCGCACTCTTGTTTCTTAGTGTCCCCGCCACATTCGATTTAACCACTCCAGGTTTTTACACCAGTCACGATGGTGAAACGCATACAGCTAGAATCGCGCAATATTTTCAGAGCTTAGGTGATGGCCAATTGCCGCCTCGGATTGCTCCTACATTATACAATGGCTACGGAAGCCCGATTTTCACCTACATTTATCCTCTACCATACGTATTGGGATCGTTTGTTCATTTTTTACATTTCTCATACACAGATTCGTTTAAAATTCTTATGATTTCAGGATTCATTACGTCCGGACTCTTTTCGCGTTTATGGTTTAAAGAAGTGTTCGGGAGCGAAAAAGCAGCTTTTATTGGTGCACTTTATTACACCTGGGTTCCTTACAGATTGCAGCTTATGTATGTTCGCGGCTCCATTTCCGAACTTTTGGCATATACATTTCTTCCGCTAACCTTTTTTTGTTTTGGCAAACTATCAAAAGAGGGCAGCATCTTTTGGATAAGCACGTCTGCGGTCTCACTGTCTCTTGTTCTTCTTTCCCAGAATCTTGTAGCACTTATGACTCTTCCAATTCTTGCCGTATATGTCTTAATAATAGCCAAAAAAAGATCTTCTTTAATAAAAAGTACTGCAAGTATTATTTGGGCCTTTATGATAGCTGCAGTTACTTATCTTCCGTCGCTGTTCGAAAGAAATTTTGTAAGATTTGATGAGATCATCAACATTGCTTATTCAACTCATTTTGTAACACTTTCTCAACTCTTCCATTCGCCATGGGGGTATGGATTCGATTTCCCCGGTACCTTAGGTGATCAACTATCTTTCCAGATCGGGCTCGCCCATATTATTGTTGTCATTTTTGCCACTTTTTTAATAATCAAAAAATTACTCAAACGTTTTGTCGTTGATCTCCCTCTCTTTTTCCTTATCGTTTTTCTTGTTTCGGTCTTTCTTATGCTGGATACAAAACCAAATTCATATATCTGGCAGCATTTCAAAATATTGCACACAATAGATATCCCATGGCGTTTTCTTGGGGTAACAGCAATCTCGTCTTCTTTCCTGGCAGCATTTGTCGTCAAAACACAAAAGTCATCGGCGGTTTTTTTATTGCTGGCTCTTTTTGTGATAGTAGCCAACAGAAATCATCTGCGAATTAACGAGCCCGTCGAAAGAACCGATCAATTTTTTGAACAATATCAAGGCACAGCTACGCAATACAACGAATTTACGCCTATATGGAGGCAGACAACTTCCCCTCCGGAAATTTCAAGCGAAAAAACACACGTTTTAAATGGAGATGCCAAAGTCACAAATTTTAAGTCGGATTCCAAAAGCATAAAATTTGACGCAAACGTGCAGTCGCAAACTGCGCAAATTAGAATTGATAAATATTATTTCCCTAATACAAAAACAAATTTAGGAGAGATATCTTTTTCGGACACAAAAACTAAAATACTTGAGGGTGAAAAAGATGGATCAGGGCTCATTATAATTAGTTTACCTAGCGGATTTCATCAGGTTTCCATAAAATATCAAGAAACCAGACTCAGAATGTTTGCTAATTATCTTACGACAATTTCACTGTCTCTGGCGCTATTTCTAATATTAAAAAATGTTAAAAGAGCATAAATTTCTCATAGTAATTTTAATCATAGCTGCAGTCCTTAGATTTTATAAACTCGGCCAAATCCCTCCGAGCCTTGATTGGGATGAAACGGCTCATGGATATAATGCCTACTCAATCCTTAAAACAGGACGTGATGAATACGGTTATTTTCTACCGCTCTCCTTCAGGTCTTTTGACGATTACAAACCGCCTATTTATACATACCTTGTAGTTCCCTCGGTTGCTGTTTTCGGCCTTAACGACTTTGCAGTCCGTTTCCCCTCAGCAGCTTTAGGCGTTGGTGCCGTCCTTTTCACCTATCTGATGGTGTACGAGCTTATGCGGATAGGTGACAGGACCCGTTCGAAAACCATCGCCCTTCTAAGTGCGTTCTTTCTTGCAATATCCCCATGGCATTTGCAGTTTTCCAGAGTCGCATTCGAAACAAACAGCGCAATTTTCTGGTCCGTTTTAGGAACTTGGGCATTTCTAAGGGGCATGCGCAAAGAAAATGAAAAACATATAACCGGTTGGCTAAGTCTGGCAGCAATTGCTTTTGGCGCAAATTTATTTATGTATCACAACGCCCGGGTCTTCATTCCTATATATTCGCTATTGTTAATTTTTATTTTTAGAAAAAAACTTTTTGAAAATTTAAGATATTTAGTTCTTCCGGCAATTATTACGCTCGTTTATATTGCAGCACTTATTCCGATTTTGACATCCATTGCCGGACAGCTCAGATATAAAGGGACAACGATCTTCGCCGACGTTTCACCGCAATATGCCGCCTCAGAACTTATTGCAGAAGATGCGAACTCAAACCGGCTCACAATCGGCAAAATTATGCACAATCGCCGATTAGTCTACATTCCAATTCTAATTGACAATTATCTTTCCCACTTAAAACCTTCATATTTGTTTCAAACTGCAGATATGGACAGACATCACGCTCCTCAAGTCGGCTTACTTTATCTCTGGGATTTACCCTTCATTTTGGCAGGTATGTATTTTTTAATCGCCAAAAAATTCGACATTAAAACAAAAGTAATTATTTTTTGGTGGTTTTTGGCAGCACCAATCGCATCGTCTGTCACATGGGGAGTTCCTCATTCTCTTAGGAGCGAAATTTATTTGCCTACTTATCAAATTTTTGCAGCTATTGGCGTTTTCACCATTTATCAAACGATCAAAAATAAAAAATCATTTTTTGTTATTGCCAGCTCACTGCTTCTGGTCAATTTCTTCTTCTATCTTCACAGCTACTATTTCCAAATGTCGCAAGAATTCTCAAAAGCTTGGCTTTATGGCAGGAAAGAAGCAGCATTGTTTACGCAAAGTATAAAAAATGAATACGACGAAGTTATTGTTTCAACAAAAATTGAACAAGGATTCGAATTTTGGCTTTATTATCTAAAGTATGATCCTAAAAAATATCAGCAAGTTGGCGGAACCGTATCCGGCGGATACTTTGAAACGGGAAACAAATTCGACAAGTATTTTTTCAAACCTTTCAAATATGAAAGCCCCGAAGATGAATTTGAAAAAAGCAGAACTCTATATGTTGGCGTTCCTGGCGAATTCCCTTCGGTTTATGAATCAAGAATTCTTAAGAAAATTTACTATCTGAACGGAGAACCGGCCATTTTTATAGTTCGGTAATCACAAATGCGAAACTACTTAAAAGTTCTTTTTATAATTTTTTTGCTAGGCGGTTTTCTTCGCCTATACAAACTCGAGTCATATCCACCATCGATTTACTGGGATGAAGCGGCGATAGGTTACAACGCCTATTCTATCGCTCAAACTGGGCGCGATGAATACGGTGTAAGTCACCCAATTCTTTTTAAATCTTTTAACGATTTTAAATTACCGGGTTATATTTACACGGACACAATTTTTGTAAAACTTTTTGGTCTCTCGCCTACAACTACACGGCTTCCGTCCGCACTTTTTGGAGCTTTAGCACCTATTGCTGTTTTTTTAATCGCAAGAAAATTATTTGACGAAAAGACTGCACTAATCGCAGCTTTTTTTCTGGCTATCTCACCATGGCATCTTCAATTTTCCCGGGCGGCTTTTGAAGCGACAATATCATTCACATTGATTTTGTTTGGAATTGTATTTTTAATCTACGGCCAAAAAAACAAACTCATGATTCCTCTTGCAGCTGTGACTTTTTCACTCTCTCTCTATTTTTATTTAGCAGCAAGAGTAATTGTTCCTCTAATAATTCTGAGCTTTATTCTAATCAACCTAAAAAAACAAAGGGGAAATTTAAATAGCTACATCATAGGATTTGCACTGGCAATCCTTATTTCAACCCCAATTCTCCTGAGTGCTTTTTCATCTTCAGGACTCAAGCATCTAAAAGAGGTTAGTCTCTTTGAAGATAGAACTCTATTGAATACATATGTCGAGGCAGGAGCAAACGACAAAAATCCTCTGTCTAAAATATTTTTAAATCGCCGTGTTCCATATATGTTTGAATCATTACACAAATATTTCTCTCATTATTCTCCCGGCTTTCTCTTCTTTGGAGATGATCCTAATCCAAGGCACCATCCTCCTTTTCAAGGTAATTTGTATTTGTACGAAATTATTCTCCTGCCATTGGGATTTTGGAATCTCCTGAAAGCAAAGAATAATCAAACCAAATTTTTCATTCTTTCAATTTTTTTAATTTCGCCAATACCCGCAGCGTTTTCCAAAGAGTCACCTCATTCACTTAGGACTATGCTGATGCTTCTGCCGTTGGTCTTAACCAGTGCATTAGGTGCTTCATACATTTTGAAATACATTTTGAAAAAAACCGGTGCCAAATTAATATTTGCAGCAATCATAATCTTGTTTTTCATAAATTACTTATACACCTACTACAAACTTTATCCGATAAGAGACAGCGCAGCTTGGGCATATGGCTACCAACAAATGACTCGCGAAGTGTCGAAAATACAGGAAGATTATGATCGTATAATTGTAACCGGCTATTATTGGAAGCCATATATCTACTATCTATTCTTCAACAATATCGACCCCGAAGTTTATCAAAAAAATCCGGATATTCAATTAATAGGCAAGTATCGATTTGGCACAACTTTTTGGGACAGTGGGGGTAAAAATTTAGACGAAGAGACTATTGACCAATTACTCGACAAAAAAACATTAGTGGTTCTTTCTCCCCAAGAATTCCTTGCGCTGAAAAACAAAGATAGATTCAAGCAGTTGCTAAGCGTTAATGACTATTCCAACCGGAATAGTATATTCTTAATTGGCGAATGGAATTGAAAAATCAAATATCACGCAAGTCGGTTCTGCTTATTGCGATCATTCTTTTGGCAGGCTTTCTGCGTTTTTACCAAATAAGCAGCAATCCACCCGGCCTTTACTGGGATGAAGTTGCTAATGGTTATGATGCCTACTCTATTTTAAAAACAGCTCACGACCATCATGGCCAATTTCTGCCATTTTTTTTTGAAAGCTTCGGAGATTGGAAATTACCGGGGTATATCTATCTTTCAATCCCATCCATTCTTGTTTTTGGCCTTAATGAATTTGCAATCCGTTTCCCCAGTGCCCTACTTGGTACATTAACTGTCCCGATATTATTTTTATTAGTTAATAAACTGACGAAAAACATAAATCTTGCACTTCTGTCATCTCTTTTCCTGGCAATTTCTCCATGGCATATTCAGTTTTCCAGAGCCGGCTTTGAATCTACTGTTGGTCTGTTTATGGCAATGTCCGGTACGTACCTTTTTCTTGTTGGCTTACAAAAAGGGAAGTCAACACTTTTAACTTTTTCCTTTTTACTTTTAACTTTTTCTATGTACACCTATCATGCATATCGAATATTTACACCACTTATCGTAATTGCAATTGTTGTCATTTTTAAATCAGAAATCAAAAAAAATCTTTCCAAACTTGCAGTTGGCGCAATTTGTGCAATCGTTGTCTCTCTTCCGCTTTTAGCTTTCACTTTTTCACCACAGGGGAGACTGCGGGCAACGTCACAGTCGGTCTTTCAAAAAGAAGAGTTTAGCAAAGAAGATGTTAACTACAACCAAAAATCTAAAAAGCCATTGCGCTTTATGTCAAAATATTGGTATCAATCAGGAGCTTATTACACATACGTCGCAACAAACGCTTACTTTGACCACTTTTCTCCAACCTTTCTTTTTGTAAGAGGGGACCAAATTGGCAGACATTCTCAAGTTGATATGGGCCAACTGCATGTTTTTGAACTGCCACTGATACTGGCATCTCTCTTCGCTCTTCGGACAGTCGCAAAAGGTGCACTTGTCCTGTTCGCTGCTTGGCTTATCCTGGGACCTGTGCCTGCCATTATTGTTAGTGCATCACCGCACGCGAACAGAACATTGCAAATGGCCCCAATTTTTTCCTTTCTCAGCGCACTCGGGGCCTTGTATCTTTTTTCAAAAATTAAATTTAGGCCTGTAGTGGCCGCACTCTTAATTTTTGCGCTTTACCATCTTTTTGCATTCACGCATATGTTATTTGTTCATTATCCGGTTAAATTTTCTCCAGATTGGCAGGACGGAAATCGAAAAATGGTAGAACTCGTCAAAAAGTATCAAGACGGGTACGACAAGGTCTATATTTCAAATAACGATCAGGCTTATATCTATCTCCTGTTTTACACAAAATATGACCCGAAAAAATTTATAGATGAAAAAGGAGACAAAAATAGCTTTAACAAATACATTTTCGTCTCCTCCGATTATGATTTATACAATAAAGAAAGAATCTTGTATGTTTCTCCTTCATGGCAAAAAATGGACGGACGGGAACTGGCGTCTGTTTCTGATTCAGGAGGCAGACGTGTTTATGGTATCTGGGAATTAGGGGGACCAAATTAAAAAACTGATAATTTTATTAACTGTTTTACTTTTCATATTCAGGCTTTGGCAGTCAACCGGTTGTAGGCACTTTGCAGGATTCTACTTCAACCCAATCTCGGTAAAAATAAACGTAGAGGAACAAAGGAATTTAGATAAAAATACAAACAATACAATTTCCAAAGTATTTCACAACAAAGTCGCCGCTTTTTTTTGGGAAGTGAACAAATCGTACATCAGTTCATTCAACCCAAGATTCCTTCTGGAAATTCTCGGGCCACTCGGCCTATTTCTTGCAATAATTTCTACCTCAAAAATAGTTAAAAACCCTAAATCCATTTACACTTTGTCGATGGGGGTTGTAGGAGCAGCATCACTATTATTAATTCTACCCATAAATCCTCAAAAAACATTCTATATTTCTGCTATCTCCTGGTACGTCTTTGCTTTGATTTCAACAACCACTTTTGCAAAATCTAAAAAAATGAGTTTGTTATTTCTACTTTTACTTTTAGCATCTTTCTGGTACTTTGCGTTTAGTTGGCAGCAAAAAGCAATATGCAATGAAATATTTTTTAACTAAAAACAAACTGCTGATTGCAATAATTTTTCTTGCAGCCATATTACGGTTTTACCAGCTTGGAAACGTTCCTCCAAGCTTAAATTGGGATGAAGCCTCAAATGCATATAATGCATACTCAATTCTTAAAACGGCCAGAGATGAATATGGCAACTTTATACCACTGACGTTTAGATCTTTTGGGGACTATAACCCGGCCATGTCAGTTTACACACTAATTCCTTCGCTGGCAGTGTTTGGAGAAACTCAGTTCGCAGTCCGTTTCCCTTCAGCCCTACTTGGCACTTTAACAGTTCTTTTTACCTACCTTATGGTAAAAGAGCTGTTTCGAACGGGTGGCAGTCGTGGAAAAGCGCCCGACAGAACCCGTTCGGAAAATGTTGCCCTGCTTTCCGCTTTTTTTCTAGCTATCTCACCATGGCACCTGCATTTTTCCAGGTACGATCATGAAGCAAATTTCATGCTGGCCTTTGGAATTATCGGGCTTACTCTATTGCTTTTTGCCACCAGATCAAAAAAGGCACTAATCTATCTAAGCTCATCATCAGTTTTTTTCGGACTTGCCCTAAATTCATACCATGGATCTAAAATTTGGATTCCTCTTTTTTTAATAACGGTTTTCGTCTTTTTCCATAAAGAAATCTTGAGGCTTAAATTAAAGTTGATTATTTTTATCTCAATTATTTTGTTTTTTACTCTGCCTATCGTTGTTAATTATCCAAACAGTCTAATTCGCGGCCAGTCTGTTGGAATTTTCAAAAACCCCCACAGAATGGAACTGTTCATAACCGGTTATCTTTCACATTTTTCACCAAATTTTCTTTTTGCAAGTGCAGATAGTATTGGGAGACACGCAGTACCGGGAATGGGGGAGGAGTATATCTTTGTATTGCCACTTATAATAATAGGCCTTCTTACCGTCATCAAAAGCAAAACAGGTAATATAAAATTTTTGCTAGCTTGGCTGCTTGTTGCCCCAATCCCTGCGAGTATTGCTACTCCTACGCCTCACGCGCTGAGAGCATTAACCTTTCTGCCTCTTTGGTCAACATTTGCTGCCGCGGGCCTTGCTGCAATAATTTCTTCGAACCTGAAACGTACTACAAAACAGATATTTCTGGGAGCACTTTTAATAGTTGCTTTTTACAACCTGGTAACTTATTTCCATCTTTACTATAAACATTACCCAAAAGAAAAAGCTATCGACTGGCAATACGGTTACAAGGAAACTGTTGAATATGTCAACGCACACAAAAACGATTATGAGGTAATTGCTATGACAAACTACTACGGCAAACCTTATATCTTTTTTCTTTTTTATTCCAAATACGATCCAAAACTGTACCAATCGCAATCAGAAAACAAGGATAAATTTGATAAGTTCGAATTTTTCGGCTCAAGCTGGGATAAAAAGGTCTCAGGAAAAGCAATGATTATTCGTCCGGCTTGGCAAAAGCCTATTCCTGCCCCTAAATACCTAAAAGAAATCAAAGACACAAATGACCAGGTTGTATTTCGAATCTCAGAAGAATGATTAAAATTTTATTACTGATCGCAATTTCCGCAGTCATACTTACCACACACGGCAATTTGGATTTGCCAATTTGCAATTTTACGACTGCAAAACAAGCAATTGCCCCAAGAATTTTTGCCGAGCAAACAATAGACGGCAACAAACAACCAATTTTGCAAACTCGATTCCTTCATAACAAATTCGGCATCTTGGGATCGGAATTTACGAGGTGTTATTTTTTTTCATTTGATCCAAACTTTATTTATTACTCGACCGGAATTGGCATTGTTTTTTGGGTATATTTCTTTTACGTCTCAGCGACAAAAAAACTCTACATTCCTTTATCGTTTTTCCTAATAATCCCGGCTCTCCCATTTTTTGGGTTTCCTATTGTTATTGTTTCCTATGCCCACAAGATATTTGCTATCATAGGTCTGGCGTTTTTTCT
>JAUYIQ010000091.1 GCA_030688205.1 Candidatus Curtissbacteria bacterium | reverse complement strand
TGCGTGTTTCGAGTGTGCAAATGACACTGAACCGAATGAAAGCAATGCAAGCATTGGCAATGTTCCAAGCGCAAACGAAAACATAATAAGAAGCCCAGACATAAATGATCCGCTAGAAAGTGCGGCAACTTGCATTGATTGAGTGAATCCGCATGGCAAGAAAAATGTACCAAAACCAATGATAAGCGGTGTAAGTGTTTTATGTTCTATTTTTCTAAAAAAATTAAAAATTGCAGGAGATAAAGCAATTTTATTTTTTGCGAATACTCCTACCAAATTTAAACCAAGGAGTATCATAACGGCTGATGCCGTAATTCCCAGTATTGCTGTAAATGTAAAACTAATACCTATGGCGTTTCCAATCAATCCGAGAACCCCACCCAAGATTGCAAAACTAACGAGCCTTCCAATGTGGAAAAGTACAAAATTCTTTTTGTCACTGATATTGTCTTGCGAGACTGTCGCCGACAGTGAAAGAACAAACCCGCCAACAATAGCAAGACAACTAGAAACTGATGCGATTAGACCAATGATAAAACTTGTTGCTGGTGTGGTAGTGCTTCCGATACCGAGATTTAATATTCCTGATTTTTGTAAAATAAAAAATAAAACAAGAAACGCAAGACCAATGGGAAGAGCTTGCCAAATGACCCCGTCATTTTTCTTTTCTTTAATAATTTTCTCAACCGAAAGAGTGTAGCCGTTGTGTTTTATTTTTTCGTTGAGCATTTCTGCTAACTCATGCTTACTGTTATCAAGTTCGGTTTCAACTGATACAATTTCGCTTTTCAAATCAACATGAGTATTTTGTATTCCTATTTGCTCATTTAAAATATCTTCAATCAAGATTTTACATGATGCGCAATGAGTTCCTATTACATGAAAGGTGTATGTTTTCATATTATAATTTTTTCGCCTTAATTCTTAATGAGTTCGACACGACCGATACGGATGATATTGCCATAGCAAATCCAGCGAAAACAGGAGAGAGTAGCCAACCAAAAACTGGATAGAAAGCCCCGCCCGCAAGTGGAATACCTACAATGTTATAGATAAACGCCCAAAAAAGATTTTGCTTGATTCCGTTCATTGTAATTTTTGATAATTTTACTGCTTTGACCAGTTTTGAAATGTCGCCACCGAGTAATGTAATTCCTGCCGATTCAATCGCAACATCCGTTCCTGTGCCCATGGCAACCCCGACATCTGCTTGGGCAAGAGCGGGGGCATCATTTACACCATCGCCCACCATTACCACAATATCTCCTTTAGTTTGTAAGTCCTTGATAATATTTAATTTGTCCTCTGGCATTACCTCTGCAAAAACTTTATCAATACCTACAATTTTAGCGATATATTCAGCTGTATTTTTATTATCACCCGAAAGCATTACCACTTTCTTTTTCAGTTTATGCAATGCTTTTACTGTTTCAGCTGCTTCTGGCTTAATAGGATCAGCGACAAAAACTATTCCGAGTAATGCATTTTTATTTGCGAGCAATATTGGCGTCTTACCTTGCTTCGTTTCCTGTTCCAAAGATTGAATGTTGTATGGAATATTCAAGTCAGAAATTATTTTTAGATTACCTGCAAAATATTCCGCATCATCAATCATTCCTTTAAGACCTTTGCCTTTTATGATTTCAAAATTTGAAATGCTTTTTGTAGCAATATTTTTTTCTTTTGCGTAATTTACTATTGCATGAGCTATAGGGTGTTCCGATTTACTTTCAAGTGTGGCAAGGATTGAAATAATTTCTTTCTCGTTTTTATTTCCCAAAACCTCTACTTTTGTCAGTTCAGGTTTGCCTTTTGTAATAGTTCCTGTCTTATCAACCACAACAACATTTGCTTTATGCAGTGTTTCAAGTGCAGTGGCATCTTTAACTAAAATGCCTTCTTTTGCGCCCTTACCAACTCCGACAATGATTGCCGTAGGAGTCGCAAGCCCAAGTGCGCACGGACAAGCAATAACAAGTATTCCTACAAATGAAGTGAGTGCAAACGAAAGTGCTTTTGAAAAACCAAACACTGGTAGACCAAAGTACATCCATAATCCAAATGAAATAACTGCGATGACTAATACAGTCGGTACAAATACGGCAGAGATTTTATCCGCAAGTGCTTGTATTGGTGCCTTGCTTCCTTGCGCATCTTCAACCATTTTTATGATATGAGATAGCAAAGTTTCAGAGCCAACTTTTGTCGCTCTAAAATTAAAAGTTCCTGTCGTGTTGATAGTTCCAGCAACAACTTGCGTACCGATATTTTTTTCTACTGGAATTGGTTCGCCAGTAATCATTGATTCGTCAACATAGGACAACCCCTCAACCACCACACCATCAACAGGAATTTTTTGCCCAGGTTTTACAATTATAATTTCACCATGCTTTACTTCCTCAATTTTTATTTCAGTTTCTTTTCCGTCCCTTATGACAAGTGCTGTTTTAGCTTGAAGTCCTAAAAGTTTTTCAATAGCATCTCCAGTTTTGAGTTTTGATTTTGCTTCCAAATATTTACCGAGGGCAATAAAAGTAATCACCACAATTGAAACATCATAAAAATTGTATTGCACACTCAAATATGGCTTCAAAACTTCTTCAAATGCTGTGACGATAAAACTATAAATAAAAGCAACTGATGTTCCAAGACCGATAAGCGTATCCATGTTTGCTTTTCCGTAACGGAAAAATCTATACACGCCGAGTAAATATGGTTTACCGATAGTTATAAAAATGTATGTGGCAAAAATTGGCAGGAGGTGATGAAAAAATTCATACATTGTGTTGGACATTGGAGAAACCAGATTGTATTTTCCAAATATTTCCCAACCCATTATGAAAATACTGATACCCGCAATAGGAAGTGCGCCGAACACTCCTTTTTTCATGTCGGCTATTTCTTTCAGTTTTTCTTTTTTCGATTGGTTGAGTCCTAAATGTTCCGCGTGTTCATTTTCGGTCATACCCATTCCTTCTGCTGTTTGGAGAACGAGAGAATATCCTAGTGGTTCTAACTTTCGATTAAACATCTCGGGAGATGTTTTTTCTGTATTAAAAGAAATCTTGGCATTTTCTGTCCCATTATTTACTGAAATATCTTCTACTCCGTCAATCTTTTTGACAGCTCTTTCGATAATACTTGCACATGAAGCACAGTGCATTCCTTTTACTTTGTAAGTGTTCGTAGTACTCATAATTTAATTTGATAGATTATAAATTTTAAGCAACTCTTGCACTGCTTTGTCTTTATTTTCTTTCAAACGATCCATCGCACAAGTATCAAGATGTCCTGCAAGTAGCTCTTTCTTAACGGATTTTAAAAGACCAGACACGCTATCTGCTTGCTGGATAATTTCAGGACAATAGGTGTCATTTTCAATCATTGAAATAACTTTATCCAAAGTTCCGCGAGCTTGCTTTGCAAGTTTAAGGGATTTTGCTTTTTTTGTTGCCAACTTATTGTTGCTTTTCATAATATTTGTTATACTTACCTAGTACCTAGGATACAGGTATTATAAATTATGATGAACATAAAAGCAATCTTGTCCCGAATTTCGCCAAAAGAAATCAGCGGAGCAAATGGAAAATTCCTCCCCAAACCCCTCCTTTTCCATTTGCGACATCCGAATTCAAAAACAAATGAGCCGAAGTTTTGGCAAATCCTTTCCCCAAAAAATAGTTTTGC
>JAUYIQ010000084.1 GCA_030688205.1 Candidatus Curtissbacteria bacterium | reverse complement strand
AAACAACGAAGGCACAACAATGTATAAAAATAATAGCCGAATCCGCAGTAAATTCAAGGTTTATAGCCCGCTTCAACTTTCTTATAATGTGACAGCTAAGTACCACGCAGTCCGCAACTAATCATATTTGCGAAACGGTTTTTGGTCACACATCTACGATTTGTCTCTGACAAATAAATACAGAAAGGCTTAATCGCCTGTCAGCCTACAGGCTGAAGATTTAGCTTAGCAAGTGTAAGAAATCCATTTGAATGAAAATAGCTACTTCAATTTTGTGTTACCAATAGATTAGCGTATCCCTCCGCCCAACTACACTTAAAGCTTCTCAGGTGAGAGCAGTAAATTTTGCGGCAGCAGGTCGGTGAGTTTGTTAGAGGGATAATCGGGGATTACTTCGAGTACTTTCTTGAGCCATTGATAAGGGTTCACATTATTCTTTTTGCAAGTGCCGAAAAATGAATAGAACATTGCTGCCCGTTTTGCTCCTTCGTGTGATCCGGCGAACAAATAATTTTTTCGACCTAGCGCATTTGGTCTTATTGCGTTTTCTACCCAGTTATTGTCAATCTCCAGCGAACCGTCATACATAAAGTTGGACAAAATATCCCAACGTTTTGAAGTATATTCTAAAGCTATCCCCATCGGACTCTTTGGAATAGCAGTCTTCTGCATTAAAGCTATCAACTTTCCAAGCTCGTTCATCAGAGGCAACGTTTCATTCAGTCGCAATTCTTTGCGTTGAACAGCCGATATGTTTTCTTCGCGAGCTTTTCGCTCAATAGCATAAATTGCTTGTGTTTTTTTCAAAACGAACCCTGCTTTTTCAGCATCATAGTCCAATGCTTTTTCAAAATACCTGCGGGCATGAGCCATACAACCTACATGTGTAATACCCGCCTGTTTGGCAAACCAATCATAAACACTATATCCATCTGTTTGAAGATATCCTTTAAAGTTTTCTAATAGTTTCAGCGGGCCCTCTCGACCTCGCCCCTGTTGATAATCATAAAAAACGGCATTTTGTAAAGGTGCATTGTAAACCCAATGATAACCCTGATGTGTTTTTCCTTTTTTGTCTCTGTCGAGTACTTTTATGGGCGTTTCATCAGCTTGAATATAACCCTGACCAAGTATCAGTTTCTTTAACTGATCGTAAAGTGGTTCAACTAAATCGGCTGTCTGTGTTATCCAACTATCTATGGTTGAAGCGGGCAATTTGATATCTTCTCGTTTGAAGCGTTCTATCTGACGATAAATAGGCAGATGGTCAACAAATTTCTCGACCAGGATATTCGACAAAAGCCCTGCTCCGGCAATACCTTTTTCGATTGGACGTGTAGGCAGTTTCCCAATAATGATACCTTCGCCATTAGGCAAAGCGTATTTAGGACGAATATAGTGCCGAGCAATAAGTTTTGATGGAATATAATCCAATTCTTTTGTGATTTCTTGTCCGATACATTTCAGTCCTTCGGTGCTTTGTTCGGGTTCAATAATGATTTCTTCAATAGGGATGTGAGCAGGGAAATCAAGACGACCGGGATGGCTTGCTCTTTTTGCTTTTTCACGAGTATAGGCAATTTGTTCTATTTCGGCAGTCTTTTCTAATGTTTGGGTTTGATCTACATCAAAAGGAAGTGAAAGTTGATCAACAGTGATGTTGGATATAAAACGTTCGCGTTTTACACCAAACAACATTCTCTTCATTTGATCAAGTTGAAATTGCAGATATTTAATTTGTTCTGCGGAAGCTTGGATTTGTTCTGCGGATGCCTGGATTTGTTTTTCGGATACCTGAATTTGATGTTTTGCAACTTGAAGATTTTCTTCAGAAACGAGAAGTTTTTTCTCTACAAATCGATTCTCTTTTATGAGAATTTTGACTTGTTTTTTTAGCTCTTCTGGAGAAATTTCTTGTTCGTCTTGCATGTAACAAAGATACGCAAAACACTTGGATTGACAATGCTTTCAGACGTTTATTTTATCTTTTTTTTGCATTATTTTTTATATAAAAATCGTTTGCGCGAACGAATGTTTTTAAGTGATATTCCTTCCAAAATAAGCATAAGTTTTTGTCGGTTTATTTCTACCGAATTCGTGGATGAGTCAATCAAAGGCATCTCAAAGGTTCCTTGTTCTAATCTTTTGTGCCAGATGGCAAATCCGGTTTGATCCCAAACGAGTATTTTGATTAATGTGCGGGCGCGGTTGATAAAAATGAAGAGGTCGCCCGAAAGCGGGTCTTGTTTGAGTTTGTTGATTACCAATCCGCTTAACCCGTCAAAGCCTTTTCGCATATCGGCCGGACCTGCAAATAAAAATAAGCGTGTATTGGACGAAATCCCGAAAAGCATGGCTGCTACCGGTTAAAATATTCTGATCACCAATCCTTCTGCCAGCTCTATTTCTATTCTGGCTGTGGAAGATGATAAAAGACTTTTGCTTAAATCGACTTTTGCAAAACCAATCTCTGATGCCTTTTGCTGACGGTGTTTCTTAACCCAATAACCAAATGTTGCCAGTTTGATGTTTTGTTCAGAGCTGAATTGTTGTTGACTCTTTCCACTTTGTTGCCACTGTTCTACAAGCTTGAACATATCGGCTGCTTTGTCTTCGTTTTGCATATGATTTTTTTTAGCAAAACTAATCCGTCAAATTGGGCTTAACAATATGGGTTGGTCGGATGGATACCTTGTCCCGATATTTTCGGTATGCTTTTTTGCCTACCCAAACTCCTCCATCTTGGCAACTTTAGCATGCCATGACAAATCCTAACGGTTTACCAAGACTTGAAAAAACCATACTATTGCGT
>JAUYIQ010000063.1 GCA_030688205.1 Candidatus Curtissbacteria bacterium | reverse complement strand
GAACGCCAAAATTTCCGGAATTCCGATAGCGACGTTCTCGTTCAAATTAAAATACTGCAGGATAGAAGCCAGAAAAATAAATATGACGTAGGTAGCTAAAATAGAAGCCGCCCACAGGCCTATTTTTTTCATAGTTTTACTAATAATAAGAATTATGGTTTTATTGAGAATCTCAAAAGCCGCTCCGAAAACTTAAACTCGCCAACCCAAAGAAAACTACCATCAAAAGTTAGATTTGCTGGCCAAAAAAGTTTATTCTTACCTATTTCTGGGTTTGTATCTGTTAAAAATTCTGCGCCCAAAATCACATCTGCATTTTTTCCTGCAATAGCATCTTCAATGTTTTTCCAAATTAAGACACGACTAAATCCCGTATCACCTACAAAAAGATGTCCCTGAGAAATTAAAGCTCCTTGAGGAAGATTGAACTTATTCGGACCACCTAGAATAGTTGGATTAGGTTTAGAAGACAAATCTGAAATTTTATAAATCCTAATTGAACCACCAGAAACATTACTCATGGTAGCAGCATCCACTAAATAATTCCCATCGCTTGAGAGCCGCCCTGGATTATCAGCATCAATTGTGAACTTGGGATTCGAATTCGCCGAAGGAACGTCCTCCCAAACATAAATTTTGCCCGCTAAATTATCGGAAAGGTAGAAATATTTACTATCCATTGCTACCCCCTGCAAATCCTGAAATGAAACATTGCCGATAGAATTTTGCAGCATAAGATCAGGTTTTTCTCCGTTCTTCGGCAAATTCTTCCAGATTATGACTGTCTGTTTTCCTGCAAGTGCGAAGGTATCACCAAAAAGTTCGTTGTCCCACGGCGCATCGGGTAAAGAATAAACAAAATCAGGATGAGCGTTACTTTCATCGGGCAAATTCTTCCAGACATACAATTTTCTGTCAAAATCGGAAGAGATAAACAAACTTTTGCCGTCGGTCGCCGGCACAGGGTTGCTCATTATAAAATTTGTGTCTAACGTATTTGTATTAATGCCTGGACTTCCTATCACAAAATTCGGTTTGGCGCCAGGAGTAGCTGGCAAGGAATTAAAACCAACTATTTTATTGTCATTGGAAAGAGAAAGATACAACCGATTGCCTGCCGTCACAGCGCCCGATCCATCGCCTCCAATAAACGGCCCCGCAGAAACATCCGGTTGATCGCTCGCATTTTCAGGAAAAGAATTCCAAATATGAAGTTTGGTACCGAGCATCACTAGTTTGCCATCTTGAGTAAAATCTCCCTGCATCCAGACGCCGCGAGGATCATAGGGATCGACCATGAAAAAATCATAAGGAGCATCGTCGCTCGCTGGCCAATTCTTCCAGAAAAAATTTCCTTGACCGGAAGTCGCCACCTTAGCATTATGATCACCAACAATCAAATGATTGCCATCACTCGTAATGGTTCGCGGCGTGCCGACATCGCCTCGTCCAGTAAGATACACATCGGAAATTTGATCATTCTGTGTCGGAAAAGTGTTCCAAAGCAAAATAAGGCCGTTTATAGTACTGGTCATCGCCAATTTTTTTCCATCAGTCCAAACACCCCAAGGCCATTGAATACTTCTCTTTTTATTCGCCTGCAAGGCTTGCTTATCGCCGGTAACCGAATTAATAACGAGATCGGCCGGCTGGCCGTTTCGTATAGGAAAAGAATTCCAAATGAGAATGCGATTATTGTTTGTGTCGGCGATAACGAGTTTGCCACCACCAACCGAAACGCCTACCGGCCAGTTCATTTCATCAAGCCCAACTCCGGGATTATTGGAAGTGAAGTTTTTCTGTCCCAAAACAATATCGGGCGGCGTGTTGTCCGCAGGAAGTTTATTCCAAATCAAAACTCTGTTATTGTTTCTGTCGGCTAAAAGCAAATGCGTGCCGTCTGAAGCTATGGTTCCGGGGTGATTGAAAAGAAGCGGGCCGCCCGTATTGTTAAAGTCAATTCCGGAAAGCATTAGGTCGGCGTCTTGGCCGGTTTGGAACCAACCACTCGGTTTAGAAGTAGAAGAGACAATTTTGTATGTTGAATTGATAGTTTTTACTGAAATTTCTTCTTGTTGAGACCCGTCGGATGGCTGTTGAGGTTGCTGCTGAAGTTGCTGCATCTGGTAGGACTGTTCTTGTTGCCCTTGTTGTTCTTGTTGCTGCGGCTGTTCTGGTACAATCTCCTCTTCTTCTGAGCCGACTTCTTGTTTTATTTTCGTCTCATTTCTTACCGCATCTAAAGCTTTTTCAATTCCTTTCTTTGCCTCTTCGGGAACTTTTTCCAAAATATTTTCTAACACTTCCTGGTGCTTCAAAATTTTCTCGCTGATTGTATCTTTCAGCTTTTCTACGTCTTTACCCTTTTCCTTTACTTGTTCGGCTTTATCTAAAGCATGGTTAAGTTGCTTTTCGTATTTTTCTAAGGTTTTTTGGGCAATTTCGGTTTTGCCTTTTTCAATCATTTTTTGGTATTCTGCCAATCTAACATCAGCTAAGTGCAAAAACTGTTTTGCTTTATTCTCCTCGCCAAAAGTGAAAAACAATTGAATACTCTCTTTCCAGGATTTGAGGAAATAAAAATGGCTGTCGGGAGTAAGCCCTGGATCTGGAAGTTCTGTTTCTTGAGCAAAGCTTATTACTCCAATTAAAAGTGACAAAATAATTATTGGTAATATTATTTTTTCCATAATACTTTTATTATACCACAACCAAAAACCCGAGAAAAACTCTCGGGCGAAATAGCTGTCTCTTTTGGATAAAATCCCTGCCCGCAATCGCCTGGAGCGATAGCGACTGGCAGGCGGGCGAACTTTTTTCCGCGAAAATCCCTTTGACCTTCCGTAGCTTCTAGCGAAGGAGGTGGACGCCGAGTTTTAATATTTTTTGCCCCGCCCGTAAAAACCCGAGCCGGGGAAAATTTCCGTAAAAAATCGTAACGAAACAACTTTGACGAGGTGGGGATAACTATTGACTTGACAGCGTATTTTGTGCTATTATTAATTAATAGATCGAATATTTCCGATCGCAAAAAGAGGGACTAGGGCTTTCCTGGGCCCTCTTTTGTTTTACGGAAAAATCTTTAATCCATAGCTTAAATATTCTCCGTTTTTGCTATGGAATTTTGTCTTAACTATTTCAAAAGCTTTATTTTCTCTTTTTTTATCTAAAATAGATACACCGATGGGATAAGCGACTAAATCGGCTATTTGATGCCCTACTATGTTTTGAATTTTTTGATTAAAAGATAAATCTATAAATTTTGATTGTATCTCTTCTTTTTTAAATAAAAGTTCGTCGTTAGGTTTAAAGTGGTCGTTTAGTCGAAACTTTTCATAAACCTCAGCGAGTTTCCTGTCGTTATGTGTTTCTCTTGATTCAATCCTGAATATTAATTTGTCGCCAGACCTACCCAAAAACATAACTGACCGCTCAAGTATAAATTCCAAGCAAAGATTATATGGATTATCCGGATCGGAATATTGATTTTTAAGATTTGATTTATTAATTGCCGCTGCTATAATTTTAAAATCTAGTGATTTTATTAAAATATCTAAATCATTATAAAATTCTTTTCTTTTTCTTTTATCAACCAAACAGGAAAAATCTCTTTTTTGTTTTTGACTAAATCCAGTATTAGATTCCAAAAAGAAAATATTGATTTTCATTAAATTATTCTAACAAATAATCGCCAAAATAGCGATTCTTTAGAGCGTCTCGGTCGCCCAAGCCCAGTACCCGTCTCGGTCATGATGCTGGCATCTCCGGTCTAGTACCCCGTTTTAAGAAGAGTTTTTGAGCACGTCAAGAATGGAGAGTTCAAGAATGGAGAGGTCTAACCTCTCCATTCTAAACGGACGCCGACTTTTAAAAAAAATACGCTCGGGCGGGCAAAAAGGAAGGGGGTTGGGGGGAAGCCTGCCTGCCGGCAGGCAGGGAATTTTTGCCCGCCCTCGCTTACCCGAATCACAATGAAGGGTGAAAAAGAGATTTATCTCTTTGACTGCTCGCCGCCGCCGAATTTCGTGCCCCGCAAAGCGGGGTGCGCCGCTTAAATTTTGTTCAGCATCTGCCTTAAGAATCTTTTAGATTTATAAATATGAAAATTTACAAAGGCTATTATGGGTATAGTCCATCTCGTAAAGGGATTTATGGCCATTTTAACTTTTTTATCTAGCGCACACTTTATGGGAAAAATATTAAACTCTGAATGAGTACTGTCGTTTTTTGAATAATATCCGGTATATAAAAAAATTTCCCGGAATAGGCTTGTTTGGTTTTGTTTAACCAAATTTATCCACGCCGTACCAATGTTCTTAATACTATACTCAATAATTTGATTATCAATTAATAAAATCATCTCTGGAACATTATCATATCCCTTTCCCTCTTTTCTCTTAATGGCATCATTAACTATTTTTTTGATAGGTTCATTGATGCCATCTGTTATATAAATTCTCTTTTTATTTTTATCGGCTAATCGTCTTACTATTGGTTTCTGCGCATTGATTCTCTCCTGAAATAATTCTAAAATGTGATCCTTCGCGTCTTCTATAGCCGGATACTCGTTAATTTTATTCACGGCCTCTCGTAATTCTTTATTCGTAGCTTCCGGAGGCACTATTGCTATTATAGAATTTTCTAGATCTCCAACTAGTCGCTCTAAAAGTTTTTGGTTGCTTTGTTTTCTGAAGCCGGAACTACTATCGCTTATGGCGACTATCTCTAAGAATATATCTCCAGTTTCATCAGAAAAGGTAAAATCGTGTGGATTATCGCGTTGGGTAATCTTTTTTGGCAACCGAACGCCATAAGTATTTTCATAAAAAGCCAAGAAATGTTTAGCTATTAATTCTTCGCGTCTTATCTTGTCTTCCAAAGAAAGCATTAGTTTTTGTTGCAATGTTCCATCTTTACCAATCCAGGCTTGGTATTTTGTATTTTCTTCCATAATTCTTATTACCTAATTTAATTTTATCTTTTAAAAGTTATCCACAGTTGACGGCTTTGCATGTTCGGTTTACGTTCGGTATAATATAATAATACCATCTGGTTTAAAATGGTGTCAATATGTTAACCCCAAAACAAAAACCAATCATTGAGTATATAAAAAAGTACATTAAGAAAAAGGGGTATTCCCCTTCCCTTGAGGATATAGGAAAGCATTTAAAATTGGCTAAATCCACTATTCACCAACATGTAGAAACTTTGAAATCAAAAGGATACCTTAAAAAAGTAGAAAACCGGCCCAGGTCAATTGAATTAAATAAAAATAAGGGTGATTCAAATTTAGTAAGCATTCCGTTACTAGGTACTATTGCCGCCGGCGAACCAATTGAAGCTATTGAAGACAAGGAAACTATTGCTATCCCGAAAAATAAACTACCGAAATCGGGTGAAACATTTGCCCTCCGAGTAAAAGGCGACAGCATGATTGATGAGGGCATCCATGATGGCGATACAATTTTAATTAAAAAACAGTCTGTTGCCGAGAATGGCGATAAAGTAGTTGCCCTACTCGATGGTAATGAAGCAACACTTAAAACATTCTATAAAGAAAAGGGGCAAGTAAGATTGCAACCTGCCAATAAAAATTACCAACCAATTATTGTAAAAAGAGGACAGGAGCTGACTCTTCAGGGTATTTTGCTTGATGTGGTCAAAACAGAAGAAATAGAACAACCGGCAAAATTGTTTGTTCCTTCACCAGAAAGAGATATTTGGTCGCGGAACATAATTTTTGAAAAAGCAAAACCTTATTTTGAAGACACTGGCTTCGTTCTATATCATGGAAATTGCCTAAACATTCTAAGCCAATTACCCGCTGACTCCGTTGATATGGTATTTGCAGATCCGCCATATAACCTTTCAAATAACGGCTTTAGTTTACACGCCGGCAAGAGAGTTAGTGTTAATAAAGGAGCTTGGGATAAAAGCAGAGGATTTAAAGATGATTATAATTTTCACTATAAATGGCTTGAGGCTTGCAGAAGGATCTTAAAACCGGGGGGCTCTCTTTGGGTAAGCGGAACATACCATTCAATTTATCAGTGTGGTTATGCGCTCCAATCTCTCGGTTATCATATATTAAATGATATTTCATGGTTCAAACCAAATGGCTCGCCAAATTTAAGTTGCCGTTATTTTACCGCGTCACACGAAACTTTAATTTGGGCGCGAAGAGACAAAAACGCAAAACACCTTTTTAATTACAATCTAATGAAAAATGGTAACTGGCCGGAAGATTTTATAAAAAAACCGAATTTGCAAATGCGCTCGGTATGGGCAATTTATCCGCCTAAAAAATCTGAAAAAGAATTTGGCAAACATCCAACGCAAAAACCGATAGAACTTCTAAGGCGAATTATTCTCGCGTCAACAAAACCAAACGCCATTATTCTCGACCCCTTCACTGGAAGTTCAACAACAGGAATTGCTTCGGAAATAATAGGCAAAAGAAAATTTATTGGGATTGATACTGAGCGAGAATTTTTAGATATTTCAATAAAACGATTTAAGGAAGTGAAGCGTACCCCAATATCCTAATAATCAAATCAGTTAAAGCCCGGTACTGCAGCTTGGAGTACTTCGGTATAATGTTTCTTTCCGTCGATGTAATCTCTTAATGTGGCGAGGAGATTGCGGAACATATACGCGCCTGGAGTGATTTTCTCATTTTTACAGAAGAGTTCTACAACCATAGCCACATAATCAAGCGAGAGCGTATAAGACTGGTCCAAATGGGCATAGCGAGTGGTAATCTCTTCCACTGTCTCAAGTTGATAGTTATTCCTTTCTTGGACAGACGAAAAAGGAGTTGTGCGTTTGTAATAGTCTATGTAATACTCGACAATTTCACGCACTTCATTTTTATATTCAGGAATCTTCAGCAGTAAATCAACAATCCAAAAAGTATGCGTCGGCGGGCGGAGTATCTTATCGGATCCTGAAATAAGAATCTTTATCACAAAATCAATGTCCGGTCTTGCCCCGCGGCTACCCTGAAATAATCCAACAAGAGTACCGTCTTTTGTTTTGTATGTTTTAAACGCTTCTTTGGGCAATCCCTTAACAGACGCTTTCATCTGTCTAAGATTCGTACCATCAAAGTAGTTTTTATTGTAGACAAAATGTGACTGTGGCATAATTACTACAACCTATCACTTTTGCCAGAGAAGATCAATTACGTCATGATCCACAGAAAACAATTTACATACAAAAAGAGATGTGGGATGATTTCCACGTTATTACTCTAATTAAAAGTTTATGACGCCAATCAAAACATATACCGCAACTATTAAAGTAACTTTTGAAGTTCACAAAAAAGAGAACCCTCGTGCGATTGCCAAATACATGGCTAACTGTTTCAATGGCATGAGAGAAGTTAACTTGCACGCTTATGGTGTAATGGAAAAACTTATTGAAGAAACTAATGGGCAAAACTGTGAGAAGAAACTTCTAAGGGGACGACCTCAAAGTCATAGAGGTTAGCCCATAAAGCTGAATTCTTGTTTGGCTTTTTAAGTAATCTTTTTCTGAGTTTCCTGCCCGGATAACGAAGACCGATTATCGGATTTTTCTTTGTCCCCTCCACTATAAAAAGCACTGAACCAGCCGACTTGTTCTTATGGGGACATAGCGCGACTGCAAGTTCTTGATAAATATTCTTGGGCTCCTTGATTTTGAGTTCTATTAACTTCGGCATAAAACTACCTTAATTCTGCCATTTCGGCAGTTTTTTGTCTACCTAAGGTAAATTTTGAGCTAAAAAGTTATCAACAGATAGGGTCTGGACTACCTAGCGCCGTTGCGGCATCCTCTCCTTGAAAGGTCGAATATATCATTAACCAATCAATACAAATATGGGACAAACAACAACGCAATTCAAGAGACCTCAACCTCCTTTAGTAATAGCTCCTACGCTCAAATATTGCCTCTATGCGAGGAAATCCACTGAAGCCGAGGATAAGCAAGCCTTATCGATAGAATCGCAGGTAAAGGAAATGTCGGCTTTAGCCCAACGGGAGAACCTTCATATAGTAGATATCAAGCGCGAAGCTCACTCGTCAAAGGAGGTCGGCCAAAGAGAGGTGTTC
>JAUYIQ010000061.1 GCA_030688205.1 Candidatus Curtissbacteria bacterium | reverse complement strand
ATAATCACTCTCACTGTAATTATCCGCTTCGCACTCTGGCCACTCACAACAAGCCAGCTTAAAAGCACTCAAAAAATGGCCGCCCTTAAACCGCATCTGGATCGAATCAAATCAGAACATGGGCATGACAAAGTACGCCATCAGGAAGAAATCACCAAGCTTTACAAAGAGCATAACGTAAATCCGCTTGCCGGTTGTCTCCCTCTCCTCCTACAACTACCTGTATTCTTCGCTCTATATAACGTACTAAACAAAGTTGTGACCGTAAATGGAGACGATTTCGTAAATACCATCAATAACCAACTATATTCCTCTGCACTTCATTTAGACAAAACCCCCAGCACCTCATTTCTTGGTTATAGTCTCCACAATAAACCAAGCGAATGGCAGCAAATTGGCATACTCATTCTTTTAGTTCCGCTTTTAACCGGCGTCTTCCAGTTTTTTCAATCAAAAATGATTGTTGCACCGGCACCTAAAAATGCGCTTAAAAAAACAGGAGGGAAAGAAGATATGGAAGATACAATGGCGCAAGTATCTTCCCAAATGACACTTCTTATGCCGGTAATGATCGCTTTTTTCTCCTACGGATTCCCGCTTGGACTTTCGCTTTATTGGAATACGTTTACAATAATTGGTATCTTCCAGCAGTATGTGATCTCGGGAGCAGGAGCCTTAAATCGCTACCTGCCAGAAAAATGGAAAAAATAAAATGGCAGTAAGCAAAGCTAAAAAGACAGAAAAACCTATTCTTGACGAAAATTTTGTGGCCGAACAAGTTCGGCAGATTATTGAAAAACTTGGTGTTTCCGCAACGGCAGAAGTATCGCGTGTCGACAACTCCTACACCGTCGATATTTCTTCAAACGACTCATCGCTTCTTATCGGCAAATATGGGGTTAATCTGGATAGTTTCCAGTTTATTCTTGCAGTTAGAATCAAAACCCTAACCGGCGAAGAAGATTTTGAAATTTTCGTGGACATTGACGGCTGGCGCAGACAAAAAGAAGACAAACTTAAAAGTATGGCTCTTTCCGTAGCAGAAGAAGTAGCCAAAAGTGGTAAGCCGGAATCACTGTTTAACCTCAAAGCTTCAGAAAGAAGAGTTATCCATGCAGTTTTAACCGATCACCCCAAAGTCCAAACGATTTCGGAAGGCGAAGGCCTCGATCGTTATCTTGTAATCAAACCGAAATAAAAATCACCCAGTCTGCCTACTTAATGTCAAGGTCAGATTTCTTTTTTCTGGTAACAGTTGCCAGTCTCCCGATTCAGCTCAATAAGTTCTTTTTCAATGAGTACTCCTATGTTTTGGGTTTACCCATCGACTACAGAGCCCTTTCAATCTACGCCTCCGATATTTTGATAGTTATATTTTTAATCGTTTTCTTTTTAGAAAATCGTCTTCGTCTAAATTCATTCGCAATATCTCTCGCAATTTTCAATATTTTTCTATTCTCCTCGTCTATTCTTTTTTCAACCTCCAGAGATGCATCATTCATTTTTAATCTTAAAATCTTAATTCTAAGTATTTACTCCCTAGCAGCAGCTCAGACTTTTTCCAAAAAGTCCATTCAAAAATCTTTCCTTTCTGTTCTAAAACTCTCACTCTTTTGGCAAGGTATCTTGGTGCTTGCACAGTTCCTGCTTCAAAGATCATTGAACCTGCAATTTATCGGTGAACGTGCTTTTGACGCCACAACACCAACAATCGCCCATAGTCAATTTTTTGGAACCCAGTTTTTAAGGCCATACGGAACATTCCCTCATCCCAATGTCACAGCAGCGTTTCTAAGCCTAAGCCTCATCATTTTGGCGAGAAAAAACAACCTTTATCTTCTTTTGCCCCTTTTAGCAGTCGCAGTTACTTTTTCAAGAGCTGCCATATTGGTTCTTATAGGTGCCTTAATTGCGTCAACCAAAAAAATAGAATATTTCCTTCTGGAGATATTTCTAACAGCAATAGCAGCCTTTGTGCTTACAAGACAGCTTTTGGAATCTCAACTATCATCAGCTGCCGAGAGAATACTGTTAATTCAAGCTGCACTTGATATTGCACTTAAAAATCCGCTTTTTGGCATTGGCAGTAATAACTTTATTCTCGAGCTTTCAAAATTCGACCTAACCTCCCTTGCCGAAACCCGTCTTCTCCAACCGGTCCACAATGTCTTTCTCCTAATCGCCACAGAAAACGGCATCATCGGCCTCCTGCTTTTTGCCGCCGTACTTTTTGTGGTGGCCGGAAGTGTAAATTCAAAAACTAAAGCGATCCTTTTTATCGCTCTTTTGATTTATGCCACAGTCGACCACTTCCTTTGGACCCTTCACCAAGGCCGGATGCTCTTCTTTTTAACAATTGCTTACATCACAAGCCACCCACAAAAAAATTAAAACTAAGGTACAATTACTTCGTGTTTAAAAAAGTTATCTTCAACACCGGGGCTCAGGTAGTAGGCAAGGCAATAACGGCCTCAATCACCTTACTAATCACAGTAATTATCGGCAAAAACCTAGGCCCTGCAGGCTACGGAGACTTCACAAAAATCTTCGTTTTTGTCGGCTACTTCTACACTCTTGCTGATTTTGGCCTCAACAGTATCTATATCAAAATCGCCAAAGAAAACGAAATAACCCACCTTAAGCCTCTTTTAGGGCTGCGTTTGTTAATCGGTATCTCACTAGCACTGGTTGCGGTTGTCGCCTCCAGGTTTTTCCCATTCGACTCTACAACTGCAACAGGCTTTAGCCCTTTGGTAAAAACAGGGATTGCAATAGCCGCATTAACAATTATCACTCAGGCCATCTTCACAACCACTAACGCTTTTTTCCAAAAAATCCTACGATACGACCTATCAACGATTTCCGCCTCTCTTGGCTATCTTGCGATTCTCACAACTGCTGTTGTTGTCACCTTCTCCTCAAAATCTTTACTGGGGTATACAAGCGCATATGTTGTGGGTGGAATAATTTTTGCAGCAGCCGCCTACTTTCAAGTTGCAAACAGGATAAAGAAATTTTTTACGCCAACTTTTAAAATTCGTGAATTTTCGACCTTTCTTAAACCGGCCTGGCCCGTAGGGATTGCTCTCTTGTTCAACCTTATTTACTTCAGGATAGATGTTCTAATTCTTTCCAACTTCAGATCATCAACCGAAGTCGGTCTTTACGGGTTGGCCTACCAATTTTTTGAAGCGGCCCTTGCAATCCCAATCTTTTTCTCAAACGCTATCTATCCTCCCCTGGCCAATTTTTACAAAGTAAGCAGGCAGCGCTTCCAAAAAGAAGTTAAAAACTGGCTTTTTATACTAAGCGGAGTTTCCGTCCTTCTCACCATAGCAATGTTCTCTGTATCTTTATTTATCCCGGCAATTTTTGGGAAAAATTTTGAAGGTTCTGTGCCAGCCCTTCAAATTCTCTCCTTAGGTTTTCCGTTTTTCTTTATCTCTGCTCTTTTGTGGCATTTATTGATCATTTACGACAAGCAGAAATATCTCACAGTAATTTATGCAGCAGGTGCCATCATTAATATCGTGGCGAATTTGATTTTTATTCCAAGTTATGGGTATATAGCCGCAAGCGTAATTACAGTCGTCTCTGAAGCTTTAATTACGTTGCTA
>JAUYIQ010000053.1 GCA_030688205.1 Candidatus Curtissbacteria bacterium | reverse complement strand
TAACGTCATTTCGGTGACTGAAAAACAATTAGTGTTTGAGAAACTTCACGCACTTCTTGAGCGGGGGAAACCAAGAGATTTTTATGATTTGTATTTTCTGCTGCGTGCACGTCTTCCAATGCCACAGAAAAAAGAAGTGTTTCCTAAAGTATTAGCAGCTCTTAAAGAGAAAGACATGAACTTTGAGGCAGAATTGAAGCAATATCTCCCAAAATCGCACTGGGCGATAATTCGAGATTTTAAAACTAATTTAGAGCGAGAAATTAATAGGTTTATTTAGATCTCATCCATCGGAGCCCATTTTGGGATCTTGACGGCTTTAATTTACCACAATTACTTCACGACGCTACTGACTATTGGCTTTCTGTTTTTCTTCTGGTGGTTTATCTACAGTTTTGTGTTGGAGGAGTAATCGCAGAAGCAATAGGATGTTATATTGCTAAGAATGTTTTCGGCACAGATTTCATTTATTCCAATTACTGTAGCTGTTACCAGATGGGTGGAATGGCGGTTTACTCTTTTAAAGAGTATGAGCGCAAATTTCTTTTGAGCAATTATTTTATTCATTTATCAATTAAAACCGGATTTATTATTTTGATAAATACTGTCGCAGATTGATTTTCTAGTCGTTTAAAATGTGTTTTGGCACGAGACTTAACTTTTAGTTTAGGTTTCATCAGCCTATTACAGGCGATTTAAGGCCAGTTGATATCGAAAAATAGCCAATCGGCCGGCAGAATTGCTAAGCCGGGTGGGTTTAATATTAGCTTATCCTGACAACCCCTTTGTGTTTCTAGACCTATAAAAAAAATAACATGACCGATAGTCGTTCGTGTAAAAAACCTCATTTTTGCCTCAATATTTTTTTATAGGTTTTTTTCGACATCTGTCCTATAGAGCTTGACGCTCAATTCCCATTAATGTTTACATATTATTATGTATAAGCGTTTGAGTGTAAGGCAAAAGTTGAACCTGGTTAATAGGGTTTTGTCTGGGGAATCTATTTCAGAAGTGTGTACGCAAGCTCACGTATCCCGCACGGTTTTCTACCATTGGTTGAATTTATATAAACAATCCGAGACTGGAAATAGAGGAAGAGTTTTTGAATCTAAAGTAGCCAAGGGTAATAAACATTGGAGGATACTACCGTCGAAAACTGCCAGAAAAATTATCAGACTTGCAATTAAAGACCCCAGTTATTCGATCAAGAAGATTGCTTTTGAAACAGGCATTAGTTATCACGGGGTTTGTAATGTTTTAGAAAGAAGTCATTTAAATACACAGTTTTTGCGAGAACAATACGTTAGTTTGTATGGCAGAAGTCTTGTTAAGGTAGTACCGACAAATAATAAGGTAACTATAATTCGTCGGTTTGAAGCCGGTGAAAAGGTCGCTAAATTATGTCGAGAATTCGGAATCTCCAGAACAGTCTTTTATAGATGGCTTAAAAGATATAGAGAAGCGAGTGATGATTATAAGTATGATACTTTGAAAGTTTTGAGGCCTGTAGGTGAGAAGCATTGGCGATTTGTTCCAGAAGCAAGAGAGCTTGTTATTGAGGTTGTTTCCAAAAACCCAGAATTTTCTCCAAAATATATCAGTCGGGAATTGGCTTTAAAGGTTGGTAAGCAAGTCCTGGGGAGTCATGGTGTTTACAACATTCTACTTAGGGAAGGTTTGAACACCGTTGAAAAAAGAAGACTTTTTGCCCAGGGTTATGTGTATGCTCCGAAGGCAGAAGTGGCACCTTTGTATATTCCTGAGATGCCGATGTACCGGCTTAGGCAGTTAATTGCTCCGTTTTTGACTGTCCCGCGATTAGTTTCCCTTTTTACCCGCGATCAGATTCTCCTCGTATTTATTCTGTTTTCAACTTTCTATGTCTACAAAATGCTTTCCTATATTGTGTTTTCCAAAGGGGGAACGCCGATTGGAACCTTCTTCGCGGTAATTTCTTTCACTTGCGGGATTTTCTTCTTTATCTACAGCATGAAATATTATGTTTCGGTCCTGATGGTTTTGAAGTTGGCTCAGACAGCCGGCGGTCCTTCTGCGCCTGCGAAGGAAGTTGAGAAAAAGAGGAACAGACTGGGGAGTATTTTTGCCAAGTTTGCTTCGATGACCAGTTGGAGATCGGCAGGAGCAAAAAACCCGCTTTTGGTAAATCTTAACGAAGTCCATCTACGCTCGCGGCCATTTGTTTCAATTCATGTTGCCCTTTACAACGAGAAGAGGGTAGTTGAAAGGCTGATTAGGGCCTGCACGAGCCAGAATTGGCTTACAGCAGACAGCTTACGGCAGACAGCAGACAGCAGTAAGCGGTTAGCTAACTACGAGGTAGTAATTGCAGATGATTCAACTGACGAGACGACAGAGATTGCCAAACAGGTTTTGATTGAGGGGCTTGGATACAAGGAAGTGCGGACATTTTATGATGACGAGCTTGAGACTTTTGTGTTTACACCACAAACTGCAAACAGCGAACAGCATACCCTTCCTTCGTCAGGGCAAGCAGCAGTAAGCGGTGAGCAGAATGCTGTAAGCATTTTACCAACGGTTAAGCTGATCCACAGGTTTGCCAGAACCGGTTTTAAGGGAGCGGCACTGCAGAAAGCTTTGGAAAATACCGATTCGCGGGCGGAGTTCATTGCAATTTTTGACGCCGACTTCGTACCGTACGCGGATACGGTAGAGCAGTTTGTCAAAAGTTTTCAGGAGGTAGCCGGCGGTTTGGAAAAAATTAAGGAAAGTAAGATAGCGGTGATTCAGGGATATCAATGGCACGTTTTGAACAAATCACAAAACTGGGTGACACGCGGAGTAAGAACGGAATATGCAGGATCTTACGTTATTGAGAGAAGCAGCGAGGAACTATATGGAGGCCTGAAGCAAGTTGCCGGAAGCGTCTATATGATTCGAGCTGATGTTTTAAGAAGTTTCGGTTGGGGAAAATCAATAACCGAAGACTTTGAACTTACTCTCAGGCTTTACGAGGCGGGGTATAAAGTTGCTTTTACCCCGTACATTCAAGCGCCGGCGGAGGCGGTATCGACAATTAGGCGTTTGGTTCGTCAACGCATGCGTTGGGCAGAAGGAGCTTCTTTTAACATCAAAGTGATGCTTGGGCGAATGCTCAAATCGCCTAATTTAACCAGGACTGAAAAGTTTGAGTTTATCTATCTTGCTCCTTACTATCTGCAGGCGGCTTTCTTTGTCATCGGTACATTTGCGTGGTTTGTCTCAGAGGCTGTTTTACATTCCCACTTGCCTTTTTGGACTGCAGCCTTCGGCTGGTCGCTGGTGTTTACCAACCTTTTTGCGCTTCCTCTGATGAATATAGTCGGACTTTTTCTTGAGGAGTCAGACGAACGTGACTATGCCGGAATATTAGCTTTTATATTAATCTCATACATAGTAGTGCCTTTTCAGGCTTATGCTGCCATCAAAGGTTTCTTGGAGCCCCATGAGGGACCTTGGTTCAGAACGCCAAAGACGGGATTGATTACGGATACCTTTGGCAGATCCGGATTTGATAAGTTTTTCGGGAATATATTCGGCCGTCCTTCACCTGCCGGTTCCCAAGCGGCAAGCCAAGTGAGTCTACAGTCTGTTGACTACCGATTGCAGGCTAATTTTAATTTGGCTTTTGCTTCTGCTCACAACGGTTTTCGAAATAATTTTAAGGTTAGGCCCAAAAAGCTGCGCTGGGTGGGTAAAGCGGTTTTGGCATTCACGCTAACCTTTGCCTTGTTTTTGAATCTTGTCAGTTTTAATCAAGGATTTGATGTTTTCAACAAAGGTAAATCCGGGCATACAGACGCAGGCAGGCATTATGTTCTTGATGGCAAAGACAATTTCCAAAGTTCAGAAACGCCTGAATTTACTTTAAAGGGACCATCTTTTTCTGATGCTGTTAAGGAAACCGGTTGGTTGCAGAAGATTTTGGGTCCAACCGAAGTTCAAGCTGCAGAACCCGAAACGATACCAACACTGCTTGACTACAGGGGTCAACCGGTCAGGGAAGTTACGCCCCAGGTTATCCACGACGGCGAAGACTTAAAGTTGGCAATTCCTGATGCTGGAAAGCTAAAACCCGGCAAGTACACTCTTGACGTATTGGTAAAAGATGGTGACGGGCAAGTTGCTGACCAAATCAGGCAGGATTTTACCTGGGGGGTTTTGGCAATTAACGTTAATAAATCTATTTATACGCCGGGTGAGGCGGCAAAGCTTGCTTTTGGGGTTTTGGATGATGCCGGCAATACGATTTGTAATGCCAAGCTTAAGTTAACAATTTCCGCCAAAGGCCAAGAGGCCTCTGGCTGGGATTTTTCCACGGATGACGGAAGCATTAGGCGGTCGGAAAAGTGTGACGGAAACAAATATTCTCCGGTTCCAGATTACACGGCCCAATTTGTAACAGGCTTCCCAGGCATTTATCAAATGGAATTGAGTGTCCAAACAGAAGCGGGGACCAGACAAATCGAAGATTATTTTGAGGTTTGGGAGTCTGTGCCGTTTGACGTTGAGCGCACTTCTTTTCCTACCAGAATTAAAACCCAAGTTGAATATCCGGTAAAGTTGACGATTGTGGCCAATCAAGATTTTGCTGGTGAAGTAGTTGAGACAGTACCTTCAAGCTTCAATGCCAGTTGCCAGTTGTCAGTTGCCAGTTGTCGAATAAATGAAGAAGCGAAGCAAAAAACGATCAATTGGCAGGTTGATTGGAGAAAAGGAGAAAAGCACGAGCTTTCATACACAATCAAATTTCCTCCACCCTCACCCCAATTTTATCTAATTGGACCTTTGAAAATCGGCAATTTTGAAGAAGCAAGAACCTGGCAGATTGCCGCTGATCCGGTTGCGACTATCTTTATGGAACCAGGATTTGATGCCACCGATGGTGCCCAATTTTATAGTACATTAAGCGGAAGTTGCTCCCAAGATCAATCAACAAAGCACACGGGAAGAGGGTCTATGAAGTGTACATCAGGATCATCAGGTGCAGTGTCTTATGTTAGGACTTCCAATGGCATTTTGAATGATGCTGGAACAAGGATGACTTTTTACGTGAATTTCGGATCTTTACCTACAGGTAATCTTACTTTTGCTTATGTAAACAGGTTAGCCGGATCGAACTTTCCTGAACTTAGAATAGTGATTACAAGTGGAGGGGCGTTGCAGTTATGGAATGACGCAGCTCAAATAGGTACAAATGGTAGTACACTTCTAGCCGGATACTGGTATCGTTTGGCTCTTTCTTACAAGATTGTGGGATCAGGCAATAATGAGATTAGATTATATAAAGATGGTAGTGTTACTCCCAACATAAGCGTAAGTAATGCGACTTTGGGATATACTCTTGGGGGACAATTAATTCTAGGTTGGTTTACTGCCAGCGTAGGAAATAGTTTATCAGTTTTTTTTGATGATATTTATGTTGATGACGGGACTGATTTTACTGATCCGGGAGACATTCGTGTCACGGCCAAACTGCCGGCTTCAGGAGGCGGCAGTTTTGGTACGGCCATCGGAGCTAACCCTTCTAACCGTTGGACAAACGTTAATGAGCGCCCTATTTATGAAACCAATGGCTGGCTACATGAACCCAAAACAGCGCTTTATGAGACTTATGGAATTGAGAGTGCTTCTGCGGGGGATGTAAACATCTCAGGCAGTACCTTGGTTGCGAGAACGTCGTGGATTTGGGCCAAGAGAGGTAATGGGGCCGTTGGAACCCCTCAAATAAGAGATAATGGTACAAATACAGCCATAACTTTAGATACTAGCTCGGCTTTGTATGCGAAAATAACTGATAGTACGACTTATCCAAGTGGTACTGATGTCGTGGGTATGCAAGCTAGCGGAGCTGGTGCAGATACCTTCTTGTATGAAACCGGAATGCTATTTGCCTCTCTTGGTGATCCTATTCCTGAGTTGGCGCTTGTTTTGGCACCATTTTCGCTTTTTGCACCCAAGATAATTAAGTCAATTCAGAAGGGAACACTAGTTGAGGACACAAAGAATCTTTTAAGAAAGATTTTTGAATCGGCGAGTGTTTTATTTTATAGAATGATTGCAGGCGCAAAGCAGCTATTGGGAACGCTGGCAAGAAAGAGGAAAAAAGGAAGGGGAGAGTTGGAAGATGATAGCTAAAAGAGCCAAGAGCAGTTTGGGCAACTTGTTTTATGTTTTGATCATCATTTTGATGATCCTGCCCTTTGTGGCAACTTTTAACGAGTTTTTGACCAGAATTGTGGAGAGTAC
>JAUYIQ010000046.1 GCA_030688205.1 Candidatus Curtissbacteria bacterium | reverse complement strand
AAGCAGGTCTCTTCCCTGGTCGTAGGTGAAAGCAAAAAATCCCTGAGACGTAAAAGGTATTTTTAAAAGAAAATTGATAACTAAAAGAACTACGGGTGGAAGGAGCTTTTTCATTTTGGGGATAATTTCCTGAAAAGAATTAAGAGCACGGCCAGTATTAGTGGTATGACTGTGACAAGCTGCATAAAATTTGTGGTTCCCGAGTGTGACCAGTCACCATAATACAGAAACGGCAGGTGTCTTAGACTTGCTCCTGCCGAAATCACAATAGCTGCAGGTATTAAAGGTGGAATTGGCAACATGGCAACAAAAGGCAGTGTCCAGAACAAGTACCATGGTTGAAACTGAACCTGAGTGCTTCCGGCAGAAACGAAAGGCACAGTGATTTTTACAGATGAGTACAGGAAAGTAAAAATTGCCATCGAGGCAATTGCCAGAATAATGGTTTTCTTCGCGTCAATTTTCCCAAGGGATGCTGCAAGTACCCAAGGCAGAAGTAAAACTGGAATATACTTGATCAAAATACCTAAAAGAAGCATTGTGTATGCTTTTAACTTTTGTTTGCCGGCAACAAAAATAATAGCTGAAAGTAGAAATGTGGAGAGTACAATGTCGTTGTGAGCATTAGCAACTCCTTCTATCAAAAATAGCGGGTTTAGTGCGTAAAAAGAAGTGCCTAAAAGTGCCTGTTGCGCATTGGTTTTTTTAAGAAACTTATAAATAATCGTTGCGTTTATAAGATGAAACACCGCTATTGTGATTTTGAACAAGAACAGATTGAGAATAAACTTTCCAAACCCTAAAGCTGCCGGAATCACTGAAAATCCTAGCCATAACGGCCCGTATGGAGAGTATCGGTGCACCCAACGCATAAATCTGAGCCAATCGTCTTGTGGAAAATCCAGCGGTTTGTGGGTGTATGGACTTAAGTGATAAGTAAGAATAATTTTGGCATCAAAAAGATAGTTAAAAAGATCTGATGAGAGGTATGGATAAGCAAAAATTAAAATAAGTGTGTTTATAAAAACAGACGCTTTAAGATAAACTAAACCAACTTTCGATTTATTAAACAGGTGAAGATTGTAAATAAAAAATAAGAAAGCGCAAATTATCCAAAATAGATAAAGAGCGGTTGCTTCCGGCCGTTTGTAATAGCCAAGTTGCTGCATGAAACTAACAAACTTCAAAACAAGCGTGTTTTGGGAAATTGTTAAGTTAAGGTCAACGTACGCGTAAGAAAAAACTGTTAGCGCACCGTAAAGAACAATATTTGCAAAAATCAGCAATTTTTCCCGGGAGTTCACTTTTTCATTTTATTTTACAGAAACTATCTGAAATGCGCCAATTCGGGTTGTTGAGACTTGTTTGTCGCTGAAAGTATCCATATACCTTCCGGCATCTGCGGTACTCGATTCGAGAATATATAAGTTTTTTGCACCTTCTTTATACTGCCTGCGCATTGCGCGAAATAAATAGTCAAAGCCAAAACTAAAACCCGTTGGAAGATTGTAGTAAACGTTAAAGCTTTCATCTTCGGTACTAGCCAAGATTCTTTTCACTACCTCTTTTTTAACTTGATAATTGTTTTCTGTTGAATAGCTCGCCTGAGCTTGCAAGTTCATTATTAAAAAGATCGGGATGAAAACTGCGAGCAAGATTCTTGTCTTGAGCGCAAGAGCCATAAGAAGTACAAAGGGTATCAGTGTCGGCTGGAAATAATAATCCGGAATATGTCCACCGTAAGCTGTAAATCCTAGAATTGTTGTGGCAATAAGAATGGGAAAAAAATAATAATACTTGTCTTCAAACTTCGAAAGCTTGTATAAGCCAATAGCAACCAGGACGAGGCCAAATGCAGTAAAAATAAAAGAGGAAGAATGAAAAACATAGTTGGTGTAATAGGGTACAAGTACGTCTTTTACAACGAAGGAGAGTTTATCCATATTTATTTCCTTGGCGCTGTTTTGGTTTGCAAAATTTAAAAGAGAATTGACAATCAGGTTATTGTGGCGAATGTTAAAAATAAAAAGAGGAAGATAATTTATTAAAAAGGCAAAAGCTGCAGCCACGAAGATAAGTGGTTGTTTTTCTTTTTTTAAAATCGCGGTTATAAAAAATGCAATTGCCGGGAAAATAAAAATGGGGGTGAAATTTACAACTGCAACGCCGCTTATAAATGCCCCAACTATCAGAAAGAGGTTCTTTCCTTCAAAGTACCTCTTTAAGGCATAAAGAAGACCTGTCAGGGCCAATAGAACAAAGAAGTTGCTTGCAACATTTCTATCGGTTGCAAGAGCACCGTAAGAAATTGCATAGACAAAACTAGTAATAATTGCGGTTTTTTTATCAAAAATTTTCTGGGATGTGAAATAAAGTGCGACTACGTTAAGCAGGCTTAGTAATGTGAAGAAGTAGGGCACGCAATCCGGCATCAAATTGCAGGTACCGTAGGGGATAAATTCCACCCAGTTGTGCAGAGGACCTAAGAAAAAACCTTCAAATGATAATTCTTGTCCTATTAGTGAAATTTTGTGGTTTATGAAAAAATCGTAAGCTGCAAGCGCCGGTGCTTCCTGGTCAAAATCAAAAGGAAAAGCGTAATTTATTTTATAAAGCCTGAGTATTAGTGCAATCAGTAGAATGGGTAGAAGGACTTTATGCCCCTTAAGGTTTTTTGTAAACACCTTTGAGATCATTGAGGCGAACTTTTACCACGTCACGAAACATTCTAATTGAGTCTTTAATAGGGCTGACTCTGCTTGTTGCAACATGGTGCCAGATTATTGGGACTTCTTTGATTTTGTATCCCCGTTTTTTTGCAATAAACAGCAGCTCTACATCAAATGCTGTTACCAGAGCCCCTTCAACTTTTTTGCCCTTTCCGTAAACTTTAAGTTCTCCAAAGAGATCTTTTGCGACTTGTGATTTAAAACATTTAAAACCCGCCTGTGTGTCCCAAATTCCCCGTACAGCAATCGCTTGAACAACTAAATTGAAAACCAGGCCCATGATGTGCCTGTGAATTGGTTCTTTTTCTCTTTTTGCTCCCGGTAGTTGGCGTGAGCCAATTACAATGTCATTTTGGGGAAAATATGTGAGGAGTTTTTCTACTTCGTCTATCGGTGTGGCTTGATCAAAGTCAGTAAACAGTATCAACTGGCCATTTGCTTTTTCGACACCTGTTTTTACAGTTTCAGCTTTACCCTGATGAGGATTTTTGATAACTCTTACGTTATTATTTTTCTTGGCGAATTCCTGCGCAAGCGATGCAGTTTCATCACTGGAGCCGTCATCAACTATTATTATCTCATAAGAATAGTCCTGCTTTTCGAGGTACTTAGGCACATCGTCTAAAGCTCCTTTTTTAAAATTAGGTTCCTCGTTGTAAGCAGGGATGATCACTGAAAGTTTCATATTTTTTTCCCTGCTTGCGGTCCTCGTCCTTCGGACTGCGGGCCTAAAGCCGGGATGATTACGGAGAGGTGGGTATCTTGCATCTATTAATTATCCAGCGCAAACAGTCATTTTGTCAAAGTATGGAAAGCAAAAGAGCCATTCTGACATATAAGCCGTTTCTTGCCTCTTCAAAATAAATTGCTCTTGGGTCTGAATCTACGTCCGGAGTTATTTCGTTAACCCGGGGTAGGGGATGCATAATAATGGCATTTTTCTTTATAGAACTTAAGGCGCGTTTATCTAAAATGAATTTCCCCAGGTACTTCTTGTACTGTGCTCCAAGATATTCTTTGGGTATTCTTCCCTGATAAATTACGTCTGCCTCTTTTATGCTACTTGTGAAATCTTCGGTTTCAACAAAGTGAATTTTCTTCTTTTTCAGATGCTCTCTCAGTTCTTTTGGCATTGAAAGCCTCTTGGGAGATACATAAATTATTTTTATTTTTGGGTAAAGTGAAAGCAAATACGACAGAGAGTGATGCGGCCTGTAATGTGCATGGTCGCCGCAAATAGCTATTGTGAATTCTTTTGTCTTTTTCTTTTCGAAAATCGTATACAAGTCCAACAGTGCCTGTGTTGGATGCTCCCCCACCCCATCTCCAGCATTTATAACCGGTACTTTTGAATATGAAGCTGCTAAATCCGTGATTCCACTTTGAGGATGTCTTATGACAATTACGTCTGCGTAAGAATCGACAATTCTTATTGTGTCCTGCATTGTTTCTCCTTTTATAGCCGACGAGAATTCTGCTGCATTTTCGGATGAGATAGTTGATCCTCCAAGCTTTAATATTGCTGATTCGAAGGAAAATCTGGTGCGCGTTGAAGGCTGGTAAAACAAAGTGGCCATAATTTTGCCGGAGAGTGCTTTGTTATTGTATTTTCCTGATTTAATTTTGTCGGTGAAAGCGAAAAGATCCTGGAGAGTTTTTATATCGAACTGTCGGGCAGATGTTACATGCCGAAGCTTCATTAAAGGCAATTATAGCTCAAACTTGGAAAATAAGTCATTAACCACCTTTTTGTGCCGGCTTGCCGGCAGGAGATGGTTCGCCGGGCCAATGGATAAGACGAATGACTTTGATTCCAATTTGATCCAGTTCCCACTGGTCCTGAATTTCGGCTCTTCCGAACCCGGCAATTTCCCAGATGGGATGCCCCAGAGTAGAACAGTTTCGGGATTCACAGACAACTATTAATTGATCGGTTATCAGAGTTTCCAACTCTTGCGGTTTATGCTCTTTAATATCCAAAAAATATTTATACGCGTGATCACTATTGTGATCTGTAATAAGTGCAAAGTTAAATGGCGCTCCGCCAGATTTTTCGATCACAAAATCGGCAACATCTTCAGTTTGATTGATTAGGCGGTTCGGCGGATTATTGTAGAAGGAATGAGTCATAAAGTACCAA
>JAUYIQ010000045.1 GCA_030688205.1 Candidatus Curtissbacteria bacterium | reverse complement strand
TTAAGATTACCCCGTGGCTTGCTCTTATTTTCGGAATTTTGGGCGTCTTGACTGGTCTTGCAGGCTTTGGGATTTTGACGGCGTTTGTGCCTTTTGCGGTTGCAGGAGGAGTGGGGGGTTATGGTTTGGGATTTGTTGCAGCAATCGGGCTTGGAGTTTCCAGCCTTATGATGCTTTTGGCATTTCCGGGACTTCGTGCAGGGAAAATGGGCGGTTGGACCATGCTTTTTTGGAGTGAGATCGTAAACATAGTTGCGTCGCTGGTCGGCTTTTCGCTTGGAAGCGTTATCGGTGCAATTATTGCTTTTTACATCCTGTTTCAAATCAAGCCAAGATACAAATAAGAAATTCTGCCGAGATTCTTTTGTATTGACATATACCCCTGGGGGGTATATAATGGGTGTATGAAATCTCACTATGGAGACGTAAAGGAAAAAGCTCAAAAGCGTATAAATATTATCAAAGGCCAACTCGATGGGCTGCAAAAGATGATTGAAGCGGATGAGTACTGTATAGATCTTCTTAACCAAAGTTTAGCAATTCAAAACTCCCTCAGAAGTTTAGACTCTGTTCTTTTTGAAAGACATCTCACAACTCACGTTACACACCAGCTTAAAAACGAAGAAGAAAAAGCAGTAGGTGAACTCGTCGCTCTTTTTAAAAGGGTTAATAGCTAAGCGCATCAATGATAAAAGAAGGTGAAAAATTATGTTAAAATCACTCGCGTTTGCAAATGCGGCAACAGTAGTTGTTGCAGTATTTTATGCCATCTGCGCGTTTCTTTCGTACGTTATGCCGGATTTGTTAGTTGCTATTGCGACTTCGTGGGTTCATAGCCTAAGTCTAGAAGTATTGAAAGCAACAGGCTCCATGTCAATAGTTTCTTTAGTTATCGGGTTAGTAACGATTTCAGCGCTCACATGGATTACGACATACGTATTTGCGGAAGTTTACAATCGGTTTGCAAAATAAGGATTTTTTTAACATGAACGCAGATGATATTTTAGTTGCCATTTTCAGCTTTTTGGGAATGGCATTTACTTATTGGTTTTTCCTAATGAAAAAAGAGGAGGTGGTTTCTGTGACTAACTCAGTAAATATTATAGTTGAGGGAGGTTATTCTCCAAACGCTATTTCTATCCCACAAGGAAAAACAACGAAAATTTCCTTTACAAGATCTGATCCTTCCGGTTGTCTTGAGGAAGTGGTTTTAGGAGATTTTAAGATTCGAAAATTCTTACCACTGGGCAAAAAAGTGACAATTGAAGTAACACCCAAAAAGAAAGGCGATTTCAGTTTTACTTGCGGAATGAATATGTTTCACGGAAAGATCAAGGTGGTTTAAATGTTGCAGAAGAAAACATTCACAATAGATGGAATGCACTGCGCGTCGTGCGTTAAAATCCTCGAAAAAGCGCTTTGTCGGGTTGAGGGCGTAGATAATGCTGTCGTCAACCTCGCAACAACTCAGGCAACCGTTGCCTTCGATCCCAAAAGAGTAACTGACGAACACCTAAAATCCGCAGTTGCTAACGTCGGTTATCATGCCCAGCTTGGAGCTGAAGAAAAATCAGAGGACGAACAAACGCTACAAAAAACTAAGGAGCTGAAGGAACTAAAAATCAAAGTAGCTATTAGCCTTTTTTTCGGTCTTCTGATCCTTTGGGGGTCGTTCCCACAAATTATGGAGACTGCTCCTCAAATACTTCGCAATTTCAAAGTCATGCTTCTATTGGCAATTCCGGTACAGTTTTGGGCCGGGCTATCCTTTTACAAAGCAACAATTCCGGCACTCAAGCATAGAACAGCCAACATGGATACTCTGGTTGCCTTGGGCACCAGCGTTGCTTTTTCCTATTCAGCAATCGTTACTTTTTTCCCAGGCATTATCGAAAAAATCGGAATAGATCCAATGCCTTATTTCGACGTATCCACTATCATCATCGGGCTTATACTACTTGGAAGATATTTTGAAGCTAGGGCCAAAGCAGGCACTTCAGAAGCTATCAAAAAACTCATAGGGCTTCAGGCAAAAACAGCAAGAGTAGTAAAAGACGGGAAAGAGGTAGATATTCCGATTGAGCAGGTTGCTATCGGCAATATCATACGTGTGCGTCCCGGCGAAAAAATTCCTGTAGACGGGGTAATTCTTGAAGGCGAGTCTTCAATTGACGAATCAATGGTAACTGGAGAAAGTATTCCAACAGATAAAACAAAAGGCGACACGGTAATAGGTGCAACTATCAACAAAACAGGAACTTTTACCTACAAAGCCACAAAAGTTGGTAAAGACACAATGCTGGCTCAAATTATTAAACTTGTTCAGGAAGCACAAGGTTCCAAGGCCCCGATCCAGAGGCTTGCCGATCAGGTTTCCGCCTACTTCGTACCTGTTGTTATCATGCTGGCCATTGCTACATTTGCAATTTGGTATATTTTTGGACCAAACCCTGTCCTTCTTTTCGCTCTTCTAAACACAATTGCAGTTCTGATTATCGCTTGTCCGTGCGCAATGGGTCTGGCCACTCCGACAGCAATAATGGTCGGTACAGGTAAAGGAGCCGAAATGGGAATCCTTATTAAAGATGCGACAAGCCTTGAAACAGCGCATAAAGTAAACACAATAATTTTTGACAAAACAGGGACGCTTACTGTGGGAAAACCGAAAGTAACAGATATCGTGGCAGGCGACAAAATCAAAAAGGACGAGATTTTAAAACTTGCCGCATCTATTGAAAAAGGTTCGGAACATTCCCTTGCAGAAGCAATAGTTACGCATGCAGAAAATCAAAAAGCTAAGCTTTACAAAGTTTCTAACTTCAAAGCCATCCCGGGTATGGGCGTAGAAGGAATGATATCGGCAAAAACAGTTTCGTTTGGGAACACTAAACTTGCATCATTGAGGCAAGTAGCTCTTGGGAAATGGGCAAAGAATATTGAAACATTGGAAGCAGAAGGAAAAACGGTGATGATTCTGTCAGTGGGAACAAAACTAATAGGTTTAATCGCAGTTGCCGATACACCAAAGGAAAGTGCAAGAGCAGGGGTAAAAGAACTTATTAAACAAGGGATTGAGCCGGTGATGATAACAGGGGACAACGAAAGGACCGCAAAAGCGATAGCGTCGCAGCTTGGGATAAAGAGAATCCTTGCAGAAGTGTTGCCCGCAGAAAAAGAAGCGCAAGTTAGGCAAATTCAAAAGGAGGGAAAAGTTGTCGCTATGGTGGGGGATGGTATCAACGATGCACCCGCTCTTGCCGCTGCAGATGTTGGAATTGCCATGGGATCCGGGACTGATGTCGCGATTGAGGCTGCGGATATCACTCTTATTAATAAGGATCTCAGGTCAGTGGCTGCGGCTATCGACCTTTCCAAAAAAACCATGCGGACAATAAAATTGAATTTATTCTGGGCTTTTGGTTACAACGTACTTCTTATTCCCGTAGCAATGGGTGCGCTTTATCCTTTTTTCAATATTCTTCTCAACCCTATCTTCGCTTCAGTGGCAATGGCGACAAGCTCAGTTTCGGTGGTCACAAACTCTCTTTTATTAAAGAGGTGGCACAAAGCGAAATAAACTTGCCAGGTAATTGAAAAAATATGAGAAGAATTGATCCGATAATATTATGCATTGCTATCTTTTTCGTGCTCGCCTTAGCTGGAGGGATATTTTTTGCCTACAAAGTTGGCGGGAAGCCAATGGAGGCTTATTCCCAAAGCAGTAAAGAAAAGCCGAAAGCGGAAGTATCAAAAACATCTGCAGACATGGGAGAAATGAGCGTTACGGATGTTAAAAGTGTAGATTTTGTAATCAAAAATACAGGCACAAAAAAACTTCAGATAAATAACGTCTCGACATCATGCGACTGTACATTTGCACAAATAACAATAGGTGAAACAACAAGCCAGCGTTTCTCCATGCACTACAAAAGCGGAGCATGGTTAGGAGAAATCGAACCGGGGAAAGAAGCAAAAGTAATTGTAACTTACGAACCATCGATTATGCCTGTACAGGGCAAAGTTGAAAGAATTGCAAGCATGCGTACAAATGACCCTGAAAATCCCAACATCGCGTTTACAGTAACAGCTGAGGTTAAATAAAATGCTTTCCCTAGTCCTTTTAAACGGCCTCATAGACTCATTTAACCCCTGCGCAATAGGAGTACTCCTGCTTTATGTTTCAATCATTCTTACTCTTGGCGGAAGCCGGCGTCAGTTAATCTATTTTGGAATTTTTTATTTAGCCGCAATGTATCTTACCTATTTCCTAATAGGCCTGGGGATTCTTCATGTCTTTCATCTTTTTGGGGTACACAACTTTTTCGGATGGGTAGCGGCTTTAGTCGTATTTATAATAGGGCTCTTCCAGCTCAAGGAATACTTTTTCCCAAGGCTTTATATTCCGATTCTTTCACCTTTTCTATCAGCATGCCGTGTACCAAAATGGGACAGAAAAATAACCATTTTTTCCGCTTTGGGTCTAGGTTTTTTTGTAGGCCTCTGCGAATTTCCCTGCTCGGGTGCAATTTATCTTGCAACGGTTGCCCTGCTTTCTGCAAAAGAAACCTTTTTAAATGGTGTTCTTTATCTTTTACTCTATAATGTGATGTTCATACTGCCTACAGCTGCTATCTTTGCAGTTTCAACACACCCCAAAATGGTAAATGCCATAAAATCATTTCAGGCGGCAACTCATACAAAAGTTAAACTGGTAATGGGAGTTCTTATGATTGTAATGTCTATTTTGCTATTAATTTGGCTTACCAAACCGCTGATATGATTAAGTTAAGCTTAAACAGAAGAAGAAGGTGAAGATGGCGAATAAAATGAGGTATTATGTGTAGTCCTAAAACTATGTTAAAAATGGGAATTGTTATAGCAATCCCTCTCGGTGTTGGCTTTATTGCTTTTCCACAATTTAGAACGGCAATTATAAGTCTAGCGCCTTTGGCACTTTTTGCCCTTTGTCCTTTGACTATGATTTTTGGGATGAAGGGAATGATGAAAAATGAAAAATCTTGTAATCACTGTGAGAACGATCATCACAAGGAAAGTAAAAAGTAAAACCCAAGCAGCTTGCAATTGACATGATTTTTTTTGTACCATAAAATATACATCCATGCTCAAGAACTTATCTACTCTAATCTTATCAATAGCAATCTTTGCCCTTGCATTTACCTCTCTGCTGGCCATAAACCACAGCATGAGTCAGGATCACAGTGGAAAAATGATCTCATGCATTATGACGGACAAGGATTTAAACGTCTGCCAAATGAATATTGCTGAACATATTTCCAAATGGCAGGAGATGTTTTTTGCTACTTTTGACCCGTTCACCATACCAATATTTCTGGTCTCGTTCGTAGCTTTCACTTTAGCCTACTTTAAAGTATTTGGTCCGGACCCGCCTCCAAGGCTTAAAAATAGCTATCAGCTTCAAGCATACCTGCAACAACTACACCACCATATCCAGGAGGATCTTTCAAAAGGCATCCTTCACCCCAAAATTTACGCCTAACTTCTGATACAAATTTAACTTTCCGAAGTACTTTTAGTGCTTAAGACTTTATAAACAAAAATGGACGAGGAACAAAAACTAACAAAAATTGAATTAAAAATATACGGCATGACTTGCCATAGTTGCGAGGTTTTAATACTGCAAAAATTTAATCAAATTATGGGTATAGAAAAAGCTTATGCTCATTATCAAGAAGGTAAAGCCGAAATCTATTGTTCACAAGAGCCAACAATTTCCCAACTTCAAGAATCGTTGAGTGAATATAATTTTAGGGTTGTATTATGGAGTGATAGGGATAATAAACAAGAAACTCTTAGAACCCACACTTCAAGCGGAGACTTTTTGAGGTTCATACCGCTAGTCCTGTTTATTGGCGGAATCTATCTAGTTTTTAATAAATCTAACTTCTCTTTTCAAGTTCCAAACGTAGACAGTATTAATCTTTGGGTAATTTTTTTAACAGGTTTAACCGTTGGAGGCTTGACATGTTTAGCAGTTCAAGGTGGTCTTTTGGCATCTGTTATAGCAGCAAGAGAGGAAGGAAGCGCGCTCGGACGTGGAACTGCAAAACACGCAATGTATGCAACGGGTGTTTTTTTAATCACTAAATATATAGCCTATGTCGTTTTAGGATTTATATTGGGCGCATTTGGAGGAGCATTAAATATCGGCGGCAGGTTTCAGGTAATAATGCAGTTGGCAGCCGGTCTTTATATGGTAGCAGTTGCGCTTAATTTATTGAATATCCACCCTATATTTAGGTTTGTAATTATCCAACCGCCTAGATTTTTAACAAGAATGGTTAGAAATCAGTCAAAATCCAAAGATTTGTTTGCCCCGTCGCTTTTGGGCGCAATGACTGTTTTTATTCCCTGCGGAACGACTATTGCAATGGAAGCTTTGGCTATAAGCAGTGCGAATGCTTTTGTCGGAGCATCAATTATGGCAGCTTTTATTCTTGGAACCATCCCACTATTTTTTGGAATCGGAGTTATAACTTCTGTAATGGGAGAAGCATTTAAAACTAAGTTTTTAAAGCTTGCTGCTATTGCTGTGATTTATCTGGGAGTGAGTTCGATAAACGGTTCAATGGTCGCGTTGGGATCTCCGCTGACATTACAATCTATTACAGAAAATTTTCCGGCTATTCTAAATGTAGGAAAATCCGGTGAACAAAAATCCCAAAAAACCGATTTGGCAACAACTCAAAATGCTGAAATTAACGTAACGTCTTATGGTT
>JAUYIQ010000090.1 GCA_030688205.1 Candidatus Curtissbacteria bacterium | reverse complement strand
CAGTTACAAAAAGATTTATAAAACAAGACGGTTTCGTAGATTTGGAAAAACCACCACAACCTGAAACTTTTGACAGAATGGTTCGTGCATTCTTTCCATGGCCGACTGTCTGGACCCAGCTTGATAGAAAAATAATCAAGTTTTTACCGGAGGGGAAAATCCAACCGGAAGGAAAAAAGCCAATGACAATCAAGGAATTTTTAAACGGCTATCCGCAGGCAAAAGAAACAATTGAAAGATTAAACTTTTGAGGTAGCTGACCGACTTCTACGACTTACCCGGTGAAAAGTTGAATCAATTCCTTTGATAAAAAAACCGCTCAACACTGCCACCAATCCAGCTCCTGCCTCCCATGAACCTCTTTTAAATGCATCTTCCCTTTCAGGAATAGCCTTTATGGCTTCCTTAAACTGTGCTTCTTTTGCTAAAACAGCCCGTGCGTCTCTTTGTTGCTCAACACTAACTACACTAGGTACTTCATTAATTCCCGCTTCTTTTGCCAAAGTCTTCACCTGATTGTCTAAATCCAAAACCTTTATAGCTCGCAGTGACTCTAAATCTGAAACTGGCTTCAAAGTTTTTGATACTTCTCTTCTGGCTTTGTCATTAGCATCTATAACAACTCTAAACGAATCCGCTAAAGCAATTGTACCTAACGCAATACTCCCGTAAGCAGCAGTACTTATTACTGTTCTTCTTGAAATTCTTCGCGGTTGTGTTTCCAACATAAATCAGGCAGTAGTAGCTTGTGGTGTAATCTTGGGGGTAATTAACGCTTTCTCAGCCTTTTTAACAGAAGGTGCTTTCATTCCGCTCTTTACTTTCCTTAAACATTTCGTGCAAAGTCTCATTGTACGTCTTACCCCTTGATATGTAACTTTTGCCGAGTGAAGATTCGGCATCCAAACTGCACGCTTTTTGGTTGCCCTCATAGCCCAACCTCCACCATATTGGTGGGCACCGGACATTTGTATCATTGAACCTTTACCGCAAACTTGACACTTACGCATATTAAAAATTTTAAATTTTTAATTCTCAATTTTCATTGAATTTTCAATGATTCAATGTTTGAAAATTAAGGCATTAAAAATTGATTGAAAATTTAAAATTGTAAATTGAAAATTATTTGAATCTGCTAAAATATACCATACGTAGCTAAATTTTGAAAGTTATGAACAGGAATATTTTGCTTTACATTCTGGCATTTATGCTTCTGATGAGCTTTGCCACCGGAGGCCTGCCGGATATTCTTCAGACCCTGATCAACCAGCCACTGGTGGGCATATCGCTCATTGCAGGTCTGGTAATCGGCATTAGTCTTCACGAATTCTCCCACGCGCTTGTTGCCTATCGCCTCGGAGATCCTACTGCAAAACTTCAGGGTAGATTAACTATTGATCCAAGATCTCATCTTGATCCGCTTGGAACTTTCGCTCTTTTGTTTTTAGGCTTTGGTTGGGGCAAACCAACACCTTTTGACCCATTCAACCTTCGAAACATCAAAAGAGATTCCGCACTTATTTCTATAGCAGGCGCTTTGACAAACTTTTTAATTGCAATCATCGCTTCGATCCCATATCTGGTTATGTTTTACACCCACAATTTAAGTCTGGAAATTGCAACGGCCTATCAGTATCTTTCACCCTTCATCTGGATTAACGTAATTCTGGGTGTCTTCAATTTAATTCCCGTTGCCCCGCTTGATGGGTTCAAAGTTTTAGCAGGCCTTCTTCCACAAGATTGGTATGAAGATTTTGTAAGAATGGAACAATACGGAATTTTTATTTTAATTATCCTGCTGGTAACGGGAGTTATAGGAAAAATTCTGTCGCCAATAGTCGGGATTATCTTAAACCTACTTTTACCCGGCTTTTCAGCTGGTTTTTAATTGACAGGCGTGCTACTATTAAATTGGTCCACAGGACAAACCCTACAAAGGTTGCACTTTAAAAAGTTTTAGCCTAGTATTTCTTCGCTTCATCGAAAGAAAAATTAGGGAATCCGGAGTCCAATTATAGTTAGGCAGGATACCCACTTGATTCTTACCGAAGAATAAGCTAAACCATGCGCCGGCGTAGGGCCGCAATTATTTCGAGTTATCGAGAAAAAAGATTCATACCACAAAAAAACAAGCTCTCGCTTGTTCTTAAATCGTAATTCTCTCTATTTTGCTCCGACTATTACTTCATAGGCCCGCAGAAATTATTTGCTGCCTACAATAATTTCTTAGGAACGCAGAAATTATCGTTATTACTATTTACTTCCTACAATAATTTCTATATCAGCGGAGTCTGAAGCCTCAAGAGCTTCAGAGCTTATGGAGACTGAGTACTTTGAAGACAAATCCGTCTTCAGAAGACTTTCAAATTTTTCAAAGCCTTTTTTAAACCTTATTTTTGTTGTTTCAAAATCCCTATTTGCCGCATTGCCAATAGCAGATACCGTGTAACCCTTCGTTTCAAGAAATTCTTTAGCACCAGCTGCAAGCCCCGATGTGGTGGTACCATTCAAAACTCTGATTTCCGGCTCACTCTTGTCTAGATTTGCTCCGGCTGTTGCCTCGGGTGTTGGAGTGGACGAACTTTCCGAAAATGAAAAAGGTGATGGTGACGCAATGGATTCTTCTGAAGAGGCGAAGCGGGCAAAAGGTCCTATCTTTTTGTAGAAGGCAAAAGCCAAAGCGCCAATTATGATCAGCACTATTAGAATCCACAGCCACTTGGCGTTTTTCTCCTGTGAATCCTGATAAATAGGAGTGCCTGCAGAAGGTGTTGGTTGTTGATTATCCACGCTAGGTGCAGATTGTACCAGATGTAGTCAAGTAAGCACAAATTTTGGTAGAATTAGCACAGCCAAACCGCCGATGTAGCTCAGAAGCAGAGCAGCGCTTTTGTAAAGCGAAGGTCGGGATTGCGAAATTCCCCATCGGCTCATCCTAACAGTCTAAACGTCTTGTGTCAACTTACTCGTTGACATCGAATTGTAACCCGAATAAAATACGAATATATGATCCTTCTGCCCTTAACTGAAGTCCGAAAGCTATATTACGAAGATGGTCTAAGTTCAGTTGAGTTAGCCAACAGGTTCGGTGTAACAGTCTGGCAAGTCATTAGATTTATGAAACGCAATGGCCTAACTAGAAGAACCCCTCAAGAGAGCAACAACTTAAGATTCGAAAGACAAAAACCTTCATTTAAATTAAAACAAACTTTAACAAACCATGACGAAAGATTAAAAATCGCTTCTTCAATGTTGTATTGGGCAGAAGGCGTTAAAAGTGGTGACGGACATGTTGTTGACTTCCCTAATTCGGACCCCAAGATGATATTGCTTTATCTTAAATTTTTAAGAAAAGTATGCAGAATAAACGAAAGCAAACTACGAGTACTACTCTATTGTTATGCAAATCAATCTAGTAATGAATTGATAAATTATTGGTCTCACATAATGCAAATTCCAAGTGTTCAGTTTCAAAAACCATATGTCAGAAAAGATTACAATCCTAACGGCAGAAAAATGTTATACGGACTAGTCCATATACGGTATAATGATACGAAACTTTTCAGGCAAGTTGTAGAGTGGATTGAGCTGTACAAAAACATTTAGAATTGCTGGGATGACTGAGTGGCTAAAAGTACGGATCTGTAAAATCCGCGACCGGAAGGTCTACGAAGGTTCGAATCCTTCTCCCAGCACAAAATTTCCCTGCACTTTGGCAGGTAAATTTTGTGCTTGTGAAGATAAGAACCTGCAAGGTTCGCTTAGGCAGTTTACTGCCGCATGGCTCTGAATATTGTGGAATACTCTTGCCTGGATAGTTCAGTGGCAGAACACGTCATTGGTAATGACGGAACGCGAGTTCAATTCTCGCTCTAGGCTCATAATGGGTCCGTATTTTTCGCTTTAGCGAAAAA
>JAUYIQ010000037.1 GCA_030688205.1 Candidatus Curtissbacteria bacterium | reverse complement strand
GCGCAAACTGATTACACTTTCCAGTTCACCAAATACAGAGACGCTCAGGAAAAATATGTAAGTTCCAAATCCGCTTACGAATCTTTTAAAACAGCAACAGCTAAAAACGATGCTTTCATCAAAACAAAAGATTATCTATCCCAGATAAACAAACTTTATGTCACGTACATTGCCCTCGTCCAGGAAAACGGAAATTCAATAAACTTCACGTCGTATGGTGATGATAAAAATAAAGCAGATAGTATTTTAAAAAGTGAAAGTGGTTACTTCAATGAACAAAATAAAAAAGTTGCACAAACAAAAACCCTGGAAGAACTTCCGCCAATAGCTGCGGAAATAAATACTCACGTCAAAGATGATCTGACACCAAAAGTTGATCAAGTCCTTTCGATTTACGAAGTTGTACAAACAGAAGCAGCCTTGGATGATTTCAAATCTCTTTCACGAATTTTGGACAGGGTTGTTGTCTTTAAGCTAAGGGCAGGGGAAACAAAATCTATACTTAACAACTGGTCCAGCGAGATTCGCGATATTCAAGCAAAAACCGAGCAATCAGCCTTAAAAGTCAGAGAAGCACTTGCGCAAATACCAGACGACCGGGCAACAAACAGCCAACTTAACGAAATCTCTGAAATTGCAAAAAGCGCAAAAAATGAACTCAAAAGATCTCAGCCTTTGTTTGAGGAAGTAGTAAGGATAATATGATGCTGCAAAGACCAATGGGTACAGAAATAGTAGAAGAAAGCCCGAAAAATCCGACAGTGCAAAAGTTAAAAAAGCCTAACCTGGCAGAAATATCAAAACGCCTGAAAAATATTCTCACACGGATCAAACGCCCAAAAATTGTAACAGTTATAATTTTATTTATGACAATTGTTCTTTTTTCAATTGCCCTAAACGTGCTTTCCAAAAAGAACGCGGGGGAAGTTGTCGCACCGCCAGTATTTAACACCAACTCACCTTCACCTGAAGCCTCACAAGACCCAAGTACGGAAAATATCGCCCAAAGAGTCAAGATATACAACGAAAAGCTAAATAACCTTAAAAACTTTAACCAAGACCTTCCAAAACCTATAGTAGATCTTGCAATCAGCTTCAAAGAGTGATAAAATAGCAATTTATGAAACCCGTTCAAACTGTCAAAACTGTGGCAAAAGTTGGTTGGGATGCTTTTGAAGAATTAGGGAATCAAACCGCCAAACCCATTTTTGACGAAGCAATAAACGAATTTGGCAGCTTTTTCGGTACTCCGCGTATTGGGAAAGCCCCAAAATCAATGGGGCACGAAGACCTTCAAAGGGCAAGGGAAGAAAAACATCTTGAAGAAATGAAAAAGGAAGAAACCCAAAAGTCTAAGGCACGAATTGCACAAGTTAGAAACGAATATCGTTCTTTCGAACAAAAAACCGCCAACGAACAAAATGAATTGAAACAGGAATTGTCACAACTTCAAAGCGAAGTTGTACAACTGGCAAAAGCCTCCGGAGTCGACACTAAAGTACATTTAGAGCAAATGCCCAAAAAAGTCGGTAGGCTAGATATCAAAAGGCTCACTTCTATTGTCAGATTTTTACGGATAAAAGCAGACGAGGCTAAAAGCGCAAAAGAGTTGGTTTCTCAAAGATCAAATGCCAAAAGAGCTACAGGTATGATGGCCTGGGTTTCCGGTAAGCAAATGAAAATCCACGAACAAGGCACGCTACAGCTACAGGGATAAACTAAACCTTTGTGAAAGAAACGAGTAATCCCTACAAATTACTGGATATTGGAATCGGGTCTGGTGGTAACTACCTGAAAAATGATACGCCAAACACCATTCGTGTAGGACTAGATTACCGCATAGTTGGCGCCCTCAAATATCGTATAAAAAATTTGCCTCACGTTAGAATAGTAGCAGCAGACGCAGAATTTCTTCCTTTTACGGAAGACTCATTTGACGAAATCCAAATTTACTTTCCTTTTCCAACACTCCTTGACCCTGGTCTTCAGAATTACTACAGCCAACAACAAACGTGGTACCAAGAATTTGCAAGAGTTCTAAAACCTCGAGGAAAACTTACCATAATCGGAGACCGTTTTCTAAAGCCAGATAATGCTTTATCTAATGCAGCAGAATACTTCACTTCGCTAGGAATTACTGAGCTTACACCAGATCAAGTAAAATCAATAGGATCGATAACATCAACCTGGCTTGCAGAAAAGATGAGAAAGAGCCATAAATGGGAAGCTAATCGGATCGAGCTTCGCAAAAACTAATGAAGATCCACGAACAAGGCACATTGCAACTCCAAGGCTAATTGTCAGCATCTTGTTAAGTTAATATCAAGTTCTTTCGTATATAGTATGGTAGTATGTGCGCGATATGAGCGTAGAAACAGCAGGCGCAATAGGTGCAGCAGTTGCGGCACCGGCAGCAAGTATTGGCGCTGAAATATCAACAATTTCTTCAATAGGCCCATCAATGGGACCGGAATTATCACAATCTTTTTCCAGCATACCCGGACCGGAAATTCCATCTTCGATAATTACAGAAATACCACGCCCTACAGGCATGGAGTTCGAATCAATCCCTGAACAGCTTGTTGGCGATTTTGATATTCACGACATCATTGCTCAACCATATGTTGAAGAACCATTAGGTCGCTCATTCCAAACTGAAGTAGACCCTGCCACCTTTCTTGACCCGAAAATTGTTGAGCGAATCAACGCACCCTCTGCTGTGGCAACTGAAGTTCAGGCAGAATCCGTTACAAAGCCAGAAATATTTGAACCTGACCCGATCACTCAAATCGAAGAAATTGTAAAAGAGGCAAAATCCGAACTGATCCCGCAAGTTTTGGATCAGCCCACTTTCGAAAATGCAATTGAAACCACACAAGAAATTCTGACACCCGCAGACCAGGAAGTCGGAACACTTGCAGGTGCAATTCTAACTCTAGGGGCAGTTGAACCTAAAGAAATTCCGCAAATAGAATCACAATCAGATGTCCAAACGCTTAAAAGGGCGTTAGCACTACTTGCAACTTCAGGCTTCACGCAAGAAAAGGAAGCCCTGTGGAAGACAAAGCTTGAAAAAGTGGTAGAAACTCAGGCAATTATCCAAATCAAAGAAGAAATAGATACACAAGTTGAGACAGACGCTCAATCTGCTGTTGAAACGGTAGCAGATATAGAAACAGAAAGCGCAACAGCAGGTGGATCTCAACCGCCGGATTTACCTACCACAGAAGACGGCGAATTTGAAATGAAAAAACCTGAAGACGAAATTGAAGAAGAGGAAGATGCACCAGAGTGGGATGTCTATCACATTGCAGACACATGGCAAAATGCCTCAAAAGTGAACAAAAGAAGAGCAGAACTTGCAGAAGAGATCGCATTTCGTGCAGCGCAAGAAGACCGCCCAATACTGGAAGCAAGGGCAGAAATTTACAAACTTGATGTACCTGACGTTAAGGAAACAATTCAAATGTTGCAAGGAAAGTTAAAAAAACCGGCAATAGCTCACGAAGTTTATGCTGCACTCGGTACTGTTAATGAAAAAGATCAGAAAGCTGTAGGAAAAGCGATTATTGAAACAGTCAGGCGTAATGCTTCTGTGGAAGCCAAACCTACAGTAACTGCAACCGAAAGAGTAAAAGAATCAAAGCTTCCGCCGGAAGTACAAGAACTGGCAGCAGGTGGGGCAAGGGAAGTTTTATGGAAAAAGAATCGTTGGCAAAGAGGAAAAGTTATTTTTCAAAATCCCATCGAGGCCAAAAAAGTCCAACAGAAAAAAGCCGCATAAGCTAAGAACACTGGAGGAATGTGTTTACACTGAGATCTGTTTTACAGATCGAAGTGGGCGGTACAGGACTCGAACCTGTGACCTTCACAATGTCAATGTGACGCTCTAACCAACTGAGCTAACCGCCCTAAAGCATTCTCGATTTTACAGTAATTGACCATTTCATTCAAACTAACCTACAACTTGCAACATTTAAAATAGACGCCTTACAATGAACTTACCATGTCAGAAGAATCGAACAAGAAAATCGAAGAGCCTGAGCAAAGTCAAAAGGTAGTTGAAAAGCATTATATTGAAGTAAACCCGTCTGCAAAAATTAAATTCATCAATGGACTAGTAGGTGGGTTGGGATGGGGAATCGGAATTACAGTAGGCACTGCACTATTCATATGGATTATCACTTTTATAATATCCAGAGTCGATATCGTTCCCATATTTGGCCAATTCCTCTCGGATGTTATAAAATCCTCCCAAGATAATCTCAAAACCAGATGACAACAGCAACCCTAAAAGATCATCGCGAACTTGGTCGCGAACTGGACTTGTTTTCGTTCCATGAATATGCACCCGGCGCAATATTCTGGCATCCAAAAGGCTGGATTATTTATCGCACCCTTCAGGAATTTCTAAGAAACATAACAGCAAGCCAAGGTTATCAGGAAATATCCACTCCGGTCCTAATTAAAAGCAAAATTTTTGAAAAATCGGGCCACTGGAAGCACTTCCGGGAAAATATGTTCAATTTTGAAGTTGAAAACGAGACATATTCCCTAAAACCTATGAATTGCCCGGAATCCGCTCTTGTCTTCGGCTCAAAAACCAGAAGTTACAATGACCTTCCGATACGTTTTTCCGAATATGGCATTTTGCACCGCAACGAGCTTACCGGAGTATTGGGTGGAGCATTCAGAGTCAGGCAGTTCACAATAGACGATGCACATATCTTTGCCCGACAAGACCAAATCCAGGAAGAAATAAACAACCTCTTAAAACTTGTAATAGAAGTCTATAAATCGCTTGGTTTCAACCCCAAATTCTATTTGTCGACCAAACCCGACAAAGCAATGGGAGACGCAAAAACTTGGAAAGAAGCAGAAAGTGACTTGGAAAAATCTTTAAAAGAGACCAAAGTCAAATATGATATTAAACCGAAAGACGGCGCCTTCTACGGCCCCAAAATCGACATACATATAGACGACTCTCAAGGTCGTGACTGGCAACTGGCAACTATCCAGCTTGATTTCCAGCAACCCGAAAGTATGGGCATCTCATACGTAGACAAAAACGGTAAAAACGAAAGGCCTGTGATGATCCACCGAGGCCTAACAGGTTCACTTGAACGTTTTATTGGAATATTAGTCGAACATTTTCAGGGCTCATTCCCCGTATGGCTTTCACCGGTTCAAGTAACAGTTTTGCCGCTGTCGGACAAGTTTATAAACTATGCCCAGAAAGTCAGAAAAGCCCTTGAGCCAATTGCACGTGTCGAAGTGGACGAAAGAAACGAAACTCTTCAGGCAAAAATCCGGGATGCATCAATGCAAAAGATCCCTTATCTTTTAGTTGTAGGCGGCAGAGAAGAAGAAGCAGAAAAAGTTGCAACCAGAACTCGTGAGGGGAAAGATCTCGGCCAACTAACTCTTAACGAGTTCAAAATGAAAATTCAGCAAGATATTGATAAAAAAAGCTAATTCGTGGTAACATTTTGCAAACGAAATACCTATTCGGAGGTTTAAGAAATAAAGCGATATTTTAAACAAAATCATCAGATAACTGCCCCGGAGGTTCGGGTAATAGACGACGAGGGCAAGCAAGTAGGAATCCTTTCACTTTCGCAGGCTTTAGCAAAAGCGCAAGAAGAAGAAAAAGATTTAGTTGAAATATCTTCCGAGGCAAAACCGCCGGTAGTCAAGATAATCGATTTTAAGAAGTTTAAGTATTTAGAGGAAAAGAAAGAAAAGGAAGCAAAAAAGCATGCCAAACAAACGGAACTTAAAGAAGTCCGTTTTTCGCCATTTATAGGCGAGCATGATTTAAACACTGCTCTTGAAAAAGTAAAGAAATTTTTAAAAAGCGGAGACATGGTTAAAATCTCCGTAGTCTTCAAAGGAAGACAGATGGCCCATCAGGAATTCGGTCCGAAAATGCTCGACAAGATTATGAGCAACTTGGAAGGCTTGGCCGAACAGGAAAGAGATGCCAGATTTGAAGGCCGCAGATATGTAACAGTAGTCAGGCCAACCAAGGGAACAGTAAAACAGGAAGTCAATGATCAGCTAGAAACTGGAAACAAGAAACAGGAAACAACAATCAACGCATCAAAAAGTAATTAAGTTTCAAGTTTATTGTTTATAGTTTATTGTTTATAGTTATTTATGAAAACCAAGACCAAAAAGGCAGCAGCCAAACGGTTTAAAATAACCAAAAGGGGCAAAATCCTAAGAGGACGCCAAATGGGCGGACACCTTAAGGCTAATAAGTCCAAAAGCGCAAAAACACGCTACAAATCTCCGGCTCAGGTAGCGAAAGTGGACAAAAGAAATATTGAACGGCTAATGCCATATAACTAATTTTCAATTTCTAATTCGCAATTTTCATTGAATTTTCAATGAAACAATGTTTGAAAATTGAAATATTTAAAATTGATTGTAAATTAAAAATTGTAAATTGAAAATTTAATTTAATGAGAGTAAAACGCGGAGTAACAAGTCATGCACGCCACAAAAGGCTGTTAGATAAAGCCAAGGGTTATCGTGGCGGGCGAAGCAAACTTGTTAAGGAAGCCAAACAAGCAGTAATCCACGCCGGGGCAGAGGCATACCGCGGAAGAAAAGAAAAAAAGAGACAAAGAAGGTCTCTTTGGATAGTAAGAATCAACGCAGCCCTCAAACCCTACGACATTTCCTACAGCCAATTTATTGGCAAATTAAAAACAAGCAAAATAGAATTGGACCGCAAGGTTCTTTCCGAAATCGCAATCGTCGACCCCAAATCCTTCGAAGCAATCGTCAAAAAAGTAATTTAGTTTCGCATTCTATATCATCTTGTCAAATTGACATCCATATTCTCTCTTGTTAAAGTGCACTCCAACCTCTCGGTTTTGAAGCATTTTTCAATTTCGAGAGGTTTTTTGTGCTAAAATTTCCCTCATGAATCCCAAAATAAAAGTTGTGCTTGAACAAGCCAAGTCCAAAATTGAACAGGCGAGGGTTATCAAAGACCTTGAGCAAACCTATGTAGAAATTTTTGGCCGTGACGGACTCGTCACAAACCTCACCAAACAAATCAAAGACATCGACCCCAAAGATCGAGCATCTTTCGGTCAATCTGTTAATTCTGCGAAAAAAGAAATTGTAGAATACTTTGCAAAGAAGCGTTCATCATTAGTCATTAGTCGTTCGTCAACTTCAATAGATATAACTGCTCCGGGCAAAAAAACACAGCTCGGGCATCTTCATCTTGTCTCGCAAGCGATCGAAGAAATCGTCGATATCTTCAAAAAACTTGGCTACTCGCTCCAGAGCTATCCGGAAATCGATTGGGATTGGTACGCGTTTGAATCTCTAAATATGCCAAAAAACCACCCTGCGAGAGACGATTGGGAAACGTTCTTCATAAAAGGGGACACTAACCCAAAATACGGAAACTTAGTTCTTACCCCTCACACTTCAAACGGACAGCTCAGAGAAATGGAACGGGCAAAAAATCCGCCAATTAGAATGATCAATATAGCCCGCTGTTACAGAAGACAAATCGACGTTTCGCACACACCGATGTTTCACCAGTTCGAAGGACTATTTGTTGATAAAAATGTTTCGATTACAGACCTTAAAGGAACATTCGATTTCTTCACATCACATTTCTTTGGCCCGAAGAGAGTAACACGTCTCAGGCCCCATCATTTCCGCTTCACCGAACCGTCTTTCGAAGTGGATGTAACATGCGGAATATGCATGGGGAAGGGTTGTAGACTCTGTAAAGCTGGCTGGCTTGAACTTGGCGGCTCAGGTATGGTCCACCCCAAAGTATTAAAGGCAGGCGGCATAGACCCTGCAAAATATAACGGTTTTGCCTTCGGATGGGGAATTGAAAGAACTATTGCCATGAAAACGGAATTGCCCGACATCAGGTTGCTATTCCAAAATGACATTAGGTTTTTAGAACAATTCTAAATTGGATTTTAGATATTAGACTTTAGACTTTTGAAAATGAAAGAATTTAATTACAGGATTATTTTAAGCATCTATAATCTATCATCTAACGTCCAAAAATGAATATCCAAATTCCCGTCTCCTGGCTCCGTGATTACTTAAAAACAGATGTTGCTGCAAAAACGGTAGCAAACTATCTCACGGCATCAGGCCCCTCTGTTGAAAGAATCGAAAAGCACGGTGAAGATTTCATCTTCGACGTTGAAATCACGACAAACAGACCGGACGCCTTTTCAGTTTATGGTCTGGCACGGGAAGCAAATGCAATCCTTGCCACAAATGGCCAAAAATCCCAGCTAGTTCCTCCGAAAGGCTTAAACACCAAACTAGACCCGGACAAATCACACTCCCTACCGCTTGATGTTCAAGTTAAAGATAAATCTCTCTGCCAAAGATTTGCTGCAATTGTTATAGACAACGTCCAAATTAAACCTTCGCCTGCGATTATCAAAAATCGTCTGGAAACTTGTGGCATAAGAGCCATCAACAATATTGTCGACATATCAAATTACATCATGCTAGAACTCGGCCAGCCCATGCACACATTCGACTACGACAAAATTCGAGGAGCCAAAATGACTCTTCGCGAGTCACAAGCAAGAGAAAGTATTAGAACCCTGGATGGGCAGAACAGAAAACTTCCCAAAGGCACAATCGTAATCGAAGACTCGGAAAGATTGATCGACCTTTGTGGAATTATGGGTGGAGAAAATTCTGGCGTCTCTACAAGGACAAAACGAGTTGTATTATTCGTACAGTCTTATGACCCCATTAGAATCCGCAAGACTACACAAGCACTTGCATTCAGGACTGACGCTTCTGCGCGCTTTGAAAAGGGCATCGATCTTGAAGGAATCATTCCGGCTCTCTCCCGGGCGGTTTATCTTGCAAAACAAACTGCAGGAGCAAAAGTAGTCTCAGAACTCATCGACATCTATCAGAAGGCAGAAAAACCCAAACCGATTATTCTCAACATCAGCAAACTCAACTCATACATAGGTGTTGAAATCCCAGAGGAAAAAGCCGGTAAAACTTTGGAATTTCTAGGTTTCAAAGTAAGCTCCACAAGCCAGACAATTACAGCCACGCCGCCAACCTGGAGATTCCAGGATATGGAAATCGAAGAAGATTTAATCGAAGAAATCGCCAGAATCTACGGCTATCACAATCTTCCCTCAACTCTTCCTAAAGGAGAAGTGCCCAAAACCGAAGAAAGCATACTTGCAAATGTAATCGAACTAAAAAACGCTTTGAAATATCTTGGCCTGACCGAAATCATTTCTTATTCAATAATCTCCAAAGAGTTTTTAAAGCTAACGCAACTGGAAGAAAAAGATGCGGTAGAGCTACAAAACCCGCTTTCAACAGATTGGCAATTCATGAGAAACACTCTTGTACCTTCATTGACAAATGTGGTCGCTCAAAACCAAAATCTAAAATCCAACATCAAACTCTTTGAGGTTGCCAAAACATATTTAAGGGTGACCAATGATATTCCGACTCAAGATGTTCATATAGCGTTTGCCCTTCAAAACTCCAACTTCTTGGAAATAAAAGGGCTTGTAGAAAACCTGTTCGAAATTCTAAAAAGAGAACCGAAATTCCAAAAGGCAGGTGGCAAAAATCCTCTTTCGGAAAATTCCCAGTTCGCCACTATAAAAATTGGGGATAAAATAGTTGGAGGTCTGGGTATTTTGAAACGTGAAGTAGCTGATTATTTTGACATTGCTGGAGATACATTCGTCGCCGAAATCAACCTATCTACAGTCTATAATCTACAATCTACTGTCCACACATATCATCCTATGCCTAAATTCCCTCCAGTTATTGAAGATATGTCTGTAATTTTTGACGAAAAGACGCCAGTTGCGGAAATAGTTTCAGAAGCCAAAAAAATCGGCAGCCCCTTGGTCAAAAACGTTGAGATCATTGATATTTTTAGAAATGGCAAAATCGGCAAAGGCAAAAAGTCTATAACTCTGCGCCTTAGTTACCAAAAATCCGATTCAACTCCAGAACAAGAAGAAGTCACACGATATCGCGAAATAATAGCTCGCGAAATCTCCCGCATCTTCCAAGCACAAGTTAGAAAATAATTTAAACAGAAACCTCAAAAAACTTTTTACCTTATCTTGACATTTATCCCATAGTTCAGTATAATACGCACAAATGTCAACTGAGAGAGGAAATATAGTTTACTATCCTCCTCCAGAAGCCCGACAAAACCGGGCTCTAGCATCACCTCGCCCGGAATTACACAATTTCAAAAAAGAATTATTCGGAACAGTTATTTTAATTGGCGGTTTGTACCTGATATATCAAGGCGGAAAAAACCTGGCAGAAGGTCACTATATGGCTGGAATTGCTCTAGTTGTAATTGGAGGAATTCTGACCAAAAAAGGTATAGATATGATAAGCGGCAAGGACAAAAAACCAGCAAGCCCTCTTGCCCTAGCAGCATAACCCCTAGGCCCGCAGTCCCGTTTTAATCGGGACGAGAACCACAGAACCGGACAAAGTTTAGTGCAATTACGATTTATAACACTCAGACACACGATACTTTATCACAATACGGAAGCTTGAAAAGGTCCTATAATTTCCTCCATTTTCAAGTTTTTCTCGCACTCGCAGGCAAAGTCTGCCAAGAAAGCAAAACTTTAGCCCTAAAGCGTGAGTAACTCTTAAAGCTCTTTTTGCAGAAATTTGGCGTATTTGAGTGAAAAATATGGCTTTTTGGAAGAAAAACAGGGGAAAATAAGCCTTAATCGAACTTTGCCACAAAAAAACAGCCATTTCTGGCTGTCTATTCATTAACTAGTTAAAGTTACGTGAAAGAAGTATAACCTACTTTCACACCCAAGTCAATACAGCAAAACAAACACCCTATAATTTAGTCCCAGGGCTCTCCGACAGAAATTTCGTTCTCCCGGACATGGTCTTTCCCTGCCTCGTTTTCCGCCCTCACCTTAATTTTATGTTTACCACGGCTTGAAGGATCAAAGTTATAGTGGAAGTTAAAAGTACTGCTATTATCCGTTTTAGTATCCTTCAGACTTCCGTCAACAAAAAATTCTACCTTTTTAATTTTTCTACCGGTCCTCACCGCAACTTCAACATCCATACTGTAATCAACTTCACTATTTTCTCCCGGTTTTTTTATCTCGACATTTATTTCGTCCGGATTCTGTCCAGGCTCATTCTTAAGCTCATTTGGGACGTGATATTTAGAATCGGCATTGGCACTGGCCCAAACGTCAATTCCTTCCTGCCAACGGTTTTTGCCGTCAGTAGATACCGGATCAAACTCTAAAAATACATAATAATCCCGTCCGTCTAAAGTCTTTTCGACAAGACAGTCGCGAGTCGGTTCTGTTCCCTTAATAAAATATTCGCT
>JAUYIQ010000031.1 GCA_030688205.1 Candidatus Curtissbacteria bacterium | reverse complement strand
TGAAAGCGGTATAACCAACATTACGACAAGCGCTCTTCTAAAAGAGTTAAACTGAACAACCATGGTGACAATTATCAGGAAGAACGAAAAAATCATGGCCAAAAGAATTGAATTAACGGATTCCTGGTTCTGCTCATTTGCACCCCCAGTTTTCCAGTTGTAACCTTCAGCCAGATTTAATTTAGTATCGGCAAAATTTCCCAGCTTCTTGTTAATATCTGCAACATTATATCCGCGGCTGACTGCCGCAATTGTTGAAATTGTTCTTTTGCCGTCCTCTCTGGTGATTAAAGTCGGATTAGGTTCCAAAACAATTTTACCCAAAGATAATAGAGGAACAGACACGCCGGAAGGTGTCGGAATTTCAATCGAATAAATTGAATCTGTATTCAAACCTTGCGATGACAGGCGTAAAGTAATATCAATGTTTTCGTTTTCGCCTTCGAATTTATTTTTATCAACAGGAAGTCCAGAGGCATATAATCTCAGCCAAATACCTATCTGACTAATATCAATCTGGTTTTGAGTAAGCGCGGCCTTATCCGGTACAAAAGTCAATTTACTCGTTCCCGGTTTTACGGATTTATTGACGTTAGTTACGCCGCTTAGACCCTTAAGGTATTCGATGGCATCATCAGCATAACTGTCTAGTTGGGCAAGATCATCGCCGGTGATTTTTATTTGGACATCGGCTCCTGTTGGTGGTCCACCCGATTGTTCCTCAACATTCAAAGTGCCCTTATCGTAAGAGGCAAATTGACTTCTCAGTTTTTGTGCTATGTCATACGAAGGAACCGCGCGATCTTGATGCCCCTTTAGGTTCAGCGTAAACAAGACATTGTTCGAACTACTGCTTCCAACTCCCATCCCTGACTGGAATCCTCTGCCAATATCGGCAGTTACAAATTTTAACTCTGGCGTGTTCCCCAACTGACCAATAAGATTTAAAGCTTCATTCCTGGTATTGTTTACATAAGTACCGGGGGGCAATTCCACAGAAACGTAAATTGTGTTCTGATCGGTCTTAGGGAAAAATTCATTTTTTACAAATCCCAGCGGTACAAGAGAAAGTGAGAAAATAAATAATATCAAAACCATGGCCATGACTCTTTTTCTATTGGTAGGGGAGTTAAGTATTTTTTCAAGCACACTTTGATATTTCTCGTGTATTCTTTCGAAATCGATAAAGCCGCGATCTAGCATACTGTAAAAATCAAAGTTTTTGACAATACGAAACTTTTTGAAGCCACCTTTTATGTTTTTAATAACGCCGTCTTTAACAATGTTTGTAACCAACAAAAATATCACAAAAACCAAAAGCTCAAAAAGTAAAATGTTATTTTGTTTTGGAACTAGTAAATAAAACAGTCCCGCAACAAGAGTAATCGACAAAAATCTAAACAAAAGCTTCACCCTATTTGGATAATTACCGCCAAGGAGAATGATAATTAAAGGTAAAGTTATAAAAATACTCACCAAAAAAGATGCCATAAGCGCCGTGGAAACAACGATTGGAATAGATTTAATAAACTCTCCAATGATGCCGGATGTCAAAAGAAGCGGTAAGAATGCCCACACTGTGGTGATTGTTGTAGTAAATATTGGAATTAAAAAATCTCGCCAGACCAAAAGACCGCTTTGAAGTGGTGTAAACCTACCTGTTCTAAAATAAGAGGTTATTGCGCTCATCACGACAACTGTGTCGTCAACCAGTAGACCCAAAGAAAGAATTAACGAGAAAAGAGAAAGAAAGTTTAGCGTAATTCCCGTAACCCTCATTACAATAAATGCAATCAAAAACGAAAGTGGTGCAGACAGGGCTGACACTATCGCCTGCCTTGCTCCCAGGAAGATAAATAAAACCAAAACAACCAAAATTATTGTTATTGCGAAATCCCGGGTAAGCTCGCTGAACTGATCGTCTATAAGGCTCGAAGTGTTAATTACATTGGAAATCAAAAATTTTGGATTTTTTAAAATTTCATCATTTACGATTTTTTCTGAGGCGCCGACTGCCTGGTCAATGTTTACAGTATTTGTCCTGTAGACATTAAAAGTTACAGATCTTTTGGTATTTTGTCCGGGGTACAGCAAGAAAGATTCTGCCTGATCCGGTTTTGGATGTTCGTCGATGGTGGCAATATCACCAAGTGCAATATTTGTGCCTCCCAGATTTAACCTTAAATCCCGGATATCAGCTATCTTTGCAACCTGGGGGTCAATATTTAACGTAAAGCTGCTACTGGTTGTTTTGACAATGCCCGCAGGAAAAGCCTTTAGAGAAGAACTGACAAGTGGTATAAGCTGGAGAGGGTTAATGTTATACGAGCTAAAAGTCTGCGGTTTTATTGTAATTTCAACTTCTGTATCCTCAAGACCGCTAATATCAACCCTATTTACCTCCTTTATGTTCTTTAGCTTTGTTTGCAAAAGCTTAGCAAATCTAAAAAGTGAGCCGTCGTCTTCTTCTGTTGTTAAATTAAAAGTCCAAACAGGTTGATTCTCAAAATCCAGTTTCGCAACTTTTGGTGTCAGCGCATTCGCGGGAAGAGTGGTTAACGAATCAACAGCTGACTGCACATCCGACTTTGCGCGGTCCGGATCTACTCCGGATTGAAACTCGATATTTATCACAGAAACTGAATCGATCGACGAAGATGTAACTGTTTTTACTTTCGAAAGACCGCGTATCGGTTCCTCCAAAGGAACAGTTACAAGCTGTTCAATATCGCTTGGGCTTCCTCCGGGTAAAACTGTCTGCACGAAAACAATTGGAATATTTACCTGGGGATTAAGATTTCTTGGAAGGCTAAAAAATGAATATATTCCCAAAGAAATAATCAAAATTAGAAGAAGAACTACTAATCGGGGATTTGATAGGAAATAAGAAATACGTGATTCTTCTAATTTTCTATCAACTCTTTTTATCATGGGGATTACTGGTTTTTTGAAACAAGATCTCCTGACACGATGTTTCTGCTCAGTATGATTTGATCTCCATCAGATAAACCTGAAACAACCGCAACGTCTTGACCCAAAACTTCCCCAAGCGTGACTTTGCGACTGAGCGCTTTTTGACCGTCAATAACGTAAACAAATGCACTATCCCGAGTTTGGAAAACCGCTTCCAATGGAATAAAGGGAATAACAAAATTGGAATCTGTATGACCGATAGGAATTTCCACCGCAATAAATCCCATATTAGAAGTTTGATCCCGGAATTCTTCCGGGATAGTAAAGATGATGGAATATTGCTGAGCATCAGTTGCCTGTGTTGACACGAAATTAGGTAACTCTCCAAATGTCCGGTCTCCGACATGTAATATACTTTCTTCAATTCGCGAAACAGATGCTGCAACACGCTGTGGCACACGGGCAATTGCCGAAACATTTCCACCCGCGTTGTAAATTGTCACAAGCGGTGTCCCAGGCGTGACTAATTGCCCTGTGTGGACGTAAATTTTCTGAACTACTCCAGCAACAGGAGCTGCCGGAAACATTAATGCCTCATTAACCTGAGCCAGATTCAATTGAATTTGCGCCACTTTTTTTGAAAGATCTAACGCTTTTTCTTGAATATCCAGCTGTCCGATTGCAATATCACGGGAAAGATTTGCCATTCTTGTTGGTTGATTATCGACATTTGTTGAAAAACTAAGATTTCTTGAAGACACGTTAAGTTGATTAACTGCAGATTGAAAAGAAGAAATTTGCTGCTTAGTTGCAAGAATCAATGCATCGTTTGCCCCTCCAACATTAGTGCTCACCAAAGTCTGCAAATTTGAATTTAAGGTGTTAACGATGTCTTGATTAAGATTTATTAAGGAATTAGTGTCATCCAAAGACTTTTGCGATATTTGTCTTAGCTGATCGGTGTTTTCCGCACTTTTTGTAGCAAAGTCTTTTTGCTTTGCGATCATATCCTTTTGTTTATCAAAAGTATCTTTAACGTTTGTAAGTTGAACTTCCGCAATCTGCCTGGAAAGTGATGCAGTACTTCCTCCTTGATAGTTAGTCGAAAGAGAAACCAGGTTGACCCCTTTTCGTACAGAGTCTCCTGCGTGCACAGACACTTTTTGAACAATCCCGGAACTTTGGGCCATTATGGTTACCACGCCGTCTTTCTGTACTTGTGCCTGGACGTTGATCTTAGGGATTGCACCAATTGTATATACGTCAACCTTTTTTTCCGCCTGACTCACTGTTTCCTCGACCGCAGGCTTAGCAATAATATTACCTGCAAAAATCAATAGAAGAAGGGCCAAAAGAGTAGCGAAAAAAGAGGTTAGCGGCCGCCTTCTTAGAAAGGTTACAGTATTAACCCTATGCTTTTGGAAAATCTTTTTTTTGCTTGTAAAAACGCGGGCAGGCAAGCGAAATTTAACTTGCCTCATTGCGAAAGCGTATTATAAACCAAAAATAACTACCAGGCTACTTTGAAGGTGATGCAGAGGGGTTTGGTGATGCTGCTGCAACCACACACGGCTCGAACTTTGTTTTCTCTTCTGCAGAAAGCCCCGAGGTATTTCCGGCTTCTAAAATTTTCGAAATCGACTCAGTACTTAGTGCGCCTTTAACACAATCTATATTAACTGTCCCGATTCCCGGTAAGTCAGTCTCGGTTGGTGCTTGTACATCAGAAACTTGCTGCTGGCTTGCGGCCGGGCCACTTATTATAGAGGTTAGTGCACCCCTTCTAATTTCTCCGGCGATTGTCAAAATAAAAAAAGCTCCGATTACAATCCACAAAAGATAAAATAGTGTTGCTAAAACATCGTTTATTTTGTGCAACTTTGGACGCACCGGCGCATCCAAAATATTTTCTGATTTTTTAGATCCCTTAGTTGGCATTCGAGTAGCCTAAACTATTAATAGAATAAAATCAAGGGTATAATTTTAATGTGGAAGAACTCAAACTTCTAAAAGAAGAAATTGAAAAGATAAAAGCCCGCAATAATCGAGTGGAAGCAGACAAAGCGTGGGAAACGAGCGTAATACGCAGAATCGCTGTTTCCATCTGCACCTATTTGGTTGTCTTGCTTTTCTTTTTAATGATCAAAAACGAAAGACCTTTTGTAAGTGCATTTATCCCGGCACTTGGTTTTTTGCTTTCAACATTGTCCATTGATATTTTAAAGTCAATTTGGCTTAAAAACAGGGAATAGATCAGAGCGCTTTAATTTTTTCCCACGGAAATTCACTTCTTCCGAAATGCCCATAGGCACTTGTTGGCAGATAAATAGGTCTTCTCAGATCCAGACCGTTTATGATCCCGCTGACCGAGGTATCCAAAATTTTATCGATAAAACTGCCAAGAATCTTATCTGAAACTTTTGCGGTTCTAAATGTCTCCACTTCCTGCATTATTGGTTTTTTGGCACCTATGAAATATGCGAGTCTCACTTCTGCCCTGTCGGCCAGTTTATGAGAAACAATATTTTTGGCGATGAATCTCGCAGCATATGCTCCGGATCTGTCTACCTTAGTCGGATCTTTACCGCTAAAACACCCTCCACCCACTTTTGAATACCCACCGTAAGTATCCACAACAATCTTCCTGCCGGTTAGCCCCGTATCACTTGCTGGTCCTCCTTTGTGCCAGACGCCTGCACCATTAACTACAAGGTCTATTTTTTTAATCTTAAATCCAAAGTCTGCAATAACGGGCGCTACCACATTACTAAAAAGATCTTCAGCAACACTCTTATGGTCATATTTCTCGTCGTGCGGGACAGCAAGTATTACTTTTGAAACACCAACAGGCTTACCATTTTTGTATTCGACTGTAACTTGTGTTTTGCCGTCCGGTCTTAAATAATGAAGAATTTTTTCCTCACGGACGCGATCTATTTTACCGGCCAGAGAGTGTGCAATCATAATTGGCATTGGCATGAGAGATTCTGTTTCGCGGCAGGCAAAACCGAACATCATCCCCTGATCACCCGCGCCGGAATTTAGTATGCCCCGTGCGATTTCCGCGGACTGATGGTGAACAAAAACCAAAACCGGCGACTTGTCACTGAAATTAAACTTATCATTGTTGTAACCCAGTTTACTTATCTGTTTCCTGGCAATTTGTTCGAAGTTTACCTTGGCGGAAGATGTTACCTCGCCTGCAATTATTACCCTCCTGTACGTGACAAGAGTTTCAACAGCAACTCTGCCAAAGGGATCCTGTAACAAAACTTCATCTAAAATAGCGTCCGAGATGGAATCACAGATTTTGTCCGGGTGGCCTGCACAAACAGATTCTGAAGTAAAAGTTGTAGTTTTTGTCATTTAGACCGCATCCCCGACTATTGGGTTGGCACCGCAAAATTTAAAACGGTTGCCGGCCGCCACTGCGACACTCTTGATGCTTACAAGAAAACACTTTACCAAAACGACACGTAAAAAATCAAGACAAATAATATAAAGCCAATATATTTAGTTAGCAGATGATGTGGATTCAATTTCTGTTGTATTAAACACTTCAATTTCTGCAATATCTGAAACTTTTATGACTCCGGTCGCCTTATTCTGAATTCCCGTAACAAGGACCTGCTTCTCGGCGTATTTTGAAAGGTCGATGTTTTTTGGAATTTCCAAATTAACAATCTCGCCGTTTCTTAAAGCAAGAAGATAACGTGTCGAGGTTGAGCCTTTTGCAATCCTTAAAGTTCCGGCACGGCTAATTTCTATACCTACTTGAGGGCTTGGTGATGCAGATACCGAAGGTTTTGGAGAAACCTGGGACTTTACAAAATTTATTCCTGCACCCCTTCCCACCTGATAAATAGCAAAAATTAAAACAGGAAGAGCGATTAGCGGAATGGAAAGCTTAAATGCAAAGGTTGTAGTTTGTTTTTTCCGTATCTGATCCAGCCAATAGAGAATTTTTTTAAAAGGATTGGATATTGAAACTGTAACCAAAGGCTTTTCAAATTCCGGCTCAATCGGTATTCCTTCCGGTGTGGTTGCCGTGCTTTTAGTACTAACCGTTCCGGTCTCGAGCACACGACCGGTTTTATCTACCACCTGGAATTTAGTCCGTTTAGACGCCATAATCTAATAATAACAGGTAGGTGTTAAAATACACAGATGAATTTGTTTTTCGATATTGAAACCAT
>JAUYIQ010000029.1 GCA_030688205.1 Candidatus Curtissbacteria bacterium | reverse complement strand
CTTTACTTTCACCTGATTACGGGAAATTAAAAGACGAAGTCGAGAAAAAGGGCGTGAAACTTTGGGTTTTGGAAATGCAGGCGGATCCTTATATCCGGTCGCTGGCGGATGCAAACAGGCAGACTTATTCTTTTTCATCCGGTGACATAGCACGCGCTGCGTCATATTTAAATTCTTATGGTGTGGAATCTATTGGCCTTTGGGGTGCACCCTTCTGGATGTATAGAAATAGTATTGGAGATGACAGCTGGTTGGATGAGGTGAAACGACTAACGACTAACGACTAGTTGCTGTAGAGCTTCCAGGAGACTGAGAGTTGAATTGTGGAAATTTTGTTCTGGGTATCTATGGTAAATGCGGCAAGTTGTTCCCCAGATGTTGAAATTCCTACAAAAGAATTGGCGAGTTCCGGGTTTTTTGCTTTTAAATTTTGAATAGTCGGATTTTGCTGATTAAAGTCAAAAGGAATACCGGAATTTATATATTTCATCTGCTCAGACGCTTGTTGGGGAGTTTGCGGTTCGCAGCATTCGGAAGACATAAGGGAAAAGTTGACTTTTGGTGTTGTCATGTAAGGAATAAGTCCTGCGTAATCTTTTGAGTTTACGTGCGATTTGATTGCACTTTGTGTACCGATTTGCGTTAAGGCAGGTGAAGGGGTCGGTTGAACTAATGCGGCAGATTGTGTAGAAGCAGTTGATGTTGGTGTTTGTTGGGTTTGTGTTTTTTGTTCACCCTTTGCTTTTGAAAGTTCTTTTAGTACCTTTTGGTTTTGGAAGATGAAATATCCTACAGATGTTATTAGAAGGATAATGATTGCAATAAGACCTATCGAAAGACCTTTGCCCACTAGGTGAGTGTATCACAATACAGGTATCAGGTATCAGGTATTATGGTAAGTCTTGGCGTATAATTTCACCATGAAGGTTGCTGTTGTTACAGGATCTGCAAAAGGTTTAGGGCGCGCGATTGCGCTTACTCTTGCAGATGAGGGATACACATTGGTTATTCACTATAAGAGCAGTAAAGAAGAAGCTCAAAAAGTACTTGATCTCATAAGCAAAAAGTCGCCCAAGTCAATTGTTGTTTGCGGTGATTTAAGACGCGAAGATGAAGTTTCCAAGATTTTTTCGGAAGTTTTAAAAAAATTAGGAAGAGTTGACCTTTTAGTTAATAATGTCGGGGATTTTCTTTATAAAAAATTCAGCGAGACCACAACTTCCGAATTCCGCAATTTAATCGAATCGAATTTATATTCCACACTTTATGTAACAAGAGCCGTACTTCCTGTCATGCGAAAGCAAAAAGGTGGAAATGTTATAAATCTTGGTGCGGTTGGTGCCGAAAGAATTCAGCTTACACAAAAATCTGCAGCTTACTTTTTGGCAAAGACCGGCGTTTACACCTTAACAAAAGTAATGGCCCACGAAGAAGCAAAAAGCGGAATCCGAATTAACATGATCTCTCCGGCTTCACTTGAGACGGATATTTTTAAACCCGATGATTTTCCGATGGGCAGATGTGTGACATATGAAGACGTGGTGAAGGCTCTCAAGTTTTTGATTTCACCTGATGCTACATATATAAACGGGGCCAATATTGAGGTTGCCGGAGGGTTCATACCGGGTATGAGCTAGGCATTGACAATGCAAATAGTATTTGTGAAAATGATTATCGAATGAAGAACAAGTTGCTATTTCTTCTGTTTTTTATTGTATTTGGATTTATAGCTCTGCAAATTCCTGTTGCAACTATTCGCGGTTCAAGGGCTGCTTTTACGCTGTTTGACCTGTTTGCTCCCATTTCGGGGGCATTTTTAGGGTCTTTTTTGGGAATCGTCGCTGTCGTTTCTATGCAGTTTGTAAATTTAGTTGCGCATGGATTTCGAGGAGTGAATAACGAATCTTTAATTACACTTATTGCTACTCTGAGGTTTTTACCCGCAGTTTTCGGTGTTTGGTTTTTCGCTAAAAAAGAGGGGAAACTTTTGATTATTCCTGCACTTTCTATCATTGCTTTTAATTTGCATCCTGTTGGCAGAAGTGTCTGGTTTTATTCACTTTTTTGGGTTATCCCGTTTCTTGTTTGGCCTTTTCGCGAAAGATTTTTAGTTTTTAGGTCATTTGGGTCTACGATGACTGCACATGCTGCAGGTGGTGCAATTTGGATTTGGGCTTTTCCTACAACTGCTGCGTTTTGGACAGCGTTGATTCCGATTGTTATTATGGAACGCTCAATTTTTGCGCTGGGAATTTCTGCAAGCTATATATTAACCAACAACGTGATGGCATATTTATCTTCTAAAAGACTTTTGCCGAAATCAATTGTTTTCGAAAAAAAATATCTTCTTAGATCCTAGCGTTTCTTTTTATTACCTTTCACCTATTTTTTTGTTGAAAATGGATTTGCAGCGGTGGTATAGTGGTTGCGATGAAATTGTTAAGTGATCTCTTCAATGTTCAGGAAGTATGGGCTCATTGTGATATCCCCTGCGGAATTTACGAAACAAATACACTTCTTGTTTCTGCTCAGACGGTTATCCGGATGGTTGAGGTTATGGAAGCAATTCCGATGGATAAACCAAGTTTAAAAGATCGTAATAATTTTATAAGATGTGTGAAGGTGAAAGAAGGTAATGCGCAACTTTGCGAGGAACAACTAATTACACTGTGGGCAGATTTTTTCAGACCGGAACATTTGGAAAAATTTCCGGATTTACATGACAAAGTTTGGAAAGCCGTAAAACTTGCTTCCGATAACAGGCAAGATGTCAGCATGGAAAAAGCAAAAGAATTGATGTTTGCCTGCCTTGCGGTTGCCGATATGTTTGATAAAGTTAAAGTTGAACCAAAGGACAATTTGGCGGGAAGCGTTTCTGATAATCCGGACGCGCCGAAGAAAAAATTTTTGGGATGAAACTATTTCCGTTCTCGATGTTTGTTGTTCGCGGACGAAGCATGATACCCGATTATAAACCGGGTGATTATGTTGTTACTTTTAATTGGACAGATGTTAGAGCTGGCGATGTGGTGATTTTTAAACTGAATGGTAAAAATCACATCAAAAGGGTTCAAAAAAAATTGAAGGACATTGTCGAAGTTGCCGGTGATAACGAAAAAGAGAGTTCTCGCGTTGCTCCTGTAAGACGAGCAGATATTATTGGTAGAGTAGTTTTGCTTTACTAAAGGAGGTTTTTGATTTGTTCTTTGGTTTTGATGTTGACTTCCACTCTTACCGCCCCTTTTTTAGGCTGGCCGTAATAGATATAAGTTCCGAGGGGTGCTAGTAGAATGGCAGGAACTGCGGCTAGGTCTTCTTCTCCGTCGACTACAATAATTGTGCGGCTCTGCTTAGAGGTTGCTTTTGATATCTCGGCTATCATGGCTTTTGAAATATCACCTGGCGGGTTTTTTATTATTACATCCGCATTGTTGGTAGCAAAACCCAGTTGTGAGAGTTGACTGTAGATTTTTTTGCGCTCGACTAAAAAATCGACTACAGATATTTTTGGTTGGACCCCAATTTTGACAAAAGCGGAAACTGTTATGTCGCCCACTGCTGCGTGCGGCGGATATTTCTTAGCGGTGATTTTATCAATTTTGGCAATTGGTCCGAACGGGATTTTTAGTTTACTTCTGGCAGACTGACTGATTGCAATGCCCGCGATTTTGTCCAAAAAAATTGAATAGCTCTCCCCTTCCGTGTTGATTTCCCCTTCCCTGATTCTTGTAGAAGAAATTGGTTTTTTGTCAACTGCCATAACTTGCCCACAAATGACTAAAGTGAGTTTTTTAAGTTTGCTTTTTTGCCTTTTTTTGTTTATGAGTTTTGCGTTGGGGAGGGTTTCTTTCGAAACAACCAGCGCTTGCAGGTTTTTATCTTTGGCTGCACTGCCGAAAATATCATCCAGCCATACTATCTTGCAGCGCTTGGTGAGCTTGTTTATGGCGAGATACTCCTGAAGGGTTTTTCTACGTTTGTTTTGATCTTCCAGCGGAGCTTTTGCAGAGTCTTTAAACATTTTGTCGGTCGTTATTCCTATTGTGACGAACTGCGATTTGTTAAATGCAGTTGCAATCAGGGATTTGTGTCCTTTGTGTAAAAGATCAAAAGTGCCGCCAAAAGCGGTGTTTTTGTATCGGTAAGCCATATGATTCAGACAAATTTAGCATAAAACAGAAATAATGTGAATGCCGTCAAAATCCTATAGTTGCCCTTTAGTCTAAAAGCTGGTATTATGAAGCATCATTAAGCTTATATCAGAAGTGTTTTAGGGGTTCTCCAAATCACAAAACTTCATTCTAAAATCACATTTAAGGTTATATGAAAGGGGGTGTTATATATGGCAAAAAGATTATTCATTGGAAGTCTTGCATACAGCGCAACAAGTGCTCAACTTGAAGAGCTTTTCTCTCAGGTTGGAAAAATTGCGAGTCTTAATTTAATTACCGATAAATTTTCAGGTCAAAGCAAAGGTTTTGCATTTTTGGAATATGCAACAGATGCAGAGGCAGATGAAGCGATTAAAAAATTCAATAATTATGAATTAGACGGTCGAAAATTGGTTGTTAATGAGGCGCGTCCTAAAGAAGACCGACCGGCTGGAAATTCCGGAAGGAATTTTAACAGTTCTAAAAGTTGGTAAGTGGGTGAAATAAATGCGAGGCCAAACATTTACGATTTGTATTAGGTGTGGCAAAGCACGGATCTTTTCGAAGAGTTGGAAGGATCATGGTGAATTTGGAAAAGGCACCGTGATATTTCATGAGGAGAGCAGATGTCCGGACAAAGATTGCCAGACCGTTGTTGATGCCAAGTTTCAGGAAATGAGAGATCGTCGCGCTTTAACTGAAGAGCGAAAAAGAATTGTCATTCTTGAGAGATCTCTTGCGAAAAAATCAAAGCTGGCTACCACTTAACGTAGATTTGTACTGCCTCTTGATTTGTGAAAATAAGAAAAGTATACTGTGCGCGATGGAAGACGCTCCTGAAGAAAAGCCTGCCGAAAGCGAGTCTCCTGTTGAAAAAACGGAGAGTTCTCAAAAGACTAAAAATCCGTTAGCTGCGGGTGGAGTTGTTATTGTTTTAATTGTAGTTGTTGCGCTGTTTGCGATTCTTAAAAAATCTCCTCAAAGTCCTCAAACACCTGTCGTTTCTCAGGAAGCAACTACGTCTACCCAAGCAAAGGGTTCTATTAAAAGCTTACTTACTGCAGGTAAAAGTGTCAGTTGTACTATAAATAATTCAAGTGATGTAAGTGTTTCTGAAGGAAAGATATATGTGTCCGGGAATAAGATGTATGGAGAATTTAAGGTTTTGGGTGCTGATGCTAAAGAGATACAAAGTTATATGATTCAAGACGGGGAAAATGGTTATTTTTGGACAGGTACAACTGGAACAAAAATTAAAATTGATCCAACTGCTGCTTCTCCAACCGCGCAATCTGATCAAAGTGTCGATTTAAATCAAGATGTTGATATGGATTGCTCTTCTTGGCCTGTTGATAATTCAAAGTTTGTTCCGCCTGCAAATGTGCAATTTACTGATGTTTCGGAAGTATTAAAGCAGACGACCCAAGGGACAAAAGCAAATTGCGATCAAATTACAGATCCACAAGCCAAAGCTGCTTGTCTGCAATACTCCGGTCAATAAAAGCCTTATATTATTTTCAAGCTATTTTTTGGTAAAATATGTAATATTGCCGGATCGTCTAATGGCAGGACGATAGCCCTTGGAGCTATCTATCTAGGTCCGAATCCTAGTCCGGCAGCCAAATTTTGACCACTTTGTTAGCTTCAAAAATCACCAAAAATTGTCTAATTTTATAATAAGGAGGACTGGATTCGAACTTTAAGATTTAAAGTGATGTAAAATCCTTGTAAATGTTAGATGCAAAACTTACAAACGAAGAACAGCAAACTCTAAACAGCTATAACAAATACGGAAAACAGTGGGCGGCCAGTCATTCAGACTTTGATTTTTGGGCACAAGAATTAAATAGATTCAAAAAATTTCTGCCTCAAGGGAAAGTTTTAGAAATTGGTTCAGGTGGCGGTAGAGACGCAAGAGAGATTATAAAAGCAGGTTACGATTACTCTGGAACCGACATCTCGAAGGGTTTGCTTGAAGCGGCCAAAAAATATAATCCCGGGGCAAAATTTCTTCTTAAAAGCGTTTATAACTTGAATTTCCCAAAAAATTCTTTTGATGGATTTTGGGCCTGTGCAGTTTTACTTCATGTTCCTAAAAAACGCATAGATGAAGCATTGCAACAACTCCATAGAGTCATAAAATCTCATGGTGTTGGATTTATCTCTGTCAAAAAGGGCAAAGGCGAAAAAAACACTGTCGAACCGCCACCAGATGGTCAAAGATTCTTTGCATACTATTCCCTCAAAGAATTTGCAGGAGTATTGCTCAGAAATGATTTTGAAGTTTTGTATTCAAAGGAACGTAAGAAAACAGCAAAGACAACCTGGTTAATTTATTTCGTTAGTCCAAACAAAGATTAAATTGATAAGAATTGTTGCGACTTTTGGTAAACTAATTCGGGGTATTTGATAATCTCAACCCAGTTTGCGGTTCGGAAATCGTCAACGACTCCCAGCTTTTTTCATAAAACTTCGTATCGAAAAATAATCATAAGATATTTCGATTCCTGATCATCTGTTATTTTGAAATGTTTAAAACCAGCTTTTTCATAGGCTCTGATTGCTGAAGCATTAGTTGTAAGAGGATCGACAATACAGCTTTCAATATTGTTTTCATCAAATACATGCTTTTTTAGAAATGCTTGCAGTATACGTGAACCTAAGCCCTTGTGGATAAGTGAAGGCTCACCTATAAATAAGTCTACCCCTACCGATTCTCCATTAACGTAATTTTTAAGCTCATGGTCATTACTTACCAAATATTTTTGAATATACCCAATCGGTTTATTATCATAAATAATGACAAACGATTGTGTTGGATCTTCCCCTGTGATTCTTGTAATATATTTACTTTTTACCTCTTCAAATGATGAGGGTTTATTTTCATACGATGCAATTACGTGAGGAGTATTAAGCCACTTATGAAGATTTATGAGATCACTTTTTTCTAACTTTTTAAATTCTGTGTTTTGATGTTTCACTCCTAAATTGTAACATTCATGCTTTGATAATAAGTTCCAACATAGTCAATCAGTGCCAGCTCTATTTTAACTTCATTTCTAGATCGAAGTTTAATCATTGTGTTTAAACAAGTATAATGCCAGCATGGAACGGTATGACGCTGCATTGTTACACGTTTATGACTATAAAGAAAATAATGGCCAAAACTCCGTGCGTGAACGACCTGGCTTAAGATCACGCTTAGTAGTAGCTGCAGCAAGGCTACTATTCAAAAATAATCAGGTGGATCAATTTGTTTTATCTGGCGGTGCAGCATTAGGTAAAACAGAGGCACTAAGCACACTTTCTGCTGATCATCTGGTACGAACAGGCCATATTGACCATAATAGTGTTAAAACTAATCGATCTGCACAGGTAACGACATCAAAAGAACTGGAAACATTAAAAGATGAAGCTTTGGTGAGTTCCTGGTCAAATACAGTTAGTATCGGTTGGGAATTACACAGAAATAGAATTCAAATGCTAGCAAATAAAATACTCCCGAAGGCAAAAATAGATCACAAAGTTCTAACCGCTGAGCAGGTATTATCTACATATCCTTCTGAAAGAAATGCAAAAAGATATGAAAGTATTATTGATGCTATCCACAACTCCGAGGGAGAACTTCGCTGGCAATCATACGAGAAAAGAATGATGCTAGTCATGCGTATACCATTCGCTACACAATTATTAGATTTTGTTGCAAAGATTTACAGACCTAAGGCTGATTAATAATCAATAGTTATTTTGGTTTTAAAGCCACAAGGTTCTAACATACTCCAAGTCCCGCAGTACGATTTTTGCTTTAATGGCTACTTGATATTCGTAGCGCAATGTGCTACAGTAAATATGTGATACTGATTCGGAAACTAATCTGGGACTCATGGAATATTAACCATATTGCAAGACATCATGTTGTTTCCGATGAGGTTGAATCAGTGTGTCATGGGTTGCCTGTGGTACTTCGAGGTCAACAGAAAAATCGTTTAGTTCTTATAGGTAAAACAGAAGAGAAACGAATGCTTGCAGTTGTGCTTGAAGCAAGAGGTAACGGTAAGTATTATCCGATAACAGCCTATGATGCAGATAGTCATGACACTGCGTTATATCACAAATTGCGAGGAGGTGATAATGATGAAACAAACTAAAAAACTGGTAAGTAAAATTCCACAATTCAAGAACCGAGAAGAAGAAGCTAAATTCTTTGAAACACACAGTATTTCTGACTACCTTGATGAATTTAAACCTGTTGAAGCTCGTTTTGCTAAAAATCTTTCAGAAGGGCTTCATATAAGGTTAGATCCCGATACTCTCGTTAAACTGCGTCACGAAGCACAAGAAAAAGGTATTGGTCCAACTACTCTTGTTAGAATGTGGATTAGAGAGCAACTCGGGTCTTCTAATAATGTTTAACAGAGTTCTACTTTGGGACATGTAAGAAATTGCATCGATTTCTCCAAAACCAACTCTGGATATTTAACCATTTCAACCCAATCAGCGGTTCGGAAATCATCCCTTCGAGAACTCAGGATGAACAACGACTCCCAGCACGACTGTGCAGTCCAAAGTGACCGACCCTTCTAAAAGGCTTCATCTGGTTTGCTAATCGCGTTATTTTTCTCTGAACATTCGGACCGATTAACTTATGGAAAAGCCAGATCTAAAGGCTAGCGTGAGAATGTTTATTTCCCTAGGCAAGTAGGACACTATTGAAGCATTGTGCCGTTATAACCAGTGGTATATACTCATTTTACTCGAGTTTTCAACTCTCATTAACCGATTATGTACCCAAAATAATATATTAAAGATGCAAACTTAAGTATTTTGGGTATAAAATATTTTTATGGTTAAGCTCACCCGCGCAAAAGAAAATCCCATTCTTACACCGTCGGATTCATCATGGGAAAATATGCTTGTTTTCAATCCTGGTGCTGTTATGGTCGAGGATAAGGTGTATTTGATTTATAGGGCAATGGGCAAAAATGATATAAAGTCGCGATTGGGTCTGGCTATAAGCAGCGATGGCATTCATTTTGAAAGGGAAAAATGGCCATTATACTCCGGCGATGGTCTTCCTGATGAGTCTCTTGGAATTGAAGACGCAAGAATAGTGAAAATTGATGACACCTATTATATTACCTGTACTGCTGTCTCCGAAGATACTGGGGCAGAGGTGGCTAACTGGAAAGGAAAAAGGCCTCAAATTGCCCTTTCTACAACAAAGGATTTTAAAACATTTGTAGATTATGATGTAATTATTCCGCATTTATTGGGGAAAAATGCGAGTTTTTTCCCTAAGAAAATGAACGGAGAATATTGGCTTCTGTACAGAGCAGGCTTAGGAAAAACATATTTTGCCAAATCTACAACACTTGTGGATTGGCAAAACAACACACACTCGGTTTTTGAACAGCGGCCTGGTATGTGGGATTCTGCTAAGTGTGGAGTCGGCGCTCCGCCGATTGAAACAGAGAAAGGCTGGCTTCTTTTCTACCATGGTGTTGATGAGAAAAATATATATAGATTAGGAATTATGTTTCTTGACAGGAATGACCCAACAAAAATTTTATATCGTTCACCTGAACCGATATTTGAGCCTGAAGCAGATTATGAGAGATTTGGTTTTGTTCCCAATGTCGTATTCACCTGCGGAGCGATAGAAAAAGACGGTTTGTATTATGTTTACTATGGTGCTGCCGATCATGTAATTGGAGTTGCTACTGTCGAAAAAAAATTAGTGCTAAATCTTTTTTAGGGAGTGCTGAAGTGAAAGACAAGACATCAGAAAACAAACAATTGATTCTGCTCCTTCATTTTGATTGACGCCTCTTTTTGTAAGCCCATCAAAAACACCCTTAGTATTTTCATCATAGATATATCTATGATTGCGGTTATTGCCAAAAAACCACTCGAATGCAAGAAGTGCTTGACTTAGATAATTTTTTTTATGTAATGCTTGTGCAGCGAATACATAGGCGTCAACTGCTGCGGCAGCTTCAAGTGGTTGCTGGTCATACTCTGCCTTTTTTTGTCCTTTTTTAAACCAGCCATCTTGTCCGATGAAATCAAAGTACCTTTTCTGTTTATCATAATTACAATTTGTGATAAATTTCAGAGTTATGCTTGCAACATTTTTATATTTTTCGTTACCCGTAATCATGTAGGCTGCAAAAAGGGATTGCGGAAGGCGGAAATTATCATATGTCACCGTATCTTCAAACCAATTCCAACTGGCTGTGTGGTTTTTTTCATACGCGCCGATAAGAAAATCAGCTAATTTTTTCAGATATTCACTCGCTTGTGCTGCAGCATCTGTCTTTGTTTCATATGTCAGAATATAATAATACAACCCAAGCATCGTGTAGGCTGCGGTTCTTAGATCGCGGATATTATCCATCTGTTTGAGATTCATGACAAAAAGAGAGTGGATAGACTGAGCAAAAGGTGGATTGTCGTTAAGATATAAATTAAGGCCTAGTGCCCACATGGCTTTTCCGTATGGATCGGTAACATCGGTTGTGTCATCCCAGCTTCGGTTGAAATTGAGAAATGTATGAAATTTGCCGTTTGTACTTTGTGCAAATTTTAAAAAAGTCACATATAGTTTGGCCAGTTTTAAAATGTTGTTTCGTTTACGTTGTTTATATAATTGCGATACGACGATGAGGGCCCGTGCATTATCGTCGGTACTATATCCAAATTTTCTGTCCGGAATGATGTGATGTGTATGCTGAATCACACCGACTGCATCAGTTAAATGAGCGAGGTATGAAATATCGAGGGGAGTACTTACAAATTTCTTTGCTATTGAGTGAGTATCATTCAGCTTAAGAATTTTTGAGTAGAGTAAGATATGTTTTTGGGCAACGTGCGACCAGCGCATATCTTTCCTCAGGTTGGCAGCATTTGTTTCTAATATTTGAAGCTTTTTCGGATCTTTATACAGTTCAACCAGGGCTTTTGCAATTGCATAACTGTCTTGAAACTGCACCAATATACCGCGGTCTTTTGCGAGAATGTCTTTGGCATATATGAACTCAGTTGAGATGCACGCTTTTCCGGCGCCAATTGCATATGAGAGCGTACCTGATGTAATTTGTTGAGGATCAAGGTAAGGAGTAATATATACATCTGCAGCTGCCAAATATATTTGCAACTGTTCAAGCGGCACATATTTGTTTATAAAGATAACATGCTTAACAAGCTTTAATTTAATAACAAGCTTCATAAGTTCTTCTCTGTACGATTCGCCTTCAGTTTTTTTGACAAGCGGATGTGTTTCTCCCACTACCAGAAATACTAAATTTGGTATTTTTGAAACAGCTTGTGCGACTGCTTCGATTGCATATTCAATGCCTTTATTTCTACTGAGCAGATTATTAGAAAGCAAAATAAATGAATGATGAAAATTAATGGTTTTTTTTGCGTCATACTTTTTCATCGTCGTAATCGGCGCACCATGCATTATAAAAACGCTGTCGTTGGGGTTAAGTCCGTATACTTGTTCTAGTCGGTTTTTTCCTACTTCATCCATAACAATTACGTTTCTTGCGAGCCGTGCGAGTTCTTGAATAATGTATTTCTGATGCTCCGTTGGGGTTAGTAGTACGGTATGGAATGTAACTATGAGCGGTTTTTTAAGCGCTTGCGCAAGTTCTAAGATATATTCACCGTCTGCTCCTCCAAAGAGACCAAACTCGTGCTGTAAATGCACAATGTCACAAGAGCTGGAATTTAGAAGTTTTGCAGCTTTTCGGTAAGTTTGAATTTTTTCTTGATGAATTGCCTCAATTACAGGAGGAGCATATACGGTAGGAATCATTGGGTTTTCCATTGCAACTATAGATACAGGAATACGTTTTTTGTGTATTTCCAAAGAAAGATCTCTCGTATATGTGGCAACACCACATTTGCGTGGTACGAATGATGCGATAAATGCAATTTTCATATTCTAATTCTGAAGAAACAAAGTGCTTAAATTAAGAAGTAAATTCAAATTTGATTTAATCAAAAAATAGCTTCAAAGTTAAGCAGACATATTAATTAGTCTGCTAATTATGAAGCTAAGCATATCAGGGAGTGCTCTAAAGATCAATTTTTTTTATACTAGAGTAACTTGCCTGAAACTGACGCTATTTAGATAGGTATAAATTTTCATCGTTTTGAAGCTAAAAGGTTAAAAAAGCAAAGCTTTTCTGCGAATAAGAGAGATTGTTTCTCGCTTTGCTCGAAATAGCGTCCACGGTTCGCAACTCAAGTTCTCTTGTGATCTGGTAAGAACTCAGCCTATATTTCCTTGACATTTCAATTCAAAAGGGCCTACATAGATAGTAGTAGGCTATAAAATGTTAAACGACGAAAGAGTAGCTGTTATGCCACAGACAGACTTTGCTTTCGAGGACATACCTGATTTAGAAAAAGAAGCTGTTTTTATGCCTCGCTTATCCCCTGCTGATGAAGTTGTTTTTGATTCGCTAGTACAAAAAGATGAATCTCCACGTTTGCATGAGGAATGGGCCGTTTTTAATACGGCCAGATTTGGAAATATTTATATATCAAGGGCAGTGCATATACCCTCTCTACAAGGAGATGTACCGGATGCCAATGTATTGGTAGTTGTAAGAGAAACAGACGAAGGAAAGCTTGAAAGACTTCCCGATTTAAACCTTCCGATAGGTGTTGGCGAAGGAGAAGTTTTTAACTGGGAAGATCCCCGCGTTTGGGAACTTGCTGGGGGTGAGCAAAAAGCTATACTTGGGCTGACAGCCGTCAGACGGGAGGGGAATAAATTCGTCCCCCATCCGGCTTTAGTAGAAATTTCTATTGAGAATGGCGACTTGAAGATTGATAGCACAACCGTGTTTGAAGAAGTCGGAAAAAATATTGTGCCGATTGATGATAAATTTATTTATAGACCGGAATCGAAGAGCCACTCTCTTCATCTTTTGGTTAAGCCTACGGCGGAGAATAAACTTGCGCTTATTAAAGAAATTGATTTTTCGGCTTATTCTCAAGTTGACTGGATGAAGAAGAAGGTCGGGACGGTTGCCAGGCCAATAGATATTGGGGGAAACTTGAGACTTTTGCCCATTCATGGAGTGCGGGGTGGTATGGGAATTGACGGTGAGCCCAAAGATGATGTTTACTCTGTCGGTTTTGCCATTATTGATAATGATTGGAATATTCTGGCTGTTAGCGCCGAGCCATTCTGGAATAGAGAAGATTTTTTGACAAGCTTGCCATACGGGCAAGGTCTTCGCGGCGACAGGGAAAAAGAAGTTGTTTATCTTGATGATTGGGTTAAGAGGGGTGAAACTTTCGAGTTTCCTCTTAACGTTGGTGATCGCATTACAGTTATGGACAGAAAGAACCTTTCACAACTACTGGATCAGAAATGGATAAGATTTTCAGACGGTTCTTACCAGGAATTTAGCTTACCTATAGTTGAACCGGAAAGCCTTCCTGCTTTAGTTGCTTAACAATAAAAAATTCCCGTTGTTTGGTTTTTAGACAATAAGAGGAGCAATTATTGGGGTTAGTTTCTCGGCAATTTTTTGATAACCTTTGGCATTTGGATGGATATCGTCAAATTTTAAGCTCGGGTTGGTTATAACTCCTTCCAAAATGTCCGGTACAAATGTTGCATCGTATTTTTTAGCAAGACTTGCCCAATCGGCTTCATACTTCTTTTGGAAAACAAAAAATTTGGTTCCTAGAATAACTATTTTGGCGCCAGTCGGCTTTATTTTTGCGAGAATTAAGTCTAAGTTTTCTTCGGTCACTTTAATATCAATGTTCTCCAATAAATCATTACCGCCAAGTTCTATTACAACTACGGATGGCTTTTTGCTTAGGACATCCTCATTAATTCTTAGAAGAGCGTCTCCTGTAGTGTTGCCGCTTACCCCTGCATTAACAATTGGTACATTTAATGTTTTACCTATTATGCTTGGAAAATCCTCACCAACGCCTGCTCCCTTACCAGCCGTGATGCTATTGCCAAAAAAGACGATAAGGTTTGTATCATTCATCCTGTTTTTATTTTTGGGAAGAAAAAAAATGCTAGAGATCAAAATAGCAGTTATTACGGATGCAAGAATTAATTTGGGCAGCATATAGTTATAGTATACTTTTTAATTTTTGAAAAGGGATTTTGCTTGCCGCCGATAGAGAAAGCTGGGCTAAAAATATAGATAAAGAAAAGACTAGAGCTGTAAATATAATTAGATTGAGAACTGAATTTGGTAAAATAAAATTACCGAGAATTCTAATCATAAGGGCGTGTATGAGATAAACAAGAAATGAGATTTTAGCAAAATACAATAAAATTCTCAGTATAACTTTCTTCATTTTTACCAGTAAATCCGAATAAACTAAGGCGGAAATAATAAAACTCGTTGAGTATAAAAGTAGCGGAATCCGTGTTGAGCGAGTCGCAACATTTGTATCCGCAGTTTGTGATATCAAGTGGAGGCTGTTATATACGGAGTAAGCAAGAATTGCGAGTGTGATAAAGGGAAAAACGAATTTTTTCGAAGAAGAGATACGTTTCTCGGAAAGCACGAAACCCAATACAAAATAAAATACCCAGGTCCCAAAAAACAGATATTGCTGCTGCTCATAAAAACGCCAAGGCAGGTGTATTGTTTTCTGCCCATCAAGGCTAAAAATGAGATATAAGATAGCCTCGAATATAAACACTGAAATAACAAAACTAGCCCTGAATTTTTTATATAACCACAGTAATACTGGAAACACTAAGTATAGCTGGAAAATCATGGAAACAAAATATAAGTGATAATCTACTTTTCCCAACAGAATTAATTTCCAGGTAGGGTAATTTACGAAACCAGGTATAACCGTGAAGTTAATATATATGTAAATTATCAGGCTCCAAACAAGGTACCATGGTATTACTCTTACTACTCTTCGCCAGTAAAATTCCCGGTATTTGAAATCTTGTGCGTATTTTGAATAAAGTGTGTAGCCTGAAATAAAAACAAATAGTGGTACGGAGAAGCGAAGTAATTGGTCTATTGATATAAGAACAGTCCAAACTGTTGAGCCTTCGTTCCAGAAATGAAATGACGATCCAATGATGTGGATAAGTATTACTCCAATTATTGATGCACAGCGGAGAACATCTAGCTGCAAAAGGCGTTGCTGTTTAAAGGCCATTTGAGTATTATAATATTTAATGTATACTAAAATTATAGAGGTAGATTTACGTTAGTTGGAATTTTAGTAATACTTATAGTTCTTTGGTTCTTTGGATATGTACCCATTGGAAGCGTTCATGTTCCAAATATTGTATTGTTTTCGATTAACAATCACCAAATTACTCTTTGGAATGTGCTTATTCTACTTGCCGTTGGGTGGGCAATAAGTATATTGCCACGGCCTTTTCGAGAAATTGCTTCGGTATTGTTATTGTTTTGGATTCTTTCGGTCGTTGGTATTTTGGCAATTGCCGGACTTTCAAATATCCTTTTAATCGCAATTATTGTGGGATTTGGTTTCTATATTTTTTCAGGAAGCAGCAAATAAAAGACAATTTTCAAAAGGAGGTGAATAATTATGCAAACACAACAAGCGACAGATACACAAACAGTGAAGACAGTTTCGACAAATGTACCAGCTGTAGATACCGGGTCACCTCAGAAGGCATATGGAACAAAGAAGGCAATCTTCCGACTCTATCAGGTAATTTGGTATATTTTAGGTGTAGTTGAGGTACTACTTGCAAGCCGTATTTTGCTGAAACTTATTGGTGCAAATCTAAACAGTGGATTTACCAGCTTTATTTATTCAGTAAGTGCTCCATTGGCATCCCCTTTTAGAGGAGTACTTGGTGTGACAAGAAGCTCGGAGTCCGTAATTGAATGGTCTACAATAATTGCAATGGCAGTTTACGCAGTGGTTGCTGTCGGTTTAGTTAAGCTATTTCAGATTGTAAAACCAACGACAGAGCAGGAAGTGAACCAGTCCGTGAATAACCAATAGGTTAAAAAACATTTATGTTAGCAATTATTTTATCCATTTTTCTGGCGCTTGTGATTTCCTTTCTGGTAACTATGGACGCCAGCTCTGTGAATTTGTATTTTGGTACTACAATCCTATTGGATATTCCCCTGTTTTTTGTAGTATTTGCTTCAATAATTATTGGTATGGTTCTTGCAAGTGTAACAACGATAAAAAATTTAATTGAATCGAAGCTGACGATTTTTGGACAAAAGAGTGATCTTAAAAAGTCATATAAAATATCAGACAAGCTTCAAGAAAAAATTATCAAGCTGGAGGAAGAAAAATCCAATCTTAAGGAGCAAGTAAAAGACGCAAGACCAAGTAAAAAATTCCCTTTTTCATTTAAAATTGGCCAAAAAGATCAAAAATAGATTAAATGTTAGGCAGTTTTAAGCGTCTTGGAGAAATAGGCTCATCCAAGCACATTCTTTTTAAGTTTTTAATTATACTTTTTTTGATAGCTCTTTTTTATTGGATGCTGATAGGGCTAATACTTACGGTGAAACTTCTGGTTAAAACGATTCAGTTTTGAATATTAAAAAGTCCGGTTGTAACCCGTATAAACATATTGAAAGCAATTATTATTGTCGGTATTCCTGTAATAACCAGGTATAATAATGCCCCAAAAAGTAAAATGAGTAATAATTTTCCTATAGGCTCGCCTATGTTATTTTTGGAAGAATTAGGTTTGTCAACGTAGGGAGTAGTTATTTTCGACCGGTTCTTGATATTCAGTTGCATTTTATCAATTCTTAGCATAAGTAATTTTTTCGGAAAATGTCAAATTAAACAGGTATCAGAATAAGGATTGTCATAATGTTATAGTTTATGGAAGCTATGAAAAAAGGTTTTCTGCCACTATTTGCGATTTTAGGGTTATTGGTAATTACAACTGTAGCTTTATTTTATTTCATAAAAACTAAGGCTCCAAAAGCTGCGGATTCTATACAAACGCAATCTGCAGTGTCTTCGCCTACACCAACACCTTATGTGTTCCAAACTTACACCCCACCAATTCTTGAGGAGAAGGATATCTATAACGTTTTTATGGTAGGAGATTCTATGACTAATGCGCTTGGGCCTCGTGGCGGAACTATGAGCGAATTTATTAACGAACTATATAAAAGACATAATATATTTGTTTCAATCGATAATTATGCCCACGGATCTGCAAATATTTTAGATATTGACGAGCAGCTGAATAAACAAACCACTTATTGGGATTCGACTTTTGAGCCATTGTTGTCTCGCGAATTTGATTTGATCTTAGTGGAATCTTTTGGCTACAATCCGCTTTCAGAATTCGGACTTGAGGAAGGAATCAAAAGACAAAACCAAGCTTTAGTTGAGCTTATGACAACCTTAGTCAGTACTCATCCAAATTCTGCTGTCGTTTTTGTTGCAACCATTGCACCAAGCAAAGAGAAATATGCTCAAAATATTCTTCTTAATATTCCCGCTGAGGATAGAAGTAGGCAGGCGGAAGAAAGAATGACCTATATCAAAAACCACATCAGTTTTGCGCAGTCTCACAATATCCCTGTAATTAATATCTACGAAAAATCGCTAAATCAAAAAGGAGACGGGAATCTTAAATACATTAATCCCAGTGATTATATTCACCCTTCAGCCGAAGGAATCGATTTTATTGGACATGAAATTGCTAACTTCATTTACGAAAATCAAATTTTGCCCCGATAAAGAAGATTTGTCAGTGCTAGCCGGACTCAAAGTATTTCTTCCATAACAAAATAGCCTGCACATGAGGCTTTATTAAAAATATACCAACTGGGGATATTTTTAGGAATTATGAGTTTTTCTTTTGCATGTAGCAATCCCTGCAGTAAACAGGTCTGTCACCTGTGGGTTTAAAAGGTACTTGCGTATCCCTTCCACAATTGCTGCACTTTACGTTGTAAAGCTGACGGCCCTGTTGGTCAACGCCAGCTTCTGTTACATCGGTTGATGCCGCTTGATCCTCCGCGGGCTTTTCAGCTTCCGGTTCTGGGGCTTCCGGTTCTTCTGCTGGTTTATCTTCCGCTGCTGGTTCTTCTACTGCTTCTTCTGCAGGCTTTTCGTCCGCTTCTTTGTCTTCTGTTGCTTCTTCTACAACGTCATCTGTTTTTGTTTTATCATCATCGTTCATATTAAATCACCTCCTTTTGATCTATTTTACCTTAATTTGGTCATTAGAGCACTATATGTGGTTTTTGGGTGTAAATAATCGTGAGGAAGCGATAATTATTACGTCGATTATGATTATTTTAACCAGTGAGTCGGAAGCCATTTTAAAAACAGAGTCGAGATTTTTCAGTAGAGGTAGAACTGCATCGAAAATTTGCCTGAAGCCTAATAGATAGACAAAACCAAGGACTAGTGTCACAGCAGCAAACAGCTCTAAAGCTCCTTCCATGTCACGTTTGCTTGAAAACATTGTGTTGCCGATTTCAAACAGAATATAAAACAGCAGAACTTGAGGCCAAAAACCGCTAATTTGGAATTTATCGTAAAGGGCAAAGGTTAGGAAAATAAGCACAAACCCGATAATCAGAGGAGCGGCGCCTATCAAGAATTGACGAAAGGGGTCACTTTGAGCTACTTGTACGCTTCCAAGTTTCACGCTGTCACCTTCAAATGTGGGTGTGAATTCTATTTCCCCAACATACACGCCTAAGCCTTGAGCTACAGCTGCGTGGGCGAATTCGTGAATGACTGTTCCGGGTAGAAAAATAAAGGCAAGAATACCTACTGTAGCCTTTTTGCTTCCTGAGATTCTAAAAATTAGCGAGCCAATGCCTTGCGCAACTTTTTTGGAAAGGATGAACAGTGCTAAAAGAAGAAATAAAAACACGACTGGAGTCACTAACCTAATATTAGCAAATTGTCCTAAGACCTTACAATTAGCTTTACAAATAAGCTTACAATGATGAGTATTTACAATTAACTTGACAATTAACCTTACAATTAGTATAATGAGGCTAAATGATTGAGCCTAAGTTCTCTTTTACCCCCAAAATTGTAAATACTTTAGGGATGATTGAGAGGCTGTATGGGTCGCTTACCCAGCAGGATCTTGTGCCTTCTTTGGCTTTGCAGCTTTCGCAGGAAAATCAAATTCTAGCCACACATCATTCTACAAGCATAGAAGGAAATCCTCTTTCACCCCGTGATGTTACAAACATAGTCCTTGGTGACCAGATCCCTACTACTAAAAGTGAACGTGAAGTTAAAAATTACTTTGCCGTCATAAATAAAATAAACCTTCTTGCAAAAAAGCAGGTTCCTCTATCTAGTGATTTAACCTTAAGTCTGCATCGTGAGTTAATGGAGGGGTTGTATAAAGAAGTCGGCAAGTTCCGGGAAGGCGAAGTTTTTATTGGTCATAAGACTGTCTCTGAAATTGTGGTTAAGCACTCTCCACCATTTCACAATGCACGTGATATTAGTGCTGCTGTTGGCGACCTTTACTCTTGGATTAACAAGCAGGAAGAGTTTCATCCTTTGATTCGCGCCGGGATTTTGCACCATCAGCTTGCATACATTCATCCTTTTTATGACGGAAATGGGCGCTTAGCCCGGATTATGACGGCGTACTTTCTGCTTTTGAAGCAGTACGAAGTAGTCAGGTTCTTCATAATGGATGACTATTATGATATCGACAGGCAGCAGTATTCGGATATGCTGCATAGTGCAGACAAAGGAGAAAAGACTCAATGGCTGGAATACTTTTTAGAGGGAATTGCTTTTTCCCTGCAGGCAGCTTTGGCTCGTATAAACAAACTTTCCCGTAAGAATGTAGATGAAGTTACAGGTGAGAAAAGGGTTTTGGTAACTGCACGTGAGGAAGATGTGATCCAAATTGTTTTGGACAAAAAAGCTGTTAAAACCAGTGATGTCGTGGAAACGCTTTCGGTGACCAGACAACAGGCCCATGCACTTTTAGCTTCGCTTGTAAAAAAGGGCATAGTTTCTAAGTTTGGGAAAACCAAAACAAGTTACTACAAACTTAAAGTTGGAAAGGCCCCATAGTTTTTTTGACAATCATTCTTTGGAGCTGCTATAATTAAGCATTGGTTTGTTAGATTCGTGCTTTCCCCTTTTTGAATTTTTCATCAAGCCTTTAAATTTATATGAGAAACAGTAGATTTGATAATCGAAATAATTTTAGAAAACAAAGGTCTTTCCCTAGACGTAGATTTGACTCGGGCAATTCCAATTCGGCTTTGGTTCGAACAATCCAGTCACATCAGAACAGCTCAAGTGAAATTGAACAAGAAGAGCATATAACACACCGGTCTTTTCGTGAATTTACAATTTGCGATCAACTTCTGAGAAATATTGCATCCAAAAACTATACACTGCCTACTCCCATTCAAGATCAGGCAATTCCTTATATTCTTGGCGGACGTGATGTTATCGGTATTGCCAATACGGGCACCGGCAAAACAGGGGCATTTCTGGTTCCACTTATTAATAAAGTTTTCGGTGACAGGCGTCAGAAAGTTCTAATAGTTGCTCCAACTAGGGAACTCGCACTGCAAATTTATGGGGAATTGAAGGATTTTGCGAGGGGTATGAATCTATATGGCGCTTTGGCGGTTGGCGGAATGGATATGAATAGACAGAGGAGTGATTTAAGAAGAAATCCGAATTTCGTAATTGCTACGCCCGGAAGGTTAAAAGATTTTATTCAACTTCGGGTTATTTCTTTGAGTGAGTTCAACAACGTAGTATTGGATGAAGCAGACAGGATGGTTGATATCGGTTTTATTGCAGATATCAAGTATTTTATATCGCTGTTGCCCCAGGCCCGGCAGTCCTTATTCTTTTCCGCTACCATTTCTTCAAAAGTAAGTGAGATATTACAAGCTTTTGTAAAAAACCCCGTTACAGTGTCCGTTAAAAAACATGACACAGTCGCTAATATCGAACAGGATGTTATTAAAGTAGTCAACAGAAGCAAGAAAGTGGATCAGTTGCATGATTTGCTGATCCAGGATGGATTCGATAAGGTAATTATTTTTGGCAGAACCAAATGGGGAATTCAAAAACTTTCGGACGAGCTTAGCAGCCGTGGTTTTAAGGCGGGAGCAATTCATGGAAACAAGCGCCAGAGCCAAAGACACCGAACACTTGAGCAGTTCAAGCGCAATGAAATAAGGATACTGCTTGCAACAGATGTTGCCTCTCGCGGGCTAGATATAGACGATGTTAGCCACGTAATAAACTATGACATGCCGCAATCGTACGATGACTATGTGCACCGAATTGGCAGAACAGGCAGAATGAACAAAAAAGGTATTGCGCTTACCTTTGTCGAGTGATTCTTCTATAAGATAGGATATAATTCCAAAACAAGTGAAAAAACCGATTGAATTAAAACTTACCCGTGAGGGTTTTGATAACTTAAAAGCGGAACTTGAAGCTCTTGCCCAAAGACGACCCGGAGTTCTTTCAAGGATGGTACTTGCGCGGGATCAAGGAGACCTTTCGGAAAACGCCGGTTACCATGCGGCAAAAGAAGAACTGGGAAGGATAGACCGCAGGACCCGGGAGCTTAAAATCATGATAAGGTTTGCAGACGTTGTGGACGGCAACAGCAGCTCAATTGTTGATTTTGGTTCGGTTGTTACTGTAGAAAGTGACGGGGAAAAGACAGATTTTACAATTGTTAACAAAATTGAAGCAGACCCGCTTCGTGGCAAAGTTTCGGATGTATCCCCTATCGGCTGTGCTCTTTTAGGTAAAACGGTTGGTGATGTTGTCGAGATTGATATTCCTGACGGTAAGGTGACTTTTAAAATCTTAAAAATTCACTGATTTTTGATTAGTCTTTTCTGCAGGCGTATTTGGCCAAAGTTTTTTTCATATATCAGTTCTGTTTCCCCCAAGTCCTCTATCCATTTTTTTTCCCAGTAAGGTTCAATGTTTTTTTCTATTGAAATATAGACTTCGTTTGCAAGTTTTGATTCTGCATGTGGGTACATATAGCTGTGAAGATATTGCCAGCCTTCCGAATGCAGGTATGGAATAGTTTGTGACTCGAAGCGGTAAGGTTTGACCTGAGCGTCTGTGTGCATAAAGTTTATTAAGTTTTGTTGGTCACGCAAGTTAAGCACTTTTTGTTCCGGTACAAAGAAAAGATCATCATTTGTTTGCAAGCGGTTTATGTTTTGCAAGGAACTGGCAATTAACAGCAAAGTAAGCAGGAAAGCTCCTATTTTAAAATTTTTCCAAAGTGCATAAAGTGAAATTGTTGCCAAAGCAATTAAACCGACGCCTGTGCCTTGATAGAGCTGGGTCAGGCCAATGTTGAACGGTAATATTCCAAGAGACATAAATGATATGAGAAGAACGAACAGGGCGGTTTTCCTATTGCTTTTATCTTTTGAATACAGGAAAAAGCCTATTAGTAAAAATGTGAGGAATGTCAGCTGGAGGTATGTATTTTTAATGTCGAAAATACTTCTCTTGGCGACTCTTAGGAATTGATCAAGGTAAAGCAAGAGTGAATTTTGAGGGTGAATGTTGAGTGAGGTCGATGCCGAGCCATTTATGAAGGATGCTATGGATTTTAAGCTTATGTGCTCATGTCTGAAGTCAAAAATTATAAGGGGGCTTATAAAAAATATGGCTGTTATGGTTGCAAGCAGTATTGTTTTGACATTGGGTATTTTAAGAAATTTGAAAGCAATTAGGATAATTGATAAAAATGCGAATTGGAAAAACAGCGTTATTTGGAACTGGAATGCAATGATTGCAAAGAGTGCATAGAGGAAAAAATACTTTTGGGTTTTTGTTTTGTAATACTTCCAGGCCATAAAAAGTGCAAGTGCGACAAAAGGATAAGCCGGAGAGACGTTTATGAGCCATCTGGCATAGTTTATGAATTCCCAGCTGAGTGCTGTCAGTATTCCACCCACAATTCCCCAAAAGTTCGAATTTGTCAGGTCTTTGATAAAAAAATACATAACTGCCGCTGAAGTTGAGCTAAAGAGGATAATTGCAAACATCCCGGCTGTCGGATTGCCGCCTGTGAGTCCGTAAGGAATTGTCATTATGTAGTAGTACCAAGGAGGACTATAAAGTCCTTCAACTTCCGTCTTTGTGCTTATAAGTGGAAAGTGTTTGCCTGTGTAGATTTCTTTTACGGCTTGCGCATCTCTACCCTGTTCATGGCCAAAAAAAAGATTTTGTGGCAGTTTGTAAGCGTTTACAAAAAGTGAAAGCAGGTAAATTAAAACTGCCCCTTTAAGATATTGGCTTTTGGCCGGATTTTTTGAAATCATCCAGAAATTTATTAAGGCCTACGTCAGTTTGCGGGTGCTTCACTAAGCTTTTTAATATGTCGTAAGGGCATGTTGCAATTTCGCAGCCGATAAGTGCCGCTTGCTTTACGTGAAGTGGTGAACGGACAGAGGCAAAAAGTATTTTTGTTTCAAATGCGTAATTGTCATATATCTGGCGGATTTCCTCTACAACTTCAGTGCCATTTAGTCCAATGTCGTCTAATCTGCCTACAAAGGGGCTCACCATAGTTGCGCCAAGTTTGGCTGCCAGAAGTGCTTGGTTTGCGCTAAAAACCAAAGTCACGTTTGTCGGAATACCTTCCGCCTTTGCGGTTTTTAGGGCTTTTATGCCTTCTTCTGTGGCTGGAAGTTTTACTACGACACCTTTACCGAGTTTTGACAGTGATCTTGCCTCTTTTATCATTCCTTCCGCTTCTGTTGATAAGACTTCCAGGCTGACGTTTGCCGGAACCATTGAAAGTATTTGTTTCACTGCTTCGTTGTAATCTATGCCGGCTTTTGTGGCTAGCGACGGATTGGTGGTGACGCCGTCTATGATTCCGAGGTCTATCATTTCTTTGACCTCTTTAGGATTTGCGCTGTCGATGAATAATTGCATGTATTTTTAGTGTATCAAGTATCATGTATCAGGCATCAAGAGTCAATATATGTGTTGCGGCTGTCTTTGCAATCAGGCTACAATTAAATCGTGATTCGAGTTTTAGTCGTTGTTATTGCGGTGGTGTTTGGGGCCTTTTTTGTTATATCGCAGGGTAAGGGTGTTGGTTTAGTTTCTCCCATAGGAAAGGTTTACGGCACTGCAAAAGTTGAGGTTGTTAACAGTTGGTTTCCGAAGGAAAAATTTAACGTTTGGGATACAACTTCTTTAAATATTTCTGCAAAATCTGCAATTGCTGTTAATGCTCAGACCGGAGAAATTATTTTCAACAAAAATTCCAAAGAAAAGTTACCTGTAGCCTCCACTGTTAAGATTATGACGGCTCTGGTTGCGCTGGAAAATGCGGACCCTTCTGCCCTTTATACTGTCAGCGAGAAGGCTGCTGCCGTTGGCGAGAACAGCATGGGCTTGACTGTAGGCGAAAAACTAACTTTAGGTGAGCTTTTGTATGGTTTGATGCTTGTATCCGGGAATGATGCTGCTGTTACTGTTGCTGAGGGAGTGAGTGGAAGTGAGGGTGCGTTCGTGACAAAGATGAATGGAATGGTTGTTGCACTTGGGCTTGGCGACACAAAGTTTGTGAACGCTTCAGGATTGGATGAAGATAGCGGGAATGGGTATTCGACAGCTTATGATATGGCTGTAATTTCGCATTACGTTTGGCAAAAGTATGAACTTTTCAGAAAAATTTCTTCTACTTACAACGAATATATAGACTACACGCCAGAACATAAGGCTTTTGACCTTTACAATGACACAAACCTTTTGACAACTTATCCGGGAGTACGTGGAATAAAACCGGGTTTTACTTGGGAAGCCGGTTTATGTTTGGTAACTTATGCTGAAAACGACGGTAAGAAAATTATAGCTGTTATTTTGGGGAGTGATGACAGGAGAGGCGAAATGAAAGAATTGTTGGACTATAGCTTTGGAACTTATGGAATTCGCGTTTCACACCCAGGGTTGGATTTGTGATGTGTTTTC
>JAUYIQ010000024.1 GCA_030688205.1 Candidatus Curtissbacteria bacterium | reverse complement strand
TTTATCAAAATTTGAGTCGTGAACCATGTCACCATAACAATAAGGCCATCCGTAATTTTTACCTTGTCTTATTACATTAATTTCATCCGGCGGAATGTTATCACCTAAGTTATCCCTACCCATCTCGGTTCCCCAAAGTTCACCCGTTTTGGGATTAATTTGAGTAAAAGGAGCATTTCTGAGGCCTGTTGCAAAAACTTTGGGGCTATCCCCGTCTGCGTTTGACTTAAGAACAGTTGCTGATTGATCTGAGTTTTCTACACATACATTGCAAGTTGACCCAACAGAAACATACATATTTCCTTCTTTGTCGAAAGTGAGAGTTCTGTTGTTATGATTTTCGTTTTGAGGGAGGAAAAAAAGGACTTTGTCTTGGGTTGCTTGCAAATTCGCTTCGTCCCAGTTGTAACGCGTCACTTTGTCGACTTCTGCAACATATAGTTTGTCTTTATAAAAAGCTATGCCGTGAATATGGTTTCCACGGTTTATTACAATTTTTTTTGTGTCTGCCGCTCCATCATTGTTTTTGTCCGGAATAGCAATTACTTCATTTGAGCCGATGTCTGATGTGAGCAGTACGCCACCCGGAGAGAATTCCAAGACCCGGGGTTTGTTCAGATCGCTTGCAAAAACATGGATTTGGTAACCTGGTTTAAGAATAAAGGGTATTTTTGGTGTTGGCCCAGCAGATGTTGTTTTCGATTCAATGTTTGGTAATGATGTTGATGTTTGCGTTTGTAAGTTGGGTAAAATATTTTTGGATTTATAGGTGATAAAAGCAGCCGATACAATAATAATTAATAATATCGATAAACCTATATATTTCACCATAAGAGTATATCATCTGTTAAAATATGGTTGAATGAGTGCCACCTTAGCTCAGTTGGTAGAGCAGCACTTTCGTAAAGTGAAGGTCCCGAGTTCGACTCTCGGAGGTGGCTCTGGCGTCAGAAAAAAATGAAGAGATCACTTAGAATTGACAGATTAGCAAGAAAAGAAGAAAGGGCAACGATAAGGAGAATCATCTCACTTACGATAATCAGTGTCGTGCTTGGAGCAATATTTTTTGGTCTTGGTATACCATTTTTAGGAAGATCTGCTGATTTTATCGGCGGAGTTTTTCATAGAAATGAATCGGCTTCTGAAGATGCCCCGCTTCCGCCGGTTCTTGACGACCTGCCAGACGCTACAAACAGCGCTAAGCTTACTGTTGGTGGTTTTAGCAGCGGAGGAAAAACTGTTGAGATTTTTTTGGATGGGGAAAAAGTTGGTGCAGTTGATATTTCTGACAATAATTTTAAATATGAAGACCTTCGGCTTGAAGAAGGCGATAATAACGTTTACGCTAAATCTGTCAGCGAATCCGGTAAAATCAGCGATTCGTCTCAAAGTATGGTTGTCGTTTTCGACACAAAAGAGCCAAAGTTGGAAATAGAGAATCCGACAGAGGGACAAAACTTTTTAGCAAACAATAGAATAAGGGTTAATGGCACAACTGACGGAGATAGTCAGATTTATGCAAATGGATTCCTGGCAAGTACGAATCCTGAAGGAAAATTTGAGGTTTTTGTTCCTGTTTTAGAAGGCGAAACAACAATTGAGATTGTTGCCCTCGACCCTGCAGGCAACAAGAAAGTTGAAAAACGAAAAGTAAACTTCAAAAAGTAACTGGAAACTATAAACTTTAAACAGAAAACTTTAAGCAACCCAATAGCCATTAATGAATCTCACCAACAGATAGACTTGAGTTGCGAGCGACACTGACCAGAGTGTTATTTTAAGCCCCGGTTTGTCACTCAAATATTTTCCAATGATAATAAATGCTCCAAGTGATGACAAAACATATCTTGGCATGCTTGTTAATGTCCCGGTTGATACCGGAATAAGAACTACAAGCATTGAAAATATCCAAAGTGACGATGATATTTTTTTTCTTCCGAGAATTAGAATGATTAGAAAAATTAACGTAGTTGCAAGATCGAAAAAGTCATTAAGCGGACGACTTTCCCCAACAAGATAGGCCCAGAAATACGAAAATACGGTTGAGATTGGATCGGTTACCGTTCTGTTCCAAATACTTTGAATAGTTAAGAATCTTAAAGGATCGTCGAGTTTATACCATAGGTAAATTACGTAGGTGAAAAATCCAAAAAACGCAATTGATGTATGAAAAATTTCCCGATTTATTTTTTTAATTTTAAATTTGATACTTGCAGCATAATTGTAAATAAGCGAAACGATCAGAAACAGGCCCATCAATCTCGTGATACTTGCAAATGCTACAAAAATTGCAGCATTTAGGTATTTACCAAACTTTAGAAAAAGGAACGTCGATGCTACAAAAAGCAAAAAGAGAGATTCAGAATAAAAGGCCACTGCATAAAAGGTGGTTGGGAAAACAAGAAATGACGTCACAGTTGCTAGTGCCGATTTTTTTGTGGAAATTTTTGCAACGTAGTTGAAAAAGATCAGGAGAAAAATTAAAAAAGCGACATTTGAAATAAATAGACCGGAAAGAATAATGTTCCCTGAAAAAAAATTGCTGATAAATTTAATCAGCATTGGGAAAAGAGGAAAGAAAGCAAAGTCTGTATCTTTTAGATAACCTGTTTTTACGATGTCGAAATAATGACCACCATCCCACTGCGCCCAGGAAGTTAGGTAATTGAACTGTCCGCTACCTATTGAACCAAGACCTCCGTTTGAGACTTTTGGAAAGGCAAGACTGCCTAAATATCCGACTATAAATAAACCTACGCGCCAAAAAACAAAAAGCCTAATTATCATATACAACACAAAGCCCGAGCAGAAAGAAAAAAATAATCATGATCTGCGGGAAAAAAAGAGAATTTACAAACTGGGAGTGAACCAGAAGACCAACAAATGCTGCAGTAGCACCAAGAGATAAGGGAGAACTTCGAACGTTTTTTGTTACTGTTTTTGCAATGGCGAAAAGAAAGGCCAGATACGCTGCAATACCAACAACGCCAGTTGTCGCAAGAACCAGAAGAATGCTTGAATCGGTTCCGGCGCCGGAGTGCCCTCCTTCGGGTTGCTCAGAAGCAAAAAATCCGTATTGAGCTTGGGTCGCGCGATATGTATTAAAACCGACGCCCAAGATTGGATTGTCTTTAAAAATCATCAAGGCCTTGCTCCAACTCTGGATTCTGGCCTGTGAAGTCTCATCCAAAGCCAGAGCTCCCAAAACACGGTTTCTGGCTTGGGGAATACTTATAAATGAAAGTAATATGATAAATAGAAAAATCACAAGAACTTTTGGCGATTTCAGAAGACCTATTACAAACACCGTACAAACCAGTGCTAAGTAACTACTCCTCGAAAAAGTAAGAATAAGAGCGGAAAACAGAACTGCCGTAACTACAAGGTATATTCGTTTTTTAAGGTAAAGAAAAAGAGAGATTGATATTGCAAAAGCGATTGTCAAAAGTCCCCCTGTAAAATTAGGGTCGAGGAGTGTTGAAACTATTCTCTTCTGATGTGGATCCCATCCATAAATAGCAAGAACTGTGAGATCTGAGAAAAATATAAATTGCAAAAACCCTAAGATTGAGAAAATTACACTCGTTGTCAAAAAAAGATTAAGCCAATTTATGACTTCCGTTTTTTTGACGGTATTGGCAACGATAATAAAAATTGAAAAATATAGAATGTAACGCACGAGAAATAAAAGTGCGACAAATATCTCTCTTTGTGAAAAATTAACACTTGCCAAAATTGTGGATGTCACAGCTGTTAGGGTAAAGATCAAAAATGGAATGAATAAACTTTTCGGTAAAAAAAGCTTTTTTTTAATAGACGTTGAATACAGAAGGAAAACCACCAAAAGAAAAGCGGATGCTATGTCGCTTATTGTCACAATCGCAGATTGTGAGATTGGAATTCTAATCAGCTGGCCCGGGATGATCGAGAAAATAGTAAGTACTGTAAGAAGCTTGATTAATTCCATTTGTTTAACTCGGTGGACCCGACAGGATTCGAACCTGTGACTTTCACAATGTGAATGTGACGCTCTAACCAACTGAGCTACGGATCCTTGTGGCAATTTTAACATAGTGAGTTTTCTGTTAGAATAATTCCCATGGGTCTTAAACACTCGATCTTCTCAATTATCGGGGAAGTTCTGCAAACGATTCTTATATCTCTGGCCATCTTTTTATTTGTCTACGTTTTTCTGATTCAACCTCATAGAGTTAAAGGTGAATCGATGATGCCAAACTTTTATGATGGCGAATTGCTGTTAACGGAAAAGGTTACTTATAGACTTTATAAACCAGAGCGAGGTGACGTGATTGTATTTAGAGCTCCAAATTCAAAAAATGTTGATTTTATAAAAAGAGTGATCGGCCTGCCTGGTGAGGCAATAAGAATTGAGAATGGATCTGTATTTATTAACGGTGAAAAACTTCGTGAACCTTATGAAACTCAGCTAACAGGCGGTACGGAAGAAATTACATTAGGCACTGAAGAGTATTTTGTTTTAGGTGACAATAGAAATGCGTCTTCCGACTCCAGAAGCTTCGGGTCGATAAAAAAAGATTCTATTCGGGGGAGAACTTGGATTGTTTACTGGCCTTTGTGGAAAAGTACTGAATCGGCAGGGGTTAGATTAATCTCAAAGGTTTATTATGCAATCTCGAACACGTTTAATGACCGCTGATGTTGATTCCACGTTACCCTTGACGACAATCAAAAGTTTAGCTTCTATTCTTGACTGACCGACTTTTACTTTAACTTTTGCGTTGTCGTTTGTAAGTTTTTGGGAAATATCATCCTGATAACTTTCCAGCTCTTCACTTTCCAACCGAAGTACATCTTTTTGCTGCTTTGGCGGAATGTTCTCACGAGCCTTCATTTTTCTTGCAAGTTCTTCTGCCCCTCTGACTGATAGATTCTTGTTTAGAATTTCTTTGTATGCTTCCACTATCAAGTGGGGATCTTCAAGCGAAGCAAGTGCTCTTGCATGTCCTTCTGTTGTTGCACCGGATGCGATTGCATCTTTAAGGGCATCAGGTAATACTAATAATCTTAGTGTATTCGAAACATACGGGGCGCTTTTGCCTACTTTGATTGCAATCTCACCCGTAGAAAGACCGAATTCGTCAATTAATCTTTTAAATGCCTGCGCACGTTCGAGTGGGTTAAGGTCTATTCTCTGGACATTTTCGATAATAGCCATCTCAAGCATACCTTGAGCGGTGGTCTCCTTGATTATGACCGGGACTTTGGCCATACCAGCTACTTTGCTGGCACGCCATCTGCGCTCACCGGCAATGATCTGATAACCTGCAGGGGTCTTGGCAACAACGAGAGGTTCCAATACTCCGTGTTCGCGAACTGAATCTACTAATTCAATAAGAGAATCGGGGGTAATAAGTCCACGGGGCTGCAGCGGATTAGGCTGAAGCATATCTATGTCAATTTCGAAAATTTGTCCTTCGTCCACGCTTTATGCTGATAATATGTCTACAAATTTCAAGCCTTTTTTCTGTCGGAACTTAACAGAGCCTTCTGAGGTTGCGAAAATTGTGTGGTCGCGGCCTAACATTACACCTGTTCCCGGGTATATCCTTGTGCCTCTTTGTCTCACAATAATATTGCCCGGTTTGGCCAGTTGACCTTCGTAAACTTTTACTCCAAGCCTTTTTCCGGCTGAATCTCTATTTTTAGTTGTAGCGCCGCCGCCTTTTTTATGAGCCATCTTGGTGTCGGAGAAATTCTACATTATCTTTTCACAGAGTGTCAAGGATATTTTCTTTATAGTTAAGTAGTACTTTGATGCAGTTATTAGTTGGTAATTTTTTCGATTAAGACCTTAGTTTTTGTCTGTCTGTGGCCGTTTGTTCTCATATAACGTGATTTTGATTTGAATTTTACAACCAACACCTTTTTGTCTTTGAAGGTTTCTGTGATTTTGCCTGTAACTTTCGCGCTGTTTACCAAAGGGTTACCGACCGCTACTTTATCCCCGCCAATTAAAAGAACGTTATCGAAGGTAATTTTTGCATCTTTTTCGCCCTCGAGTTTTTCTACGACAACTGTTTTGCCTTCTTCGACTTTATACTGTTTTCCGCCGGTTCTGATGACCGCCCAAATTGACATGCAGGAAATTTTAACATTCACAAGTTGTTTGTGGCAAGCTTCTAGTAGTTTTTGGTCTTGGTTGAGAAAATGATGCCTAGAAGAAGCAACATTGATATTAGCGAAGAACCGCCGTATGAGACAAATGGCAAGGTTATACCTGTTACAGGCAGAATTCCCATATTCATACCAATATTAACCGTAAACTGGTATAAAAACAGGCTAAGGGACCCTGCAATTATCAGCTGGTTGAATCTTTCGGCATTTTTCAGATAAGTGGACAGCCTTGCAAGATATGCACCCGATAGAATAATCACCAGTCCTGCTCCAAGAAAGCCAAGTTGTTCGGCAATACTGGCAAAGATAAAGTCACTTTCAGATTCGGGTAAAAAGTTGAGTTGAGATTGTGATCCCAACCCCAGACCTCTTCCCAGCAACTGCCCAGATCCTGCTGCAATTTTTGACTGTATTATGTTGTAACCTGAACCAAGAGGATCAACACCCGGGTTAAGAAAAGTGGCAATTCGCGCTTTTTGATAGGGCGCAAGAATTTCATACCCAAAAAATGAAAAAGTGATCGTGGCAATTGTCAAAATCACTATATGCTTTTTTTGAATTCCTGCTGCAAATGTTATACCAAGCCAGATAGCCGATATTGCAAGTGCGCTACCGAAATCAGGTTGCAGAAATATCATGGCAAAAGCTGGAAGGATTAATAAGAGACTAAAAATTAGAGAATTCAGGTTTGCTGCATTCCTTTTTACAAAGTAGTTTGCAAGCAGCACTACAGTTGCCACTTTGGCAATTTCAGATGGTTGAAAACGAAATATACCCAGGTCTATCCAGCGGACAGAGCCTCTGACTTGCACCCCGAAGAGAAAAACAAAAAGAAGTGCCGTTATTGATATAACGTAGAGCAGAAGTGAATACTTTTGCCAGGTAATATGAAACATGTGGCTTGCAATGTACATGGCAAAGAGTCCAAAAATCCAAAAGAAAAATTGGTTGAGTGCAAGGCTTTTATTTGCTGCAAAGATAACTGTTGTTGAAATTGCACCCAGAGCAACCGCGAGCGCAATTAGAAGACCGTCAATTGTCTTTCCCATTTAAAGCTTTTTAACAGACAAGGTTTTCGCTACTTTGAGATTTTGGGATAAAGTTTCTTTTTTAATCTGATTTTCAAATTCTTTTGGCCAACTTGGTAATTCTACGTCTATTTTCTGATCTAGTCGGCAATTTTCCTCCTTGCGAGCTTGTTGAATCTGGCGAATAATGTCTCTTGCCTCACCTTCCGCTTTTAGCTGCGGGGTAATTGTTGTATCAAGTTTTGTAGATTTACCTTTTTTTACTTCTTTTACGTTCAACTCCTGGGCCAATACTTGTTCTAGTTCACCTGATAATTCATCCCCTGCGTATTCTAACCGGGGAAGCGGTTGGCGGACTTTAATTTGTGACTCTTTTCTCAGACTATGTCCTTTTTCTACTATTTGACTTAACCGCAGCATCTCACGTTCGAGGTACTCGTCTATAAGTTTTTGGTCGGGGATAGGGAAGTCTGAAAGATTTACGGATTCTTCGCCTGTCAAATTTGTGTACATTTCTTCTGAAATAAAAGGCATAAAAGGTGAAATTATTTTCGACAGATTAACCAGTGTTTCATAAAGTGTAGGCAGGGCTTCCTCTACCCTATCTCTACTTCTCCGTATGTACCATGTAGAAAGATCGTTAATTATAAAATCTTCGATAGAAGCGCTTGCCGAGCTGGAATTGTATTTTGACAGATATTGTGTAACATTTTTGTTTAAACTATTGAATCTGGAAATAAGCCACCGGTCCAAGATATTTATGGGTTTTTTGGGAGTCGGAGTCCAATTGTTTAAATTTGCATAGGTTACAAAAAACGAATAAACGTTCCATAGAATAAGGTAGAAGCGGCGTCTTACTTCATCTGCTTTGTGGTAACCGAAAAGCAGATTGTTTGTAGGATTCTGAACTGCATACATCCAGCGCATGACGTCGACGCCGATTTTATCTGCCGCTTCGTTAAACTCGATAGCATTACCCTTGCTTTTGTGCATCTCTTCGCCTTTTTCATCAAGAAGTGTCGCGAATCCTAAAACAGTTTTTGTGGGGTTTGTGTTTTTCAAAACTGTAGACATGGCAATAAGACTGTAAAACCAGTTTTTGAATTGTCCGGGAAATGATTCTGTTATGAAATCGGCCGGAAACCATTCCTGCGACATTGTTGAAAACGGCACGATTCCTGCATCGAGCCATGGATTGCCAACATCCGGAATTCTTGAGGATACTGATTTACACTGACTACAGTTGATTTTTACCGAGTCGACCCAGGGACGATGGGGAGACTGTCCTTCAAACTCTTCCCAACCTTCTACTGCTTTTTCCTTTAGTTCTTCTATCGAGCCGATAACTTCAAAGTTTTTGCAATTTTGGCATTCCCAAATTGGTAATGTCAGTCCCCAATATCTTTTTTTAGAAATCAGCCAATCGTGCATATTTTTGAGCCAATCCAGTTCCCTATCCAGACCGAATTTCGGAAGCCAATTAATTTGTTTGGCAACATCAACCATTTCCTGTCTTAAGGTACGACTCTTTTTGTCGTCAGGGTCTTTTCTATCCATTGCTATATACCACTCATCTACCACCCTCCAAACCAGTTCGGTTTTGCAACGCCAGCAAGTCGGATATCTATGCTTGTAGTCTTCCTCTTTAAAGAGGACTCCTTTTTGCTTGAGCTTGTCGATAATAAGATCGGGATAGTTTTTGGCACTTTGGCCGGTTAAGTCACCAAATCCTTCGATGTAATTTGCACCTTCATCTATTGATTCAATAACTGAAAGGTTTTCTTCCTTGGCAAGTTTAAAATCTTCTTCTCCTGCCCCTGGTGCGATATGAACAAGACCTGTCCCCTCCTCCTCGTTTACCAAATCTTTCGCCGCAATAACCCTGTGCTCTACACCTTTTAATGCCGGGAGTTCGTCAAAATTGCCGATGAATTTTATATCTATAAGTTCTTTCCCTCTTAAAGTTTTTTGTTGTTTAGTTTCAATTCCCATCGCTTTTGCTCTTGTCACTTGGATTATGTATTTTTCTTCGTCAATTTCATAAATTCCGTATGAAAGATCCGGATTAACTGCTATTGCGACGTTCGAAGGAAGTGTCCATGGGGTTGTAGTCCAGACCAGAAGATGTGTTTTGTCTTGATACTTGATACTTGCTTGCCCTGAGCCTCGAAGGGATACTTGATACTTCACAAATACCGCTTTATGAGTGATCTCCTTATACTCCTCGGTTAAAATCTCGTGCTGAGAGATGGCAGTCCCGCAACGTGGGCACCATGGAACCGAATCCCTCCCCTTATATAAATAGCCTTTTTCGTTACAAACTTTTAGGAAATTCCAAATGGCGTAGTTATTTTCTTCTGAAGATGTATGGTAAGAATTGTCCCAATCCATGAAATATCCAAGACGTTTACTTTGTTCTGTTTGAATTTGTGAATATTTTTTAACGCGCTCTTTGCATTTTTCTACGAATTTGTCGATTCCGTATTTTTCGATATCCTTTTTATTTTTAAAACCAAGTTCTTTTTCTACTTCGACTTCAACCCAAAGACCTTGTTCGTCAAAACCGTTCTGGAATCTTTGTGAATACCCCTGCATGTTATAAAAACGCTGCCACAAATCTTTGTAAGTTCTGCCCCAGGCATGGTGAACACCCATGGGGTTGTTGGCAGTAATAGGGCCATCGAGAAAAGAAAACTTCTTTTTTGATCCGCCGGCTGGCGGATTGTTGCGTTTTAAGTATTTTTCGACAATCCCTTTTTTGTACCAGTAGTCCAGCAGGTCTTTTTCCATTTTTATAAAGTCCTGTTTCGGATCAACCGGCTTAAATTTCTGATTTTTTGACATACGCTGATCATTAAACCAGATGACTGAGTTTAGTTCAAGAAAAATTGATTATATAATTAAGTTGTGCTAAAGCTTAAAAGTAAGTATCATTTGGCTTCTTGTTTTTTGGAAAAAGTTACGAAAATAAAGATCATTTGGATAATTTTGTAAAAATTCCTTTAAGATAGAAAATCGCATAAACAATTAACATCGCGGCTCCTCCATAACCAATTGTGGTAATTGCGGATGTTTTTTCGGCAATTATGCCGGAAAGCAGGCTGCCAAGGGGCATCATGCCGATAAACATGGTGAGGTAAAATGCCATCACTCTTGCCCGCATTTTGTCAGGCGAATTAAGCTGGACAAGCGTATTTAGAGTTGAGACAGACATCAAAAGACCAAAACCTACAAGAAACAAAAGAATGTGGGCAAAAAGAAAATTTCTATTAAATGAAAAGAGAATTAATGCTATTGAGGAAACTAAAAAACCTCTTGTGACAAAAATGATTTTGTTTGTGTTTTGACTTTTGGCGGAAGTGAAAAATGCTCCTGTAAGACTTCCCGCACCTGCTGCCGACAGAAGGGACCCGAATCCGGTTGCTCCGCTTGCGTAAACATTTTGGGCAACAAGAGGCATTAAAGTCTGAAACGGCCAAATAAAAACAGCGCTAAAAAAACCAAGCAAGGTGAAGTACAAAATTTTAGTATGAGACAGGGAGAATTTAATCCCCTGTTTTAGTGACTCATATGGATGAGTGTTAACATCGGCCTGATTTTTATAAACGGGTTTTATGTTGAGTATCGCCCAAATACCTGCAATGTAACTGACACCATTTATAATAAACGGCCAGCCAACACCATGGGTTGCAATAATTAGACCTGCTATTCCGGGGCCAATAAAACGGGCAGCGTTAAAGAGGCCGTTGTTGATCGGTATTGCGGAAGCTAAATCGCGTTTTCCAACCATTTCAATGATAAAAGTAAGTCTTGCCGGCAGATCAAATGAGCCAACTATCCCATGGAGAAAAATTAAAATGATGATCGGCTTTAGAGTCGCTGCGTTGTTAAGCGCCAGAATTCCTAAAGTTATAGCGATTATTGCTTCAGCTGTCTGGGTCCAGATTAAAAGTTTTTGTTTGTTTACCTTATCTATAAAGACGCCTGCGAAAGTGGTGAAAAATAAAAAAGGTAAAGAGCCGATTGCCGCAACAGTTCCAACCCAAAAAGCCGATTTGGTCAGTTCAAAGACCAGCCAGGCAAGCGCGACTTGATGTATCCAAAAACCTACAAGTGAAATTACTTGGCCAAAAACATAAAACTGGAAATTCCTGTGGACGAGTGCCGGAAAAACGGAGATTACACCTGCCGGAAATTTTACAGGGGCGGAACCGGTAAGCGAGGCCAGCTCAATATTTTCTACTTCCTGCTCCTCTTTGCCCATTATTAAATTGTAGCAGATCCCTAGCTTGCCTTAACTTGTACAAACTGGAAGTAATTGCCGTCCGGATCTTCAAAAGTCGAGATCAGACCGTAACCTTCGACATGATAAATATCCTGTACGGCTTTAACCCCTGCATCCTTGAGCCTTGCTGCTTCTTTTTCTATATCATCCACTTCCAGATTAAACATGGCTCTTGAAGGATCTTTACTTTTACCTTTGACTTTTGAATGATCAAGAATGTAAAGGTTTGCTCCTTCTAGTTCGAAATCGTAGCCTTTTTCGCCTTCTTCGCCCATTTCCATCTCCATTGATTGCTTAAGACCGACAGTTTCTCTGTAAAACTCGGCAAGTTTCCCCGCGTCTTCGCTTCCAATAACAACTGCTTCTAATGCTTTTATCATAGTTTTCCCTCCTTTCTAGTTTTTTCTAAACCTTTAATTATATAAAAAAAGGATTTTGCTTACAATTAGGATAAAAAGGATCAAATTATATCAGCGAATTTGTCTGAGGAATGTGGGAAAGTCGATTTCGTCTTCCTCTATTTGTTGTTCGGGGGCTTCTCCATCTGGGGTTGGGCCTTCAGTAATCTGGCCATCCTCCGATGGTTTAACTTGTATAAATTTTCTTCTGGTTTCATCAAAGCCTGTTGCAACCACTGTAACTTTTATCTGATCCACAAGCTTTTCGTCAATAGCTGCTCCGAAAATAATCTGCGCGTCCGGATCTGCTTCTGAAGTTATAACTTTAGCTGCTTCGTCAACCTCGTTCATAGTCATGTCTGTACCACCGGTTATGTTGAAAAGAACCCCTCTTGCGCCATCGATTGAAGCATCCAGAAGTGGGGAAGCAATTGCTGCACGGGCCGCTGTTGTTGCCCTGTTTTCCCCGGAAGCTACTCCGACACCCATTAGGGTAGATCCTGCATCTGTCATTACTGCTCTTACGTCGGCAAAATCTACGTTTATCAGACCTGGCATAACAATGATGTCGGCAATGCCGTGAACTCCTTGAGTTAATACAGAATCTGCAAGTTTAAATGCTTCAAGAAGAGAAACGATTTTATCTACAACTTCCAAAAGCTTTTGGTTGGGGATGACAATTAAGGTATCTACCTTATCTTTGAGACTAAGAATTCCCTCTTCGGCAACTACCATTCTGCGGGTGCCTTCAAAGCCAAAAGGCTTAGTGACTACGGCAACTGTTAGGATTCCCAGTTTTTTGGCAAGCTCCGCTATAATAGGTCCTGCTCCGGTTCCTGTTCCACCTCCAGCACCGTAGGTGATAAAAACCATGTCAGCTCCAGTTATAACTTCTTTGATTTTTTCTAAAGATTCTTGGGCTGCTTTTTCACCAATTTCCGGGTCTGCACCGGCTCCCAGCCCTTTTGTCAGCCCATCTCCTATTTGGACTTTGCTTTGTGCCTGGTTCGCAAGCAAGTGCTGTTGGTCAGTGTTGACTGCAACAAAATCGACACCCTGGATTTGAGCAGTAGTTATCATGGAGTTTAAAGCATTGCACCCACCACCACCGATTCCTAGAACTTTTATTTTAGCGAATCTATTGACGTCGGGTTTAATAAGCATAAGCGGTTGTGGAGTTAATCGCGCACCAATTTAACATATGCAGGGAGGCTTTGCAAGAGCTTCTAGGAGAGTGTTACGGCAGTAGATTTTTGAGCCAGCCGATTCCTTTGATGACTGCTCCTTTAATTTCAATTCTGCCAACAAGCGGCAAACGGACATCTTCCTGCTTATATTGACTTCCATAAACGGCAAGCCCAACACTGGACGCAAAAGAAGGAGAGTTAACCTCATCTGTAAGACCTGTAATGTTTGTCGGAAGAGCAATTCTTACCGGCATCCCGAGTTCCTGTTTAGCCAGTTCTGCTAAACCATTTGTTTCTGCTCCCCCACCCGTAAGAACAACTCCGGATGGCGTCATTCCTGAAAGGCCGGATTTTTGAATTTCAATTTTAATCATATTTAAAATCTCACGCAGTCTTGGTTTCATGATGCCATCAACAAGAGTTTTTTTAGAAACCAGACGCAAATCTTCTTCGATGTTTAAGTTTGTAAGATCAAGAGAATCTGATTCTTTTTTTTCTTTTGGTTCGCCTTTTTCGTCCGGTTCAACTGCAAGTTTTGGGGGTTTGGAAAGAAGAAGTTTAATTTTTTCTGCAGATTCAAGAGAAATCCGAAGCCCTATTGCCAAATCGTTAGTGACATTTCTTGCACCAACAGGGAGAACGGAGCAGTAAACAGGCGCACCTTCCGTAAATGCACAGATGTTTGTTGTTCCGCCGCCAAAATCAACTAGAATTACTCCAAGTTCCCGTTCAGTGTCTGTTAATGATGAATAAGATGATGCCAGCCCTGCAAATACCATACCTTCTACATCTACACCAACTTGGCTTATACACTTTGCTATATTTCTAAGAGCAGTCGCGGCTCCTGTTACCACATGAGTTTCAACTTCCAGTCTTACCCCATTCATTCCGACAGGATCTTTAATACCGCTTTGAGAATCCACAATAAAATAGCGGGGGATTACATGGAGTATTTCTTTCGTAGACGGTAGAGAAATTGCCCTTGCTGCTTCTACAACTCTTATAACATCTTCTTCCGTTATTTCTCCCGAAGGATTACTTACAGCTACAACGCCTTTACTGTTTTGGGATTCGATATGAACTCCGTTAACGGAGACAAAAGCAGTTCCAACCGAATAACCTGCCATTCTTTCTGCGGCTTCAAGGGATTGGGTAATACTTTGTACCGCTTCTTCGATGTCGACAACTTGCCCTTTTCGAAGACCACGACTCTCTGTTGAAGATACCCCAATTATGTTTAAGGAGTCTTCGTTTACCGTTGAAATTATTGTAGTAATTTTTGTAGAGCCAATATCTATACCGACAACTACTGTATCTTTCTGCATATAGATTACCCCATTTTGTAATACAAAACGGGGACCCCAATTTCTTTAAAAGAATAACTCATAAACTTTTTATTTGAAAGTAATAGTTGGCTTATTATAACGCAGGTCAATTTTAGCGAGTTTTGTGCCTTCTATTTTAGCTGCAGCCAGAACTTGCTGTAAAGAGTCAACCTGAACATCCGGCGATTTTTCGGATGAAAAAATAGCTACAGTTTGGTCTGTTTCGTATAATGCAACTTCATTTTTGGCAAGAAGCCTAATTGATGCCGGATGGAAGTCTGTTTTTGATGTAAGTGCGGCAAGGTTTGCTGCAAAAACTATGTTTTTATCTTCAACAAGTTGGCCTTCCTGGACTTTTATATCTCCCGGAAGATAAAGTTTGGGCAAAGTTGTGTTCTGACCTTTTAATATAAACCCGCTTTGGGTTATTTGAAATTCGCTGTCTGCAATTTGCGCCGAAGGAGTTACAGGTTTTTCTTGCTCGGTTATTTTATCCTCGGGAGATATTATTTTTTGTACTTGCGGGACTGCTGATAGGTAAATTGCGACAGTCATTATGGCAAGAGTTGTAACTATTAGTTTAATTATCTTTGCGGACATAAAAATCGTCAATTATGTACTTTTTGATTTTCTCAACTCCGTCTCTTGGCAGTTTTTTTGAAAAATCATTTGCGTTTTTTTGATACTTTTTTTGATTTTTATAAATTTCGTCTATCGAGTTTCGTAGTTTGTCGCCTGTTGCATTTTTTTGCAATATAACAACTGCCGAACCTGCGTGCTCAAGTAACTGTGCATTTTGCAACTGCTCCCCCGCTGCCGCGTGAGGAAGAGGGATAAGGATAGATATTTTTGCCAAAGTTGCAAGTTCCCACACGGTGTTTGCACCAGAACGTCCGATTACTAAATCTGCCTTGTTAAAAATTGCACCGATGTTTTCTGAAGCGATGAATCCGATAGGCAGATAGTTTGTCTGTTCTATTTTTTTAGCGTGGTCCAGGTCTCCACCATAATTTGTGGTACCGACCTGATGAATAATTTTGAATTCAGAAAGTTTTGGCAGAATATCAAAAATAATCTTGTTTATAAAATGAGATCCCTGATTGCCTCCTGTTACAAAAATTTTTTTAGCGTCTGCGCTCAAGAAAATTTTAATTTTTTCATCTCTGGGTGTTTTTGAAAAAACCGCGCCTCTTGTAAGATTTCCTACAACTTCGATTTTGGAACCATTGAAATATTTTGCAGATTCTGCCCACGTAAGGAATATTTTTTGAGTGAATCGTGCGTTTATTTTTGTTGCCAGTCCGGGTATTATTGCCTGCTCATGGGCAATTGATTTGATACCAAGAAGCCAAGCACAAACAACAGTCGGGATCGATTGATAACTTCCAAAAGAAACGACCATATCCGGCCTTATTTTTAAAAGATAGTAAAAACTTTCGACAAATCCGATTGGAATTTTTAAAAGCGACCAAATTGTATGAGTTGAGAATTTTCTTTGAAGTCTTCCTGTAATTATATTTACAAAAGTGGCATTAGTTGCTGTAATTTCGTTATATTCTGCAGATAAGTTATTGTGCCCTTCTGTCGCATGACGTCTACCGAAAAAAAAGATTTTGATGTCTGCTTTTTTCCCTAAAGCTTCAATTACTGCAAGAGCCGGTGAAAGGTGTCCTCCACACAAAACTAACTTCTTCACGATTGCCTCTTGATGTTTATCAATATTCCAATGGCTATCATAGTGACAACAAGGGAAGAGCCGCCATATGAAATAAATGGCAGAGGAATTCCAGTCAGGGGAACAAGAGCTACGTTAGACGCAATATTTAAAAGAGCCTGAACGCAAATAAGTGCCAGAATCCCAGCCGATAAAACTTTGCCTTCAATGTCTTTTGCGCCTTTTGCGATATTAATAACCTTGTGAGTTAGGAAAATGAAGAGGCCAATTAGAAAAACTGCTCCAACAAATCCCATCTCTTCTGCAACCACAGAAAAAATTGCGTCGCTGTGAACTTCGGGAATAAAATCGAATTTGCCGCGGGATGCTCCTACTCCTACCCCCAAAAGTCCGCCATTTTTTAAAGAAATTAAGATTTGGTTAATTTGGTATGAAGACCCTTGCGGATCATAGGCCGGATCTAAAAATGCTTTCAGACGCTCTATGCGATACGGCTTGGATGCTATTGCCAGCGCTGCAGTCAGGACAAATACCGGAATGGCTAAAGCAAAATGTATTATCGGTCCTTTGCCAATAAAATAAGTAACAATAGTTATTCCTATAAAAATTAGTGCTGTTCCTAAATCGGGTTCCAACAGCACCAGAGCTGTCATTATTATTGTGGGAAGAAAAATTACCTGAAGTACGTCAACAAGACGCATTCTGTAATTTTGGAATTTTGCAAGAATCGCTGTCTGGAAAAAAATAAGGGCGAGTTTTGCGAATTCCGATGGTTGAAAAGTAAGACTCCCGACATTAATCCACCTGTGAGCTCCGTACGCTTTTGTCCCTATGTGAGGAATTAAAACAAGAATGAGAAACAGTAAAGATACTCCAAAGATGACAGGTGAATATTTTATAAATTTGTGATAGTCAATGAGGCTTACACAAATAAGGGTAATAGTTCCAACGCTTGCCCATATGAGCTGGTTTTTGAAGTAATAAAGTTTATCTCCAAAGTCGCGGAATGCAGCAACTATTGATGCATCGTAAATCATTATTAGTCCAAAAACTACAAGTGTGATTGTTGTTAATATCAGTGAAACGTCCAACAGAGGTTTTTGAGAATGTAGGTGAACGGCACGCATTATTATTTTTGCAACTTAACGTATTTAATAAATTGTTCTCCCCTATCCTGATAATTTTTGAACATATCAAATGACGCGCACGCCGGAGAAAACAAAACAACATCTCCACCTGCCGCTTCTGATTTGGCAAGAGCTACAATATCTTGCATATTTATTGCTTCTCTTTTAATTCTACCCCCGAATCCGCCGGCTTTGTCTATTGCCTCTTCAATTCTTGCAGACTCAACACCGATCAAAACTATAGATTTTATGGTTTTGTCAGATGAAATTTTCTTTCCAAGCTCTGTGAAATTGGAATTTTTAGATGATCCCCCGAATATTAAAATTTTGGGAGAAGTGAATGCTTCAATTGCAGCAATTGTGGTTTCCGGTGTTGTAGCATATGAGTCGTTGTAGTATTTTACTCCAGCTATCTCTCTTACCAGTTGAAGCCTGTGAATTAAACCTTTAAACGTTTTCAGAATTTTAGCTATGTTTTTATTATCTACTTTTAAAATTTTAGCCGTAGCAGCCGACGCGCAAATGTTTTGAAGATTATGTGTACCAGGCAGTAATATTTCAGAAATTTCGCAAATTTTTTCCGAGCCTGCGATTTTGGATTTGATAAAACCGCCTGAAACATATACTCCGTTTGATTCCCCTTTGGTGGAGGTGAAATAAACATGGGCTGGAGTTTTGTTGGCATATGACTTTGAACTTTCGAAATCCTGATTGATTATTGCAAAGTCACTTGAACTTTGATTTGCAACAATAGATTCTTTGGCACTAACGTATTCGTTTACGTCTGTGTGCCAATCAAGGTGTTCTTGGGTAATCATAAGAACAACTGCTATGTGCGGACTTTTGTGAAGATCGAAAAGCTGGAAACTCGAAAGTTCTAAAACAACTATGCTTTTTTGATTGACTTGCCCAAGTATATCCAGAGCCGGTGTTCCAATATTTCCAGCAAGAAATACATTATCCGATCGTGTCTTTAACATCTCGTAAATTAAAGTGGACGTTGTTCCTTTACCCTTTGTACCTGTAACGCCAATTATTGTTGCCGGACACTGGTCAAAAAATATTTTAGTTGCAGACGTAAGAGTTGCTCCGTTTTTGATAAGCTGCTGAATTTGCAAATTATCTGGCCTGACTCCTGGAGATCGAATCACAATATCAACTTCTAAATTTTTAGGCAATTGTCGACCAAGATAGAAATCAGCTTTATTTTTTAACTTACGAAAAATGCTTTTGTCTAACTCGTCTTTTGTTTTTTCATCAATAATAGAGATAAAATTTTCTGCACCTAGGTAGTTGGCTGCTGATAACCCTTCTTTGGCAAATCCGAAAACAGCGATCCTTTTACCTTTGATCATACAGATTTTGCCTCTACATTATATTTTAGGATAGTCGAAGCTATTTTGGAAAATAATTGAGGATTCCCCGTTGTATAGAAATAATCCTTTGCTCTTGTTTCAGATTGTATGTTTTTTGATAGAACGATTTGATGAAGTCTTGCTGCGACAGCTGTACCTGAATCAACTATTCTGAATCTTGATCCTGAAATTTTTCTGATTTTTGTTTTTACTAGTGGGTAGTGTGTAGACCCCAGAACAAGTGTGTCTGCATTAAATTTTTCAACAAGTTTCAGGTAATTTTTAAGAAGTTTTTCAATTTTTTCAATGTCTTGAATTTCAATTGATTCTGCAAGTTTTTTGCAGGGAATTATCAATACTTTTTTTCCTAAAGCATGGTTTTTTATCAAATTTTTTAAATAGGTACTTTTAGCTGTTAGCACAGTTGCAAATATTGCAATTCGCCCGTTTTTAGAAGTTATTGCTGCCGGCTTTATGGCTGGAACTACTCCTATAATTGGGATATCAAATTTTTTTCTGAGATGATTTAATACCGCAACCGAAGCTGTATTACATGCCACAGTCATAAGTTTTATGTTGTGATTATTTATCAAATGCAAGATTGCCGATTCTGAAAATTTTTGCAACTCCTGCTCACTTTTTTCTCCGAAGGGATTATTTTTCTGGTCAGCAAAAATAACAAAGCTTTCTTTGGGTAAAACTTTTTTAGTTTCTTTTAAGATTGAAAGCAGCCCAATTCCAGAGTCAAAAAATCCAATTGGCCGATTTGATGCCATTTTAAAAGAATGAGAGCCAAAGACCAAAAACAACAAATATTGTCTGGGCCAGCCAGAAACGAAATACAATTTTTGACTCTTCCCAGCCGGCATATTGCAAGTAAAGGTGAATAGGAGCAACCTCAAAAACTTTTTTTCCCCTGAATTTTTTTGAGAGTAGCTGAACTAGGGAAGACGCAACTTCCACAACGAACATGCCGCCAATAATTGGGAGTGCAAGTGGTTTACCTAAAAGGAGTCCACATACAGCAAGCGTTGCGCCAAACGAAAGCGCACCTACGTCGCCCAACCAAATTCTGGCAGGCCAGATATTAAAATAAAGGAAAGCAATTAAAGCACCAATCAAAAGACCAATAAAAACAGCCAGTGTTGTATCCAATATTGAGGCGGAAATCACCAAGAATCCAATGAGACTAATCAGTAATAGACCCGGTGCAAGGCCATCCAAACCATCAGAAATATTAACTGCATTTGTAAACGAGACAATAACAAACGCAGCGAAAGGTATATAAAAAGCCCCAAGGTCAATAATGTCAAAAAAGCGCACATTTACAATATCTATTCCCAGAGTTGAGTAAAGCATCCAAGAAATAATAAGAGCAAGAACCCATTGAATCAAAAACTTGTATCTGAAACGTAATCCTAAAAATCTTGATTTTTTGAACCCGAAAGTTTTTCTGAGATCGTCGTAAAGACCAAGTGCGCCAAATGAAAGAAATGTAAAAATTAATATTTGGATTTCTTTTTTGTAGGGATAGACTGACGTGGTTTCTATGCCTAGAATTGGTGCCAGGTTCATTATCAGGAGATATAGCACGGTTAGCACGGAAATAATTAGGATCCCTCCTCCGACGGGAGTACCTATCTTGTGACCATGCAGTTTGTCGAATATCGGAGTTCTCACCTCGAAAATGTCTCTGGTCTTTTGATCTTGTCTTTGAAATTTAATACGGTAAAGGATGTTGATAAAAGGAACTAGAAGAATACTGACAATAAAAAATGAGACCAAGATCAATCCAAGGATCTGAACCATTATATTATTTTAGCACCCCGCAGTGATAACAGTTAACGACTGTGGATTTATGCAGGAGTCCGCTAACAATTCTCTCCAAGTGTGCGTGTCTTGAACCTTTCACTAAAACTATTGTTTTTGGGTTGATAATCTTCTTTATAGCCTTGATCGCTTCTTGGGATGTGGCAACTTTGATTATTTTGCCTCCAAAACCATTTTTCTTAGCAGCCGTTGCAATTATTTCTGCTACTTTGCCTACAGTTACTAAATAGTTAATTTTGGATTTGGCAATTTTAATGCCAATTTGAGCATGAAAATGTTCAGATTTAGTTCCCAAATCTTTCATTTCGCCCAGAACTGCAATTTTTGGCTTTCGTTTTCCAACGTTTTGGAGTGTATCGATTGCTTCAGCTGCTGCTTTTGGAGAAGAATTGTAAGTATCGTCGATTATTGAAATATTCTTAGTTGTTATCGGATTAAGCCTGTGGACAGGTGTTTTTATCTGAGAAAGGCCTTTTGCTATTTGTTTTAAAGTTAAACCATTTACAACACCAACAGTTGCAGCCGCATAAGCAGATGTCAGTTGATGCTCACCGATTATTTTCCAGCTTACAGAAGCTTTCTGGCCGCCGTAATGCATTCTAAATTTAGATCCTTTCGTATTTTGTGTAAAATGAGAAATTTTGACTCCATTTTTCGCTTTTTTCCCATACCAAAAAACTTGTGCCTTTGTGTGTTGCGACATTTTGACAACCATTGGATCATCTGCGTTTAAAACTGCTTTACCGCTTTTTGGTAACGCCTCTACTAGCTTTACTTTTTCCTTGTAGACCCCTTCTATGCTGCTGAAATATTTGAGGTGAGTTGGTGAAATCACTGTAACAACTGCAATATTTGGCGTGACCATAAAAAGGTAATGATTCATTTCCTCTTTGCGCTCAACTCCGTATTCTAAAACGAGCTTCTGATGCCATGGTTTTGTGGCAAGAATAGTTTGCGGTATTCGAAATGTCGGGTCGAGGTTTTCGTCGGGTGTGATAACTTTATATTTTTGCGTCAAAACAGCGACTATTGCGTTTTGGGTTAACGTTTTGCCCACACTACCAGTTATCCCTATTACATCAATGTTTTTTAGGAGTTTAAGATAAGATTTTGCAGCAAGCGTTTTTGAAAGATGGATCGGTTTTTTCCAGCTTTTTACTTCCTGGTATACGTTTAGATTAAACATGTTAGAAGTTTAATTATACCAATTTTGACTTACTTTAATCAAACTATGGGTTAACTCTTAAAAGCAAGGTCAATTATCATGTCTAGAAGTCGTGAGTAAGAGATTCCTGCTGCTTTTGCTGCTTTTGGAAAGAGTGAGACTGGGGTTAAACCGGGAATGGTGTTAACTTCTAGAACATAGACCTTATCATCTTTAATTATCATGTCTACCCGTCCAAATCCTCTGCAGTTTATTGACTCGTAAGCTGTCAAAGCAGCGTCTTGGACTCTTTTAGTTAATTGCTTGTTAACCCGTGCGGGAACAATTTCATCTGTTAAATTTGCATCGTATTTTGCTTCGTAATCGAAAAAGTCTTTTTTCGGGACAATTTCCACCAAGGGCAAGGCAACCGGGCTATAGTTGCCTAAAACGGCTCCTGTAATTTCTATTCCTTCCAGAAATTCTTCGATAATTGCTGTTTGGCTATACTTAAAAGCCTCGCTCAGAGCATTTTGCAACTCTTTTGAGTTATAAACTTTGCTTGTTCCAATAGAAGACCCCTGATCTAGTGGCTTAACGAAAACTGGGTATTTTAATCTGCCTAACTCTCTTTTTTTCTGATTCCTTTTAGTGAGTACATATTTAGGTGTATTCAAGCCTGTTTGGGTAAATATTTCCCTTGAGTAAATTTTGTCCATTCCAAGAGCAGACGCTAGGACGCCTGAGCCTGTATATCTAACACCCAAAGATTCTAATAATCCTTGAATTGTTCCATCTTCTCCATTTGTTCCATGCAAAGCAATAAAAACAATATCTGCTTTTTTAAGTTTTGCAATAATTGGGTGATTGATACCTTCTTTGGGGATAGTTATACCGGATACGTTATACTTTTTTCTGTCTAGATTTTTTGCAACTTCACTTCCAGAAATTAGAGAAATCTCGTGCTCTTGCGACTTTCCGCCCATCAGAACGGCTACTTTTATTTTATTGTGCATATAATTTCAGGCAGATCGTTTTATTTTTGCGCCTATTGCGGAGAGACGCTCAACTATATTTTCGTAACCACGCTCGATAAGTTCTGCTCGTTCTATCCGGCTTTCTCCTTTAGCAGCAAGCGCTGCTATTACCAGAGCTATTCCTGCACGAATATCCGGAGTGTCTAGCCTTTGTCCACGAAGTTTTGTCGGGCCATAAACAAGAACTCTATGAGGATCGGCAATCTCGACCTTTGCTCCCATCGAAAGAAGTTTGTCGACGAAAAACATGCGCGATTCATACATCCAGTCATGGAGGAGGGTTACACCTTCTGCCTGTGTTGCTAAAACTATTGTTGGCGCCATCAGATCTGTCGGAAAGCCAGGCCAAACACCCGTGACTACCTTTTCGATAGCTTTTAATTTACCTCCGCTTACCGTTAAAGTTTCTTCTTCCAGCTTTATGCTTGCGCCAAATTTCTCAAGTGTCAGAAGAATCATGTCCAGGTCCTCTTCAATAACCGGGCTTATTTCCAATTTACTTGAGGTTACTGCTGCCAGAATTGCGAAGGTACCAACTTCTATATGGTCCGGTCTTATGCTGTGTGTCGTACCAGAAAGATGTTTTACTCCCTCAATCTTTAAAAAGTTTGATCCTGTTCCGGAAATTTTTGCACCCATTTTAATCAGGAAATGGCAAAGATCAATAACGTGAGGCTCCGAAGCAGCGCGTTTTATAGTAGTCAGTCCGTCTGCCGTTACAGCTGCAAGAATTGCATTTTCTGTTGCGGTTACTGATGCTTCCTGTAAAAAAATATTTTCTCCCTTAAAGCCTTTTGCTTTAGCAACATAAAAATCATTTTCCTGTTCGACTTTTGCTCCCAATGTTTCGAGAACCTGGGTGTGAGTCGCAAGAGGCCTTCTTCCGATTACATCTCCTCCGGGGTAGCCCATTTTGACTGCGCCTGTTCTAGCAATCATTGGCGCAAGAAGAAGAACGGATGCCCTAAGTTTTTCTGTTAAGTGGGGTGGGAATTCTTGCGCGGTAACTTTTCGACAAGAAATGGTAAGCGTTGAATTTTTTCTGGTAATTTTGGCCCCAACTAATTCTAATAGCTCGGTCATTACATCAACGTCTGAGATGCTAGGTACGTTTTCCAGAATGCATGTTTCTTCTGTTAAAAGGCAGGAAGCCATAATAGGAAGAACGGAATTTTTGTTACCCGCAATTTTTATTTTTCCGGAAAGCGAATGTCCGCCTTTAACCTCAAATCGTGCCATAATTTAAAGTGTATCAAGTATCAAGTATCAAGTATCAAGATTAATCGAAATCGCCGATGTAAAATATCTCCTCTTTAAGGTCTAAATCATAGACTTCTTTGGCTTTTTGTTTAACCATTCTGATTAATTTTATCACGTCTGAAGCTGTTGCATCATTTGTGTTGATAATAAAGTTAGCATGATGAGTTGATATCTTGGCTCCACCCATTATCGTTCCTTTCAATCCTAGTTTATCTATAATATAGCCTGTCGAGGTTGTGATGTTAGGAGTTGCGATTCTCATAGCATCTTCATGCTCGATGTTTCGAAAAGTACAACCTGAACAAGCAATCCCAATCGGTTGCTCTTCGTTTCTTCTTTTGACATTGTCCATAGCTCTTTTCCAAAGGCCGGTAGGATCTTTGGATGTGTCTAACCGGAAAATTGCTTCGAGTACAATTTCTTCCGTTTGTTGAATTTTTGACATGTCGTAAGCAAATTCAAAGTAATCTTTCTGAACAGTTTTAACTTCTCCTGTTAGTGGGTCAAAAATTGCAGCTGAAACTAATCTGTTGCCCAAAAATTCACCTTTTTCTACTTCAAAATGAGCATTTATTTTAATTCCTCCTCCAACTGTCCCTGGAACGGAAAGGAGGAATTCCAAACCTTCGAGACCCTGATCTATCGTGAAGCGGGCGAGTTGATTCATGGAAGTACCCGATGCTGTCCATACTAGTGCGTTTTTAACCCCTTTACCGTTTTTGTCAATTGTTCCTTTAATGCCGACGAGCTTTATTTCTGCTGCTCTGTTTTTAACAACCAGACCGTCGAAACCTTTATCCGAGACAAGTACGTTTGCTCCTCCTCCTAAAACAACATATGGAACTTTAAGTTCAAAGGCTGTTGATATCGCAAGCTTTAAATCTTCAACATTTTTCGCTTCAAAAAAAAGCTTTGCCGGACCGCCTATTTTGAAATAGGTGTGTTTTGAAAGCGGCTCGTTTTCCAAAACTCTAAGCGGTCCCAAAGTATTTTTAATTTGCTCGTATACATCCATATTTATCTATTTAACAGATCAAATAGTTTATAGCTGTCTCCAGCTCCCATGCTAAAAATTATTTCAAAATCGGCAATGTTGTTTTTGATGTAATCTGCCGTTTGCAAAATTGTCCCTGAGTAAGTTGCTTTTGATCCTACTTCTTTTGCAAGTTTGCGCGCCAGAGCTTCTTTGTCTCCTTTTTCTCTTGCCGGATAAACTTGTGTTATTAGTATCTGGTCTACATCCAAGTTCTTCAGAGCAGAAACAAAATCACTAAAAAAAGTATTTATTCTTGAAAATGTATGGGGTTCAAAAACTAGACATACTTTCTTGTTTTTGTATTTTTTAGCAAGAGCATTTGCAGTTGTTTTTACAGTATAAGGTTGGACTGCGTAATCGTCGTAGAATTTAACTCTTTGTATTTCACCTTTGTATTCGAGACGGCGACCTGCTCCTTTAAAACTTTCGACTGCCTCTTTAGCCTTTTTTAGATCTATTTTTAGGCTTTTGGCGACGGTTAATGAGGCATTGGCATTATCCGATCTAAAATCACCGATTATTGAAAGGTTGTAAGGACTAAAGTCACCGACTATGTAAATTTTAATGTCATCTCTGATATTTTTTAACTCAAGCAGATTATCCGGGATTATTAAGATTCCTCCGGGTTTAATGTTTAGGATGAATTTTTTAAAAGAATCTGAGACAGATTCTTGTGTTTTGAAAAAGTCGGGATGATCCCAGTCAACATTTAAAACAACAGCAATGTCAGGATGATAATTCAAAAAATTATTGTTGTACTCGTCGGATTCGCAAATGTAATATCTTGATTTTCCTATTCGGAAATTATTTTGCCATTCCAAAACCTCGGCACCCACCTCACAGGTCGGATCCAAGCCTGCATCTATCAAAATTTTTGCGATCATTGAGGTTGTTGTAGATTTCCCATAGGCACCGGCAACCGTGATGACGAATTTATCTTTTTGTAAATAATCCCCCTGGAACTGTTGCCACGAAATTGTTGGGATGT
>JAUYIQ010000019.1 GCA_030688205.1 Candidatus Curtissbacteria bacterium | reverse complement strand
AAAATGGAAATACTAACGCGTTTTGGTATCGAACCAACTCTACTTTTAGCACAAATTGTTAATTTCGCCATTATTCTTTTCGTGCTCAAAAAATTCTTCTACAAACCAATTGTTCAAGCGCTGGAAGACCGAAAAAAACGGATTGAGGAAAGTCTCAATAATGCTGATCTTATAGAAGAAAAATTACAAAAAACAGAAGAAAAAACAGCCAAAATAATTGAAGAAGCTTCGCAAAACGCAAAGGAAATAATCGCCGGTGCAAAGTCCGAGTCGCAAAGAATTTCAGAAGTTACCCTTCTGGAAGCCAGAAAAACCCAAGAAGAAATAATTGCAGCAGCAAGAGTCCAGATAGATTCACAGAGGGATGAAATGCAAAAACAACTGGAGCGGGAAACACTCATTTTGGTGTCAGAAGTAGTCAAGAAAGTCCTAGGTAGAAACCTAAAGCAGGACGAGCAACGCAAACTTACTTCGCAAGCACTGACTGAAATTGGCAAGCAAGTACAGTAAAAACAGTTAAAATGATCGGCAAAAAAGAGTTAAAAATTGCAAAATCACTGTTCAGAAAAAGCCTGACAAATGGATCGGTTGAGGCCGTCAAAGTACGAACAATTTTAAATGCAATTGCTAAAAAAAGACCTGCGCATATGATTGGAATTTTAAGAAATTACAAAAGGCTAATTGAGACTGCGCTGTCCGGCGAAGAAGTAATAGTGGAAACTGCAGCCAAAATTTCCAATATTTCTACGTTTGAAAGAGAAATAAAGACAAAAACTAGTGCCAAAAGAATTATTTACAAAGTGAATCCCAAAATAGTTGTAGGAGCAAAAATCACGCATGGGGATTGGGTTTTTGACTCAACTCTGGACAATAAACTAAAACAATTAACAGTGAATAATTAACGATGAGCATCCTCACAGATATCGAGCAACAAATAAAGCATGCGAAACTATCCGCAACTGCCAAAAACACAGGAAGAGTCATAGAAGTAGGAGACGGTGTCGCCAGAATTTCCGGCCTCTCCGACGTTTCTGCATCCGAAATAGTGCAATTCCCGGGCAATATAACGGGCCTTGCTCTTAACCTGGAAGAGGACAACGTTGGTGTCATCATCTTTGGCGATTGGACCAAAATCAAAGAAGGCGATAAAGTCGAAACCACCGGTAAAATCCTGCAAGTCCCGGTTGGAGACGCACTGGTTGGCAGAGTTGTAGATGCTCTGGGCAAACCTGTCGACGGCAAAGGGGCAATATCCTCAAAAACCTCATACCCAACAGAAAAAATTGCACCCGGTGTCATTTTTAGACAACCTGTAAATACTCCTCTGCAAACCGGTCTTAAAGCTATCGATTCTATGATCCCGATTGGACGAGGACAGAGAGAACTGATAATAGGTGACAGAAGCTTAGGTAAAACTGCAATCACCTTGGACACAATAATCAATCAAAAGGGCAAAGGTGCTATTTGTATTTACGTTGCAATTGGGCAAAAAACCAGCAAAATTGCTCAAGTTGTTGCAACTTTGGAAAAGCACAAGGCAATGGATCACACAATAGTCGTTGCTGCTTCTGCTGCGGACTCCGCAACAATGCAATACGTTGCACCTTATGCAGGTTGCGCGATGGGAGAGTATTTCATGGACCAGGGCAAAGACGCACTGATAGTTTTTGACGATTTAACAAAACATGCCTGGGCGTATCGCCAGATTTCCCTGCTTTTGAAAAGACCTTCCGGCCGCGAAGCATATCCCGGGGATGTTTTTTACCTACATTCCAGACTTTTGGAACGTGCGGCAAGAATGGACGAAAAACACGGTGGAGGTTCTCTCACTGCCCTGCCGATAATCGAAACTCAAGCCGGTGACGTTTCCGCATATATCCCGACAAATGTTATTTCAATTACAGACGGTCAGATTTTCGTTGAGGCAGATCTTTTCAACGCAGGAATAAGACCGGCAGTCAATCCGGGTATTTCCGTATCCCGTGTAGGTGGAAATGCCCAGACCAAAATGATGAAAAAAGTTGCAGGAACTCTAAGGCTCGACCTTTCCCAGTACCGCGATCTTGCCAGCTTTGCCCAATTTGGTTCCGATCTGGATGCAGTCACCCTGGCAAAACTGGAAAGAGGCAAGAGAATTATTGAAACCCTAAAACAGAAACAGTTCGAGCCAATGGATGTCTCATCCCAAGTAGTTCTACTTTGGGCAGTCACAAACGGCCATTTCGATCAAGTACCTGTAGCACAAATCTCTGATGCGGAAGAAAAACTACTGGCAGCGTTTGTTTCCCACAAAAAACTTAAAGACTACATAGAAGACAAAAAAGAACTTGATGAATATGTAGTTAAAGAGTTAGAGAAACTCGTTTCGTCCACATTTAGGTCAAAGGCAACAAAAGAGTCAAATGAATCAAATAAAAAGAAAACCTCTGACTCTTCTGCCACCTCTGAAACATCTGACTCATCCAGAAAGAAACCAAAGGTCGCAAAACTCAAAAGGAGAACTAAACACTAAGTAACTAATAACTAAAAAACTAAACAAATGGCTCAAATAAGAGAAATAAAACGAAGAATCAAGTCTATAAACAATACTGCCAAAGTTACCCATGCAATGGAGCTTGTGTCTGCAGCCAAAATGAGAAAAAGTCAGGAAGCTGCGCTTGCCTCGCGCCCTTACACGGGCGCGCTAACAGAAATACTAAACGAGGTGAAATCAAAATCAGAAAAATCTCACACACTTCTTAAGACAAAAGACGCACCAAACAAAATGATAATCTTAATTACCTCAGATCGCGGCTTGGTCGGTGGTTTAAACATCAATCTTTTTAGGGAAATCGCCAAATCTGAGTTAAAAAATATTAAGTTTGTAGTTGTCGGTAAAAAAGGTCAAAACTTTGCAGCAAAAACCGGCTCCGATTTAATTGCCGGTTTTGTTTCAGACGAGCAGGAAACTTTGGATCTTGCCCGTACTCTTACAAAAATTGCCGTGGACGCTTACCAAAATTCAGAGGTTAACTCAGTTCGAATCATGTATCCAAACTTTCAGTCCACGGTAAAACAGATCCCCGCATTAACCCAACTCCTCCCAATCGAGATGCAAACTGTCAACAGTGAATCGTCAACTGTAAACCATTCTGATCTTCTCCTCGAACCGAGTGCTGACCGAATACTGGAAAGCATTCTTCCCCATTTTGTACTCACAAAAATTTACCAGACTCTTCTGGAGGCAAAAGCTTCAGAACACAGCGCCAGAATGGTTGCAATGAAAAACGCCACAGATGCTGCAAGTGATTTAGTAGACGACCTGACACTTACCTACAATCAGGCAAGACAGGAAGCAATCACCAAAGAACTATTGGATATAATTACGGCTCAAAGCGCATTTGAATAAGAATATGAAAAGCAGAGGAAAAATAATCCAAATAATCGGCCCGGTTATAGACGTCGAATTTGAAAGTGGGAGTCTGCCGGCAATCTACGACGCTCTAAAAGTTGGCGATTTAACGCTGGAAGTCCAACAGCATCTGGGCGAAGGCATTGTCCGTGCAGTATCACTGGGACCGACAGACGGACTTAAACGAGGAACACCAGTAGAAAACACCGGAGAATTAATCAATGTTCCGGTCGGAGTAGAAACTCTGGGAAGAATTTTAAATGTTACAGGCGAACCAATTGACAACAAAGGCCCAGTCAAGGCAAAAAAGACCTACCCGATTCACAGACCTTCTCCCCCATTAACGGAACAGGAAACCAAATCGGAAATTTTGGAAACGGGAATTAAAGTAATCGACCTGATGGCACCGTTTATAAAAGGTGGGAAAATCGGTGTATTCGGCGGGGCGGGTGTTGGCAAAACAGTCATCATTCAGGAACTCATCAATAACATCGCCAAAGAACACGGCGGTTTTTCCGTATTTGCCGGTGTAGGGGAAAGAACAAGGGAAGGAAACGACCTTTACCGCGAAATGAAAGAGGCGGGAGTCCTGGACAAACTTACAATGGTATTCGGACAAATGAATGAGCCTCCGGGTGCAAGGTTCAGAGTAGCTCTTGCCGCTCTTTCCATTGCCGAATATTTCAGAGACGAGAAGAATCAAGACGTGCTTCTGTTTATCGACAACATCTTCAGATTTGCCCAAGCCGGATCAGAAGTTTCAGCACTTCTTGGAAGAACTCCTTCGGCTGTAGGTTACCAGCCAACACTTGCCGCAGAAATGGGTGAGCTTCAGGAAAGAATTACATCTACTAAAAAGGGCTCAATCACTTCCTTACAAGCAGTTTATGTCCCAGCCGACGATTACACCGACCCGGCGCCAGTTGCCACATTCGCACATCTTGACTCAACAATTTCTTTGGAAAGATCTATTGCAGAACAGGGCATATATCCGGCAGTAGACCCTCTAACTTCAGCTTCCCGAGGACTTGATCCGGCAATTGTCGGCGAGAAACACCATCAAGTTGCTCACGAAGTCAAAAAAGTTCTCCAAAGATACAGAGAACTTGCAGACATTATTGCTATTCTTGGAGTTGAAGAGCTTTCCGACGAAGATAAGATAACAGTAACTCGTGCCAGAAAAATCCAAAAGTTCCTCAGCCAGCCAATGTTTGTTGCCGAAGCCTTCACCGGCCGAAAAGGCGCCTACGTTCCAATCGAAAAAACTGTCGAGTCATTCGAAAGAATCCTAAAAGGCGAATACGACAGTGTAGATGAGGGCGAGTTCTATATGGTAGGAGATAT
>JAUYIQ010000016.1 GCA_030688205.1 Candidatus Curtissbacteria bacterium | reverse complement strand
TGTCCTAAGTGCGCTAACACTAGGGGGAGCATAGACCAAACCCCGTCGCAAAAATAGTGAGGGCATGTTGAAGTTTAATCCCCAGGTGAGTATAATCCCTTTACTATGGGACAAGAGGTACTCCAATTAGGTTTGGATATTGGAGATCAGGCTCAACTTCCGGGAGACCGGGAGAGAGAACCTAAAATACAGCGTCTAATTACCCTATCCGATATCGAAACTATTATCTATCGCCGAATTGCAAAAGTGGAACCAAATGGCCAGATTAGTGCAGCGGCTGCAGTCGGTAGTGCGATTGACTGGTTTTTAACACCGGCAAACTTTATCTACAGGTATCGCGATAATTATTGTTTCCCTCCGGAACTATTTCCGGACTGGGATTTGCAATCAGTTTTTGCCCGGTTTTATCCGACAGGCTACCGTTTCGGGGAAATTTTAGAAATTTTGGAGAAACACAGACCACGTTTCTGCGAGCAAAATCCTCTTAATCCGGCAAATCTGGCCCTCGAGCGGCGCAATATCAAGCGAAAGCTAGTTCCAGTTTGGCAAGAGATAGCCAAACGATTCAAAATCGATTTTTTTAATCTTCAGGGAGTGATGGATATCGAAAGAAACTCACTCATATTCGGTGGGCGAACTGCATCAGAAGAAGATATCGCCCAAATCACCGGAAGAATAATCCACAACCGCTTTGATGATCTGGTTGATGACGATAAGGATTACACATATATTGCAAGGCCCGATTGTCTTTTGGCTTATGAGTCGAACGGTCAAACTTTCCATATTCAGGTTGAACCTGATTATATTAAAAGACTCAGGGAAAGAAGAAAAACGGTGAAAAAAAGACATATCGTTACCAAAAGAATCGTCGGTGACTTTAAAGATTCAGATAAAAGAGACTTAACCGATTTTTCAACACCGTATGGGAAGACTATGCTTGTTTATAACTGGCTGCTTTCGCAAATCGGGGAAAGGTTCAAGTGGAATCAGCTTACTTTTGTACGTTTGAACAATCGTCAAAAACGAAGAGTTTTTTTGATACCCCAGGAGGTCGGGAAGCAAATTGACAGCGGTTCTGTCCAAACAGCACTGGAATTTTTGAGGGCAGACGGTAGTGAAATTTTTTCGCCGATGCCGCAGCTTTCGGAAGATTTAAGGGATATGGCAAAAACTACTCTTGATCAAGCTCTTTTGCTTTCCCAAAAGCCTGTACTGGCAAGTTAGTTCGAGATAACCTGAATTGACTAGCGATATAATAATCCTAATATAAAGAATGCAGAGAATATTTTTGGTAAGTACCTTCATCACCCTTCTTTTGTTGGGTTGGACAGCACTTGATGATATTACAACGGGAAACGAACCATCATTAATAGGAGAATATTCAACCGTTATTGTAAGCCTACCAATTTTTGCACTTATCGGATACCATCTGCTTCGTAAAATAAAGCCATAAGAACAAACCCTACGCCAAAAACCATGATTCCCATGGGAATTTGTGACATTGTTGATTATAAAAATCTCAAGAATTTATTACTTTTATCCACCAATATAGATACTGGTTTGATTGGCTTGTCACTTAGTTCGAAGCCCATGATAATAACTTCTTCACCCTTTTTAATAAGGTGGGCAGCTGCGCCATTCATACAAATAATTCCCGAGTCTCGCTCCCCGACTATGACATAAGTTTCCAGTCGCGCTCCTGTGGTATTGCTCACAACCAGAACTTTTTCGCCGGGCCAAAAACCAACTTTGTCAATTAAATTCTCGTCAATAGTAATACTGCCGATATAATCAAGATCGGCTTCGGTAACTGTAGCTTTGTGAATTTTTGAACGCAAAACAAAACGCATGATGACTTTAATATTAAATTATCAACTTGAACACAATGTCAAGCTCGATCACATTGAAGCACCACAAAATTCAGCTCGAAAATCGTCAGTTCGACTAGCTCACTGCTATAACCCATCGGGCACTTCTCCGGCAAAGCCGGATCAATGTAAACGAGCCAGCTATTTTAGCCTCAAATTTTTGCTTCTGATATACTTTTCGCATGTCAGTAATGAAAATAAAGATAAATACACCTGACAATTTCAAGCTTGATACCGTTTTTATAAAAAACAAAGCTTCTACAAAAGGCGTCATCTTTGCTCATGGAATGACTGTTAATAAAGATGATGAAGGAATTTTCGTTAGAGCTGAATCAAGGTTGAACGAGTTGGGATTTTCAACATTAAGATTTGATTTTAGGGCACACGGTAAAAGTTCAGGGAACACAATTAAAGATTTCACAATCTCTGGTGAGGTTAGAGATTTAGAAACAATAGTAAAGTTTATTCAGGAGCAGGGTATTAACTGGATAGGTCTGGCGGCAGCAAGTTTTGGTGGAAGTATTGCTGCTCTTTATGTAGGAAAACATCCTGAATCAATTAACAAATTATTTTTGGCTAACCCAGTACTTGATTATGAAAAGGCATTTTTGCACCCTACTACTGTGTGGGCAATGAAGACTTTTATCAATTTTAGTGACAGATTAAAGAGATTCGGTTTTATTGAAGTAGCCAGTAAGAGATTTAAGATGGGTAAACCTTTAATGGACGAGATGAAAATATATTATCCTCACAAGGCATTGCAAGAATACAAAGGACCCTTATTAGTGGTTCATGGAGACCTAGATGAAAAGGTAGATTATCAACATGTAAAAAGCTCTTTTGACAGATTAACTAACAAGCAAAAAGAGTTTATTTCGGTAAAAGGTTCTAAACATGGATTTCATGAAGAACCTTACGAGAGTAATGTAGTAGAAATAATTGTAGAATTCTTTAAATAATCGGTTCTAATGTTGTCACTTCACAAACTCAGTGTAAACCACGAGGTGAAGCTGATACATTTTGATACAGTTACTAGCTTCGAGATTATCGTCAAATCGTTTGACCTACTCCTGTATAATGATCTAATCTAGAAAGAGGAGTTATATGTCTAAAGTTGATCTTAGAAAAATACTTGCAGAAAATACTTCAGGTTGGCTTGCATTAACTAGAGATAATAAAAAGAAAATTGCATCAGGAAAAACTTTACGTGAAGTACTTTCAAAAGCCAGGGAAAAAGGTATAAAAAATCCTAGTGTTTTTAAAGTGCCCAACTTGAAGACAACTTACGTTGGTTAATGGATTTTGACTACACTCTAGTAACAGATTGGCCAAACCACAAAACAAGACAGCGTTATCTTCCTTGGATAAATATTGGAATCCGTAAACCCGTTAGTAATGAAACTATATACCCTCTTGGGCTCGTCGATTCTGGCGCTGAAGTCACCATGGTTAGTAGAGAAATTGGAGAAGAACTAGGTTTTAATTTTAAGAAAGCAATTAAGGATACTGTCATGGGTTTTGGCGGTGGAGTTGTTCCAGTCTTATATCTAGAAGCCGAATTTATAATTGACGACGACCATGGAAAAAAGCCAATAATTTATAAAGATTTAGTTGGCTTTACCGAACGGGCATTTCCACAAACTCACCCTCAGCAGACTGCAATATTTGGAACTGTTGGTTTATTTAGAAATGTTGCGGTAGCTTTTAATTACCCAAATAATATTCATTTAGAAAAATTAAAGTAGATTAGTTCGAAAATCGTCCTTATATGTTCGCAATTAGGGAATAGATTGGGTTGTCGGGGATTGTTTTTGGATAAGAAGTGAGTTTTTGCAGATTTTTACCAAAGACGACTTTTATCTTTTTGCTTTTTTTCTTCTGATTATTTTGAAATTTTTGCCATTTTTCGTATTTATCGCGTGATAAGTGCATAGTGCCTGTGCAATGCTTGCTACTACACTTGCAGATATGTGTGCAGGGATTGCAAGTCTCGTCTTTTGGGCTAAGCAGGTAGGAAATTGTCAGTTCTTCTCCAGGATTAATTTTTCTCAGCGCAAAAAACAGAGAATGGCCACAGTAAATATAAATCCAGCAGTTTGGTGTGCAAGAATGGTTCAAAAGATGAATACCTGGCTTTTTTAAATTTGGGTAAATAGAGGCTTGGTCTGTAAAGTACATGAGAAAAAGTCCTTTTTTGTCGCGGTCAAGATCGTAATCTGCGGTTTTTATAACCTTTCCGAGATAGTCACCGATTATGATCCCTGCACATATCTCTTTTTTGGCAAAAACACCAAGTCCTTTTTCCCTTGTGGCCTTTATTTGCCAAAAATCATCAGCGAGTAAAAACATAGTGGCTAATTTAGCATAATCTGCTAAAATTACAAACGTGGCACAAAAATTTAACTTAAACCCCAACCTCGTTTGGCCATTGGTAATTCTGGTAATTGCCTTTGGGGCATTTTTTATCAAACCCTGGCAAACCAAACCACAAGAAACTATTTCCGTATCGGCTCAGGGAAAAACCCAAGTCACCCCCAATGTTGCAAAACTTACGGCAACTATTGAAACTCAAAACCCAAACCTTGATACTGCCAGAAGCCAAAACCAACAGAAAGTTTCTATACTTGTCGATAAATTAAAAGCCCTTGGCATAGAAGAAAAAGACATTAAAACCGAAAACATTTCAGCCGGCCCGGGATACGAAGCACAGACATTAATTTATCCTGATCCGAAACCCAACACAAACCAAATTTCAACAACCATTGAAGTTACAATCAGAAATTTCGATATATCTGACGAGGTCTTAGCTGCACTTACCCAAAACGGAGCAACCAATCTCTACGGTCCAAATCTTACTGTCGACGATCAGAAATTAGAAGAAGCAAAGGCAAAAGCCCGTGACGATGCTGTTGAATCAGCAAGAAAAAAAGCCGAACAGTTGGCAAAGGCTTCCGGACGAAAAGCAGGCAAGGTTGTCAAAATTCAGGAAGCGGGCGATTTTGGATATCCTTATCCTTTGATTGCCAGAAGCGAAGCAGACTTAAAACAACAAGCCGCACAAATTCAACCGGGGCGAAACGAGGTAACTATTACCCTACAAGTGGATTTTTCCTTGAAGTAAGAAATAATATTATTCCAAGAGTCACCAAAGAAACCAACAACCCCGTTTTATAACTTCGGCTATCGAACCAGAACCTAACCTCATGCGTCCCCGGCGTCAGGGGTATCGCTCTGAATGTGTAGTCTGCTCGCAGTATCTCCGTTTCATCCCCATCCACCCCGGCTTTCCATCCGGGATAATAATTATCGGAAATAAAAAGCAGTTTAGGCTGGTCTGATTTTGTCCGGACAACTACCTCTTGAGGTTCGTACTTAATAATATCCACACTTCCCTCCCCAAACTGCGGGCTGACAGGCGAAGGTTTTTCCAAAATCAAAACATTTCGAAAATCAAAGTCGGGTGAAAGTAGTTTTTGCGGAATCAATTTTCTTCTCTCCTTTTCTCGAGTAGCTTTTTCCTTTTCAGATTCTGTCGAGGAAGCAATTATGTCCGGTGGACCCTCGTAGTTAGATGCCAAAAATATTCTTGGGACAACCTGTCTGTTCTCAAAAACCCCATACTTCCCATCATCGAATACTTTTACAAAATTTCTGTCTGCTGCCCTGTCAAAATCCTCCTTTTTAACAATTAAGTATTTAATACCGAGAAGGTCTATTAACTTTCTTCTGCTCTCACTTTCCAAAAGCTCCACAGACGACGCCCTGCCTAAACCTGCATCCGCGCGAAATACGTAATCCGAAAGTCTAGCGCCCTGCATTACATAAGTGAACTCTCCATAACTTCGATTATTCAAAGAATCGTACCCTTCCGGAAAATATATGCCGTACTCTGTAGCTAGATTTGTTTCCAAATATGCATCTCCCAACCCCCACGTCCGATAAATCCCCTGCTCCGCTTTTATAAACTCCAAAATAGGCGGGTTTGGGAAAACATATTTGCGCTCACTAAAAGAAAAGTATTTTTGCGAAAACAAAAAAATATGCGCTGCTGCCAAAATTAGTATCAAAATAGCAGCGGTTCGCTTAAACTTTGGCCGAATATCGCAAACCACTGTTAAAATACCCAAAACAAAAAACAGAAAGGCCGGGATAGCCAAATTTCTAAAAGAGACCGTAATATTTTCTGCTGCCCTAAACTGCGCAAATTGAAAATAGGGTAAATTCAGAACCTTTGATACCAAAAGAAAAACGACAATTGCCCCATATATTCCCCAAAAAGCCAGTAGCACTTTATATAAATTCCGGCTTTTCTCGCTTAACCAGCTCTCTTGCCCATATGCTGCCAAAATCGCAAGACAAAAAGTGGGAATAAACAAAATTCTATTAGGAATCGAAGACGAAAGAAACGGAATGGGCAGAGAAATAAAAAGCTTTGCCCCGAACCAATCCAAAGTTGTCAAAAGAGAGATCAAAGAAGATATTGCCAAAAATTTTATAAACTTGTTTCCCCAGCTAAACTTAACTGCAAAAACGGCAAAAACCAAAGCTGCGACCCCAATAAATATAATGCCCTCGTAATATTGCGCGGAACCTCCCCTGAAAAAATTATGCGTTGCCGGATGGCCGAAAAAATCAGGCGCAAAATATGTTGCCAACGCCTGCCATGGAAGCAGGAACTGAAACAAGGTCTCACGAAGTGTCACCTCAGATCTGGCGGCATTAAAAAATAACTCTGCGGATGGCAACAGCTGAACCGCAGCAAGCACTGTTCCTAGAATAAAAGCGCCAATTATTCGCAAGATTCTAAACAAATCCGATTTCTTAAATAAAATGGCAAGGTAAGCAAAAAGGAAAATAAACATATAAATAGAAGTCTGCATATAACCGCCCAGAAATGAAACAGCAGTAGCAAGAGAGATTACCAACAAATATTTCTTTTTTGAGCCTTCTATATAGTTGTCAGTTGCCCACAAAATTAGAGGCAGCCAGACGATAGAGTGCACAGACATCACCACTTCTTCGCCCCATGCCAAAATAAAAGGAGAAAATCCAAACGTTATTGCTCCAAAAATCGCAGAGACATTCGAAAGTTTCCGCCTTCTAAGAAATAAATAAGTAAAAAAAGCAGCCAAAATGGTCGGCGTAATCCGCAGCAAATGCCAAAATTCAATTTGCGGCAGGAAAATTCCAAAAAGATTTAAAGGGTAAAAAACAGCACTCTGAAAATCCGCCATATGGGGATGGCCACTAAATGTGTATGGATTCCATAAAGGAATATCAAGGTTTTTAATCGAATCTAAAGTAACCTTGTAAAACGGAAAATAAATCCGCAGCTGATCCCACCCCGTATTTTTATACGGTAAATTCTGCCCGTATGGTGGGTAAAAAGAAACCAGCAAATTCCCGTTTAAATTAACTTTTCCAAAAAATATGGGTAGAAAAATTAAGAAGGTAAAAAAAGTAAATAGTAAAAAGGCGAACTTCAAATTGTCTAGAACAGTGTGTAAATAAAAGGTGCCACACCTGTAGCCTGGGCAAATATCATCAAGAATCCGAAAAGAAGAAGTACCGCAACAAAGGGAATTAAAAACCAAAGCTTGGCCTTCCACAAAAATTGCATTAGCTCACCTGCTTCGCTTCCCCTCGAAAAAAATCCTTTCAGAAACTTCACTTCGAATCTTCCTTTCGAACAATATACCGTTCCAGAGCAAGTATATCAAGACCAGATTTTGAAAACGTATTAAAAGCATTTTCAGGCGAATTCACAATCGGCTCACCCTTCAAATTAAAAGACGTATTCATAAGAACATAAACCCCGGTTTTATTGCCGAATTTATTGATTAAATCATAATATCTGGCATTTTGTTTTCGCGAAATTATCTGCAGCCTGCCGGAACCATCAACGTGAGTTACCGCAGGAATTACTTTTCGCATAGCACGTTTTACCGGGAAAACCCCAAGCATGAAGTTTGTTAAATACTGATGTTCTAAATTGCCAAGTTCAAAGTAATCCTTCGCTTTTTCTACTATCACCACCGGGGCAAAAGGCCTATATGGCTCTCTAAATTTAATCTTCGTGTTTACAACCTCCTTCATTTCCTCCCGTCTTGGGTCTGCGATAATTGACCTTGAACCAAGAGCCCTCGGCCCCCACTCTGCCCTGCCATGATAAAAACCAATAACTTTTCCGTCTGCAATCTCACCAGCCAAAAAGTCGGTCAACTTGTCCTCGGATGTAATCTTCTGATACTTAACCTTTTTACTTTTTAAAAACTTTTCTATTTCGCTCTCGCTAAATTCTGCACCAAAATAGCAGTTATCCTGAACATATTTTCGGGGCTTACCCAAAATTGCATGATAAGCGTAAAAAGCGCAGCCTAAACTCCCGCCATCGTCACCAGCTGCCGGCTGCACAAAGACTCTCTTGAAAGGGCCTTTTCTCAAAAGTACTCCGTTTGCAACACTGTTCAAACCAACACCTCCGCCAATACAAAGGTTTTCCATCTTCGTTTTCTCATACACGTGATTTGCCAAATTTAAAATTAATTCCTCTGTAAATGCTTGAATCGATGCCGCAATATCCGCGTATTTTTGATTCAATTCACACATCTCCTGGTAATTTTCAGGTTTTTCTCCAAAGTAGTTAGGATACCCACTGCTTTTAGTAAAGAAGTACATATCGCGAGGTCTAGGTTCACCAAAAAGTTCCACAAATTTTGAGCTGTATGCACGACTGTCATGCCACTGGTAGGAAAAATATTCCATTCTAAGAGCAAAAGAACCATCAGGGTAAACCTTGACTAGCTTTCGAACGCGATCCAGATACTTAGGTTCTCCATATGGAGCCATTCCCATCACTTTGTATTCCCCGTCATTAACTTCAAAACCCAAAAATGCCGTAAAAACCGAATATAAAAGTCCGATACTGTGCGGGAACTTTATCTCCTGCGAAACTTCAAGTGACTTGTTGCGACCGACCCCCCAGGTTGTCGTTGTCCACTCACCCACTCCGTCAAATGTCAAAACCGCGGACTCATCAAATCCTGATGTGTAAAAAGCGCTTGCACCGTGAGAAATATGGTGTGGAATAAAGAGAATTTTCTTTTTATCAATCTTCAGCGCATCAGCAATAATTGACCTCACCCAAAGTTTATCGGAAAGCCATGTCACCATCGCCTTCGCAAAAAGACGAAAGGCTAACGGCCAGGAGGCTAAAGTCGAAAACAGAATTCTCAAAAACTTCCAAAAAGGTTTTTCATAAAAAACTACCCAATCAACATCTTCGATTTTTATTCCGGCGGATTTCAAACAAAACTCGCAGGCAAGCTTTGGAAATTCACTATCATGTTTTTTTCTGCTAAACCGCTCTTCTGCAGAAGCCGCAACAATAACACCGTCTTTGATTAAACATGCTGCGGATTCGTGATAAAAACAGGAAATTCCTAAGATATACATCCTCTAATATTGCTTCCTCGCCTCTTCCAAATTTTCCTTCGGGTGTTCCCATTTTTCAAAACTACTTTTTTTGGCTGAATCTTTTGCAAGTTTTAAACGTAGAGGATCAGAAAAAAATCTAAAAACAACTCCTAGAGGAAAAATAAATATAAAGTAAAAAACGCTCAATATGAGCTGCGACTGAAAATTGCCAATTGCGTGGGCGACAACAAGCCACTTTTTCCACAACAACTTCAAAAATTTCATGCTGATATTAAACCATGCAACCTAATTAGTTTCCAGTGTAAAAGTTAACTCTTACTTTAGTGAATAACGAAGCTTTAGCGAAGCAGCAAATAACAAAAGAAATCCAACAATATACAAAATATCAGAAGGTGAGGCAGATAATATTTTTGCATTACCAACCAAAGGAAGTACAACACCTGTTTGTGAGAACACAATGGAAAGCGTTAAGCAAACGGTGGCAAGAGTTGTCAGCACTTGACTCCATGCCAACTTTCCCCCGCGAAGCATATAAGCGTTGTAAGTTGCAGAAAGTGAAACCAGAAGAGCAACAAGTGCTGCTACCATTGTGGGCGAAAGTGACATTTTTTATCTAATTTCAGTTTGCCACCAAGCTAAATTTTTTGCAAGTTTCAGTCAGTTATATCGCTTCCAAATAATCCCTGAGTTTTTTTGCTCTGGTTGGGTGTCTCAGTTTTCTTATGGCTTTTGCTTCAATTTGTCTTATTCGTTCACGAGTCACTCCAAATTCTTTGCCGACTTCCTCCAAAGTTCTCTGCTTCCCATCCTCCAAACCAAATCTATACTCCAAAACCTTAGCTTCTCTAGGAGATAGCGAAGCTAAAACCTCACGGATATGATCCTTCAAAAGCGCCTGTGTTGCCTGATCAGTAGGCGAAGCGGATGCATCCTGAATAAAATCACCAAGCCTGCTGTCTTCTTCTTCTCCAACAGGAGCTTCCAAAGAAGCCGGCTCTTGAGAAACTTTAATAATTTCCCTCACTTTTTCCGGCTCAATCTCCATCTCACGGGCTATTTCCTCGGGTGTCGCCTCTCGTCCGAGCTCTTGCATCAGCTTCCTGGAAATTCTGTTGAACTTATTGATAGTTTCAACCATGTGAACGGGAATTCGAATAGTTCTGGCCTGGTCTGCAATAGCTCTGGTTATCGCCTGTCTGATCCACCAGGTTGCGTATGTAGAAAATTTATACCCGCGTCTCCAGTCATACTTTTCTACGGCTCGCATCAACCCAATATTACCCTCTTCAATCAGGTCCAAAAGTGTTAATCCTCGGTTTACATACTTTTTTGCAATGGAAACCACCAAACGAAGATTGGCATTAATCAATTTCTCGCGGGATTTTTTATCACTCTTCTCCACTCTTTTGGCGAGATAAACTTCTTCTTCGTAAGTTAAAAGCGAAACTCTCCCAATTTCTCTCAAATACATCCTCACCGGATCGGAAAGATAACCTTCTTCCAAAGTCGCCAGACTTTCCAGTTCTTTTTCCAACTCCGAAACAGACTTAGACATTTCAGAAGGATCAAATTCTGTTGTGTCAAAAACGTCTATGCCTTCTTCCAAAAGCTTATAATAAAGATCGTCAACCGCCTCCACGCTGTTTTCCGGAGTCGGGAATACTTGAAGAATTTCGTCCTGGGTAATAAATCCCTGGTCGCGACCACGCTTCAAAAGCTTTCTTAATTCAACTTTGACATCAATCGGAGCCACGACTGCTGGCACATCCGGCTTAACTTCTGTTTTAACCTTTTTTTGTTTTTTAACTGTCATGATATTTTCTTTCTTTCTTCAGATATCCGGTCAAACTGCGAAAGAAGTTTCTGAATCTGCGCTTCATCGGAACTTTTCTGCGCTTCTCTTAGCTTACTAGAAATAAGCGCCTGTTGTCTTCTTAAAGATTTATCACGAATAAGCTTTGCAGTCTTGGCAACTTCAACAGCCCACAGTTGGCGATCACCAAAGTCCGGACTAATATTAACTAAATACAAACTGTCAACGTATGGTCCAAGCTCCTTGGGCAACTTAGTAAGCAATTGTGATAAACCTCTAACTTTTGCCTGCCCGCCAGAGCTCGCAGAGCGACGGCGGGAGTGACCAATTATATCACGCAGCCACTTAAATGTACGTTTTGCGTTCTCATCTGCAAAATCCAACGCAGAGAGCAATTCCACAAGTTCTTTTACAACCTCCTGCTGAAAAAGAATAAGGGCCAGATAATATTCCTCAAGAGATATCCCGTGGGCCTTTTTCACCAAATCCGCTCCTTCCGTTTTCTCTAAACTAACCTCGAAAGATATAACTCCCTGCTTCTTCACGGCATCTGCAATAACCTGTGTGTCCAAATCCATTACATTAGCAAGCTTTGCAATATAATGTGCCCTCACTAAATCATCGGAAATCTTAGCTAATATCGGCAATAATTCTTTCCCTATTTTCTTCTTACCTTCTCCGGTTGCAGGATTAAAACGGCTTGTCGCAGACTCAATAAAATAATCGTAAACATCCTCGCTGTCTGATATTGCCTTCAAAAAACCTTTTGGGTCGGATTTAGCAAATTCATCCGGATCTTTGAATTTACCAAGCCTCACAACACGCACATTGACACCTGCAATATCCAAAAGTTCTATCCCGCGCCTGCTTGCAGCATCTCCTGCCAAGTCTGTATCAAAGCAAACAATGACCTTCTCGCAAATTCTAGCCAGTGTCGCAACTTGTTTTTCCGTAAGTGCCGTCCCTTTACTTGCAACAACATTTAAAAGGCCGGCTTTATATGCAGACAGGACATCGAATTCTCCCTCGACCAAAACCGTTTCATTTTTCTCACGGACCGCAGTCCTTGCAACATCCAAGCCAAAAAGAAGTGAGCCTTTGTTGAAAATTGGTGTTTCCGGAGAATTTATATACTTTGCTTCCTGTCTATCTGGTCTCTGGCTGCTGGTATCTATCACCCTCCCAGAAAAACCCAAAACAGTCCCCCTGCTATCTTTAAGTGGGAACATTAACCTGCCGCGGAACCTGTCATAGTAAGAATTACTCCTTCCGGCACGTCCTGCAACAAGCCCTGCAGTAACAATATCTGCAAAATCAAACCCATGCGCGGCAAGAAATTTAGAAAGGTTCTCCCATCCTTCCGGAGCATATCCTAAATCATATTTTTCCCAAAGATCCTCCGGCACTTCCCGTTTTTGCAAATATACACGTCCAGGTTCTCCAGACTTATGCTTTGAAAGTAAATATTTGTAAAAACGTACTGTGAGCTTGTTAATTTCAATTAGTTTATCTTTCTGTTTTGAAAAAGTTGTGGGTTTAAAATTAGCAAGTTTTACTCCGGCTTTCTTTGCAAGCTCTTCAAGTGTTTCGCGAAACTCCCACCCTTCCATTTTCTCCACAAAAGTAAAGACGTCGCCGGATTCAGAACACCCAAAACATTTGAAAGCCTGCCGCTCCGGCGAAACCATAAAAGAAGGTGTTTTTTCAGAGTGAAAGGGACAAAGCCCCGAATAATTTCTTCCTGCTTTTTTTAGAGGAATATATGAAGAAATGACTTCAACAATATCTACTTTACTTTTTACCTCGTCTACCTGGTCCATAACCAAACCTCGCCCGAATTATATACCTAAATATTCGTACTTTGTTTCGACGAGCGGAGGAGGAGGGATATGTGGACTTCGTCCACTAATAGTGCCTTTCAATTGCACTTAGATAGTGAAACGCGAAGCGGCACTATCGCAAGCTTTGCTTATTTACGAACCCTACAGATTTCTCTCAATCTCCACTCAACATTTCGCAAACTTAAGATGAACTCAATTTTACCAACTGGCGGTGGGAGTGGGATTCGAACCCACGATGACCTTTCGGCCATTCAGTCTTTCCAGGACTGCCGATTCAGCCGGACTCTCGCATCCCACCAAGTTAGCAAACACTCTATGACTCTGTTGTCCTAAATAATAATTATACTTGTCAATGTTTTTCTGATTATGTGATCCAATTATTTCAAAGTATTTCTTGATCTCTTTAAAACTATAAATATAAATCTGAGTTCCGCCATTAACCAAACAAAACTTCAGGCCGACCGATTTTAACACCTTTACAAATGACTGAACAATTGGAAGCGACTTATTTGTAAAACACATTCCAAAATTTCTATATACCAAACCATTGGATTTGTGTTTGTGGAAATAGCAGCCACCATCAGTATCCATTAGACCCCTGACACACGCTTTTTGAAATTCTAAGTTTGTCCACACCCATGAAGGAAAATCTATCTGCTGCCTAACCTTATTCCCTATCGAAAAATCATATCTTTTAAGTTCATCAACCAAGCCAACTCCAGACAAAAACAGTACAAGTGTGTGTTTTTCATATCTCTCACGAATAGATGGTCTTTCTCCAAAAACTCTCTCAAAAAGTAAACGGACAAACTCAGCATAAGGACGATCCACAATACTACTTAGATAAATTTTCAGCTGACAATAAGTTAGAGCGCCATCACCCAAAATTATCCCTGCTGCTTCTGCAAAATCTATTGAGAACTCGTCAATCTTAAAATCTTTACGAAGATTACAACCAAGAAGTCTATATTTCTCAGGATTCTCTTTCCTTCTTAACTGAGAAATTTTACCACCCTTAATTCGTCCTTCAAAAGTACCTGGCGGGCCATAAAGCTCTAAGCGCCTCAATGCTCCTTTTCTAGCACCTTTGATTGCATACCAGTAATCATCAACTTTTCTAATATTTTCTGGTAAAGCAAGCGAGAATTTTTTAACTAAAAATAAAAGTGCTTTTTCGGGAATACTAAATTTACCTCTTTGCCAATCACGAAAAGTACGAGGAGAAACATTACAAAGAGGACCAAGTTCTTCTGAATTAAGTCCACTTTTATTTACTATACCTTTAAAAAAATCGGTCTGATCTTCCCCGCAAAAAATAACTCTTCCCACAACTTAATATTACCCGAATATAAACCGAAAATCAAGAGTGATTTATTTTCTCCTTTACCTTTTTCCAAAGCTCCTTAGTATCCTTGAAAGTTAGCTTATTTTCGACTTCTTCCGGGTCAAGCCAAAGCATTGCTTCTACCTCATCAGCTGTTGTTGCTTCTCCGTCACCAACAAACTTCATCAAAAAATAAACTACTGTTTTAAAATTTCTAACCCCGGCTTCAAAATAAAAATATTCTGTTTGTCCGACTTTCTCGACTATTTCTGCTTTAACTCCCGTCTCCTCCTCAACTTCACGAAGCGCAGCCTGCTCGCTGCTCTCACCACTTTCAAGATGCCCCTTAGGAAAATCCCAACCATGATGTTTGGAATGTTGAGTCACCAAAACTTTCGGGCCATCATCGTCCCTAACAATAATTCCTCCGGCACTAAACACTCGCTTTATTGGCATTTTAAATTTTAGTTTCGACGCGGCGGAGGAGGTGAGATTCGAACTCACGTGGGCCTTGCGGCCCCAACCGTTTTCGAAACGGTGCCCTTATAACCACTTGGGTACTCCTCCAGTGTGTTTACACTGAGATTTGTTCTACAAATCAAAGTGCGCCTGGGGCGACTCGAACGCCCGACCTTTCGCTCCGCAAGCAAACACTCTATCCAACTGAGCTACAGGCGCATACTAAAAACGTGCTAATTATATCAGGTTAATATATCAGTTTAATTTCTGCTGTATTTTCCAAGAAGAAAAAAGTAAGGGAAAATTCCAATCAAATTTACTACACTTGCAACGATAAAAAGAACATCAAACCCAAATCTGCTGGCAATTACTCCACCAACAACCCCGGAAATTGCCATGCCCATCAGCGATGATGCGTCGTAAAAACTCCATTCAGTAGATTCCTTATTCTTATCCAAATGCATCGAAAACAAAGAGAATTTGGCAGGAGACGAAATCCCAAATCCTATTCCAAGAACTATGTAGACCAAATACAATAAAGGCACATAACGAACGGCTAGTAGTGCCAAATATCCAAGTCCAAGGATAATAGCTCCCACTATTGCTGTTGCAAGCTTTAGCTTATCTCCACCCTTTGAAATGTATCTTCCGCTCAAAAGTTCAGTACTTACTCTGGCAATTAAATGGAGACTGTATGCCATTGCTGCAACTTGAAGAGTGCCTCCATCAACTTCACTAACAACAAAAATCCCCAAAAGAGGGAAAAGGAAATTCCAACCGGACCAGAAAAACATTTCCGCAGTTATAAAAGCTTTTATGGTTGGGTTTAAATGGAAATGTGAAGGATAACGGCTTAAAAAAGGTTCTTTTATCACTAATCTAATCCAAGCTTATCTTTGATTGAAGTTTTAGTCATCACAAGCTTCATACCTCAATCCAAACTAATTTTACTTTGAAGCTTATTAGCCCACTTATCCATAAGGGTGTGGACTGGTGCGCTGTGAAAGTGAATATGCTTTTCCACAATATCCAAAAGGGTGCGTTCGGAAACAGTGGTTAAAATAATTATCAGGCGTGTCGGGAAATGAAGCTTTGTTGAAACCAGCAAAAGTCTCTCGTCACCTTTTTTGTCAAACCAGAAAGAATCCAGCTCCTCCCACAAAAAAGGGCGGCCTCCGGAAATAATTCCCATGCTGGTGATCTTATGTTCTATCAGTTCCGGTTCGGCAGTAGCCAAAACGTAAACTACAAAAGCCATTGCGATAATTACTCCAACCAGAATAAACTCACCAAAAGCCATGACAGCAAGAATGGAAACAAGAGAGTAAAGTGCAACTTTGGTGAAATATTTTTTAGATCTGGCAACAAAAATTCTGTCTGAAGATTTCCAGGAAATTATTTTTTTTGCCTCGAGTGCAGCTTGATGCTTGGCATCCATTTCTTCCTTGGAAAGCACTCTCCCGGTTTGATGATCAACATGAAGTTCACTTTTGTGGAATGTGGGCATTTGAGCAGCTAATCTAATTAAAGTTTAACATAAAGCGGAGGCGAGAGGATGTAAAACTTGCAGTTTTAGTATAGTGCACTCCGTTTGCACTATAAACGAACCTATCTTCTCGCAGCGGAGAGGGTGGGATTCGAACCCACGGTCCTCTTGCGAGGACATTCGTTTTCAAGACGAACGCACTAGACCGGGCTATGCGACCTCTCCCTGTTACGCAACGGAGGAGGTAGGATATGCAACTTCGTTGTAGAATAGTGCACTCCGTTTGCACTATTTACGAACCCAAATGGGTTCTTATCAACCACCTCTCTTTGCAAAATTAGACAAAAGCCTAATTTTGCAAAAGTGCGGAGGAGGTGGGATTCGAACCCACGCGAGCCGAATTAACGGCTCAGGAGGTTAGCAACCTCCCGCAATGGACCAACTATGCGACTCCTCCAAGAATTGCCTGCTAATTTTAACAGAAATACAGAAACCTAACCAAGCGCTACTGCCAATGCCCAAACACTTGAGGCTCCGGCTTTTTTCAAAACTTTCGCGCACTCGCTCATCGTTGCACCACTCGTATAAACATCATCTACCAAAATAAATTTCTTCCCATAAATTCCACTTTGTTTTTTAAGAGAAAAAGCTCCCTCGACATTTTTTTTCCTATCATCTTTTTTAAGTTCAACCTGCGGCCTGGTATACCTGTTTCTCAAAAGTAAATCCAAATAGGGATGCTTAAATCTTCTCGCCAGATCCTTCCCTAAAAGTTCTGCCTGATTAAAACCTCTCCACCTTTTTCTTTTTGCATGTAGTGGGATTGGAACCAGAATTGAATCAGCGGGAAAATCAAACTTCCACAAATTTTGGGAGATAATTGTAGCCAAAATTTTCTCGATATCGTAAATCCACTTGTATTTAATTTTAATAATGGCATTTCTCACTGGCCCCCGATATCTACAAACAACCACTAAACCATCCAGACCAAGTCTTTTGGCACACCCTGGATGAGTTTTGCCTCCAACCGCCTGCCGCTCGCAATATGGACAAACCGGATTCTGGACAAATTCAATTTTGGAAAAACAATTCGGGCAAAGATATTCGCCAAATTTCCGACAAGTTACACAACGTTTAGGGAAAAGGAGATCTAAAATAAAGTTCACTTACGAAGTGTACACCAAAAATCCTTCCAATTTGGAAGGATTTTTTTAAAGTGGAGGTGACGAGTTTGAGCTCGTGTCCAAGAAAAGCTAATTAAAAACATCTACAAGCTTAGTTAATCTTTAAAATCTCGCCTCACCTCTTTGTCGATTAACAAACAGAAACAAAGCAAAGATCAAAGTTTCATTACAATTATTGATCAACTAATTGTAACTACTCCCGGCTAAGTTGTTGCCTCAATAATCCCACCGGGAAAAAATTAAAGAGACAAGCTCTAAGGCTTTGCTTAAAAAATATTAAGCGAAAGCGAGAGCTGGCTGCCCACCCGTAAGGGCAAACAGTCTTGCGTCAGAATTATCTTCTGCACGTAAATTTTGATTCAAAGTATAACGCACTTTAGAATCGTATTCGGCTTGCAGTTTTTAATGTGCATTCCTGTCGAAACAATACACCCCCTCGTCGAAATAACTCTAAATAGTTTTCGTTCTATATAGAATTTCAAACTTAATCGTATTTCTCCTCTTCAAAATCCTTACGGATTTTGGCAAGAAGAAATAATAGTCTATCAGATTTTAGCCTCG